>NZ_JBFRCS010000002.1:0-352488 GCF_052113185.1 Leifsonia sp. YAF41
CCTACGTCGCCAAACGCACCCAAGAAGGCAAGACCCCCGAGAAGATCCTGCGCTGCCTCAAGCGCTACATCGCACGCTCACTCTTCAGGAAACTCAACGCGAACGCCACTTGACACGACCCATAGAAGCGTCGACAGGCTCGATCACCGAGGGCGCTCGATCGCCCGGTCGTTAGAAAAGTCGGGTTTGCGTGTCGTCCAGGCCGCGCATGGCGTCATAGTCGAGCAACAGGCAGCGGATGCCGCGATCCTCGGCCAGCTTCCTGGCCTGCGGCTTGATCTCCTGGGCGGCGAAAACACCGGTGACCGGCGCGATGTGAGGGTCGCGGTTCATCAGCTCGAGGTAGCGGGTGAGCTGCTCGACGCCGTCGATGTCGCCGCGCCGCTTGAGTTCGACGGCGACGGACTTGCCCGAGGCATCCTGAGCCAGGATGTCGACCGGGCCGATCGCCGTCATGTACTCGCGGCGCACCAGGGTGTGGCCCTCGCCGAGCAGGTGGATGTGTTCGGCCAGGAGCTTCTGCAGCTGCGACTCGACGCCGTCCTTGATCAGGCCGGGGTCGATGCCGAGTTCGTGCGCCGAATCGTGGAGCACCTCGTAGAGGTTCACCGTGAGTTCGTCGGCGGTCTTGGCGTGGGTGACCTTCCAGATGGCGGTGATGCCGGCATCCGTCTGGTCATCTTCGGGCTGAACCTCGGCCAGGGAGCAGGGCGGGCTCATCCAGTTGAGGGGCTTGTAGGAGCCGCCATCGGAGTGGATGAGCAGGCTGCCATCGGCTTTGAGCATGAGCAGGCGGGTGGCCAACGGCAGGTGCGCGTTGAGACGCCCGGCGTAGTCGACGGAACACTGGGCTATTACGAGACGCACCCGAAGAGCTTAACCGCTTCGGATGGGAATCGCGTGCGCGGGCGGGCCCCGCACGGACTCGCCGACCTCGTTACTTCTTGGCGCGCGCACCCACCCGCTCGCGCACGGCCGGCGCGGCCAGGCCGGCGAGCACCATGAGCACCAGGATCAGGTAGAGGGCGTTCAGGATGCCGACGGCTTCGCCGAGCAGTCCGATCACCGGCGGGCCGACGAGAAACGCGGTGTAGCCGATGATGGCGACGGCGCTCACACGGGCCGCGGCGTGCTTCTGGTCATCCGCCGCGGCCGACATGCCGACCGGGAAGCCGAGCGAGGCGCCGATTCCCCAGAGCACGGTGCCGACGTAGAGCATCCAGTCGGTCGGGGCGAGGATGAAGAGCAGCAGTCCGACGACGCCCATCACGGCGCAGACGCGCAGTACGAGCACACGCCCGAAGCGGTCGATCACGGGGCCGCCAATCACGCGACCGGTCGTCATTGCAACCGCGAACACCCCGAAGACCAGTGCGCCGCTCGTCTTGCTCAGATCGTGGCCATCGACGGCGGCCAGGGCGATCCAGTCGTTGGCCGACCCCTCGGCAAAGGACATGCCGAGCATGACGACACCGATCAAGATGAGGCGCATGTCGGCCCAGACCGCCAGGCCTTCGCGGAGTCTCTCGCGCCAGGCCGGAGCCTTCGAGACGGTCGTGTCCGTCGCATCCGTCGCGCCGGTCGTCGTGGGCACGTCACCGAGTTCTGGCCGCATCGGAATGAAGCGCACCGAGACGATCGCCCCCACCATGACGAGAACGGCCATGCCGATCAGGTGCCCGGCGACGTCAACGCCGAGAGCGGATGCGCCGGCGCCGATCAGCGCGCCGACCACGGTGCCTAGGCTGAAGCAGGCGTGCATCAGGGGCATCAGGGTCTTGCCGATCTCACGTTCGACGGAGGCGGCCTCGACGTTCATCATCACGTCGACCGAGCCCATGCCGAAGCCGACCAGGGCGAGCCCGACGAAGGCGATTGGGAAGGAGGCGACCAGGCCTGCTCCCAATCCGACGGCGACGAGGCCGACCGCGGTGATCGCGAAGCTCGTGATCATGGCTCGGCGGGCGCCGAAGCGGGCGAGCATCCAGGTGGCGCAGATCAGGCCGATGACCGAGCCGGCGGACAGGCCGAATATCAGGATGCCGACTGCGGCGGTGTTGAGGCCGAGGCCGTCACGTACGGCCGGAACCCGCGACACCCAACTCGCCACACAGAGCCCGCTGAGCAGGAAGACGACGAAGACGGCGTTGCGCCACCGGAGCAGGGCGCGCCGGGACAGGGCCGCGGCGGCCGGGGAGTCTGGGGAGTCGGTCGAGGCGAGGGTGCTTGCGCTCGGATCGCGGGGAGCACCGTCGTTGGTCGACCTCGACGAGGCGGCCTTGCCGGGGGCGGGGGTGGACTGCGACATGGTGAGATTCCTGAGCTGTGGAGCGAGCGGGGGTCGTGCGGGTGATCGAACCGAAGCGAGACGATCGACGGCTGGGCCGCGGGGTGGGCATCCATTCACGGCACGTGGCCGGCACGTGACAGAATGAATTGTCGAATCGATTCGATCGAATCGATTCGACTAAGCTATCGCGAAACGCGCACCACTCGCAAGGACTCCCATGCCCTCTGACTCATCCGCCCGGCCCACTCTGGCCGCCGTCGCCCGGCTGGCCGGTGTGTCGTCGTCGACGGCATCGCTCGCGTTCAGCGGCTCCGGCCCGGTGTCCGACGCGACCAAGGCCCGCGTGCTGGCCGCCGCCGCCGAGCTGGACTATGCCGGTCCTGACCCGCGTGCCCAGTCACTGCGCCGCGGCCGCTCCGGAATCGTCGGGGTCGTGCTCGAGGAACGGGTGCGCGCCGCGTTTCTCGATCCCGTGAAGATTCAGATGCTCGACGGCCTCTCCGAGGGAATCGCACCGCTCGGCGCCGGCCTCCTGCTGCTGACCGACACGGGCGACGGCGCCGTCAGCGTCGGAAGTGCGCCGGTCGACGCCGTGGCGCTGATCGGCTGCAGCCCGCGGCTCGCGCACACGGTCGACGTGTTGCGCCAACGCGGAATCCCGATGGTGGCCATTGAGGGCGATGCCGGTGACGACGTGATCCTGATTTCAATCGACAACGAGGATGCCACCCGTCGCGGGGCCGAACATCTCTTCGCACTCGGTCACCGCGCAGTCTCGCTGGTGACCCTGCCACTCGACCCCGATCGCAGCCGCGGTCCATTGACACCGGAGCGCGAGGCCGCGAGCACGTCGGCGACGACGAGCGAGCGCATCGCAGGCGCCAGGGCCGTGTTCCCAGGAATCGGCGGAGTGACCGCCGCGGCGAGCGATGTCGAAGAAGGCCGGCTCGCCGGGCTGGCGCTGCTCGGCGACCGGCACACCCGCCCGACCGCCGTGATCGCGCAGAGCGATCTGCTGGCCGCCGGTGTGATCCGGGCGGCCGAAGAGCTCGGACTGCGTGTTCCTCAGGATGTCAGCGTGCTCGGCTTCGACGGCGTGCGGGTCGATGGCCTCGCGCCCTACGATCTGACGACGCTCGTGCAGCCCTCGGCGGCCAAGGGGCGTGCCGCCGGTGAGGCTCTCGTGCAGATGTTGGCCGGCGGGCATCCGCAGGACACCTGCTTCAGCAGTGTCTTCCATGCCGGTAACACCACGGCGCCGCCGCCCGCGGGGGATTGAGGCAGTCACGTCGATCAACTCATCGATGGTGTCGCGCCGTGCGGCGGAGAGCAGCGCTCGACCGCGCCCGCGAGGTCGCCGGAGAGCAAGACGTCCGCATCGCGGGCGGCGGAGAGACGATTGTGGAGTATCTCAATGCCGGCTTGATCGACGAGTTCCATATCGCGCTGTCGCCCGTGCTGTTCGGCTCTGGAATCCGCTTGTTCGAGGTGTGGACGCGGGCCGAGTGGCTCTTGACTTGGTTCGCGCAGAGCCCTCGCCGAGAACGACGCAGCTGCGTTACACGGTGCATCTGCGGTAAGCGCGGACTCTCCAGACCGGCACCGCCACCAGAGGGTGGACGCTATTTGTTCTTGCCGTTGCCTTTGCTGTCCTTGTCGCCTTTGTTCCCTTTGTTTCCCTTGTCTTCGCGAGTCGCGGGTTCCGGTTCGGGCGCAGTGGTCGCTGGCACGGCGGTCTCGGGCGTGGTGAGTTCGTTCAGGTCGGCGCGCACCTGGTCGACCGCCTGCTGGATGGCGGCGGCTCGTTCGGTGGAGATGTCGCCCGTGGCGGTTGCTTGATCCAGTTGGCTCTGCAGGGAGTCGAGGGTGGCGAGTGCGCCGGTGGGGTCGCTGGCTGCCGCCTGATTCGCTGCGGCCACGACGGTCGACTGCATGAGTACGCTGGTGCCGGAAGTGATCTCCGGCGGGCTCCCGGTGCATCCTCCGAGACCGAGACCGAGACCGAGCGCAAGCGCCGTCGCCGTCGCCGTCGCGGCGAATCGTGCGCGCGTCATGGGGTGACTTCTTCCATCAGGTCCTGCATGTGGGTGTAGACGGGGCCTTCCAGCGTTGGCAAGGCGGGAGCACCAGCGGGTGTTGACTCTCCGAACGACGAGATCAGCAGCCCGACGACGACGGCGACCACGACGAGAGCGACGACCGCGGCGATCACCTGCCACCGGCGTATCCGTGAGCGCGGTCTGGAGCCATCGGGAGCAGCGGGGGCCGAGTCGTCGGCTGGTTTCTCGAACCGGATCGTCGGCTGGGTCAGGTCACTCTCTGGCATCTTTAACGTGCGGGTGGGCGCCGCCTCGGCTGAAATGGGAACCGTGATGCCCGCTGTGGCGGGCGGCGTGCTGGTCATCTCGGGAGAGTCATGTGGCGTCGGGTCGTTCAGCCGTGTGGCGGCGACGACGACCTCAAGAGCGGTGGGTCGTTGTGCGGGGTCCCTGGAGGTTGTCGCGGTCAACAGTGTTTTCCACGCATACCCGAGGGTGCCGGGGATGTCCGGGTCGCGGCTCAGCCGGGCGAGAGCGGCCTCGTGGATGCCCGTCTGCGGAAACGCGCGTGTGCCGGTGAGCGCTTCGACCAGAACCAGCCCGAGGGCATAGATATCTGAGGCGGGCGCCGGCTCCTCACCCTGCACCTGCTCCGGGCTCAGGTACGCCGCGGTCCCGACAAGGGTTCCCGGGGTTGTCAGGCGCGTGGAGTCGATCAGGTAGGCGATCCCGAAGTCAGCGAGCTTCGCCCGGTATACCTCTCCGGGAACGGGTGAGCGGCGAAGCAGCACGTTGGAGGGTTTGATGTCGCGGTGCACGACGCCGGCATCGTGCACGACATGCAGCGCCTCCGCGAGATCTCGTGCCATCGCCGCGACGTCCTTGGGTGCCAGCGGCCCGTCCGAGATCCGCTCGCGGAGCGTGGGACCTTCGACATACTCCATCACGAGATAGTTCGCCCGCCCCGCCCCCGTCTGCGCTTCGAAGAGAGTCACCAACGACGGATGGTTCAGTGCAGCAAGAAGTCGGGTCTCCGACGTGGTCCGTGCGGCATCCATGGCGGATTCGCGGAAGATCTTCACCGCGACCGTACGGCCCAGGGTCTCGTCGCGGGCACGGTAGACGACGCCCATCCCCCCTTCTCCGATGCGGGAGTCGAGGAGGTAGCGGCCATCGAGGAGATCGCCGGTCGTCGGCGAGTTCTCAGGCGGCATTCCAGAGATCGTCACGACATTCAGACCGTCGCCGCGAAGGCCGCGGTCGCTCCGATTGAACGGAGCGCGACAGCTGTTCCGAATCCCAAGATGTCCTCTCCGGGGGCGAACGACTCACCTCCGTCGGACACACGCGGATGAAAATCGGTTGATGATCAGTGCCCGGACGTGCCGTCTGCATTCATGTCTATCATCATTGAGTCCGTCGCGATTCGCGCAGTGATGCGCGCGCGGAGTCAGCGTCGCGCGCCGACGACCATCCAGCGCGACCCGTGAGCCCGCAGACCGAGTGTGAGTGCGCGGGCGCCGAGGTAGCCGAACACGAACGCTGCCATCAGCAGCGCGAGGCCGAGCGCCCCGGGCGGTGCCCAGGCTCGCACCAGTAGCGCAAGGGGCACGAAGGCGGCGAAGTTCAGGATGCCGGTGAGCGCGAGATACCGGGCGTCGCCGGCCCCGATCAGCACGCCGTCGAGCACGAACACGAGCCCGCAGAGGGGCACAGAGAGTCCCAACACGATCAGGGTCGGCGGGAGTAGTGCCGCAACCTCCGCCGAACTCGTGAACAGAGAGCCGAGGATGCCGCTCACGGCGATCACCACCAGGCCGAGCACCGCGCCGCCCGCGATTCCCCATTCGAGGCAGCGGCGCAGCACCGCACGCACGCTGTGCACATCGCCGGCGCCGAGGTCGCGCCCGACGAGCGCCTGGGCCGCGATTGCCAGCGCGTCGAGGGCGAACGCGAGGGTGGCGAAGAGCGTCATCGCGATCTGAAAGGCGGCCAGATCGGCCGAGCCGAGACCGGTCGCCGTGAACACGGCGAGCAGCATCGCCGCGCGAAGGCTCACCGTACGCAGGAACAGCCAGCCGCCCGACGCGGCGCCGAGCAGCATTCCGGCGCGATGCGGACGCAGGCTCGCGCCGTCGCGCCGGGCGTGCTTCACGACGACGGCGAGATAGACGAGCACCATTGCCCACTGCGCGACAACGGTGCCGAGCGCCGAGCCGGCGATGCCGAGCCCGAGGACATAGATGAACAGAAAGTTGAGCACGATGTTCGCCGCGAAACCGAAACCGGCTACATAGAGCGGCGTGCGCGTGTCTTGCAGGCCGCGCAGCAGACCGGTCGCCGCGAACACCAGCAGCATGGCCGGGATGCCGAACATCGAGATCGACAGGTAGCTGGCGGCATCCGCGGTGACTGCCTCACTCGCGCCGAATGCGCCGACCAGCAGGGGAGTCGTGAACCAGCCGACGACGCCGAGCAGCACGCCGAGGCCGAGGGCGAGCCAGAGCCCGTCGATGCCGACCGAGACGGCTCGGCGCCGATTGCCCGCGCCGAGCCAGCGAGCCACGGCCGGTGTTGTCGTGTACGCGAGAAAGACCATCAGTCCGATGATCGTCTGCAACACCGCGCTGGCCAGGCCGAGGCCGGCGAGCGGTGTCTCACCCAGGTGGCCGACCATCGCCGAGTCGGCGAGCAAGAAGAGGGGCTCGGCGATCAAGGCGCCGAGCGCGGGGACGGCAAGGCGCAGGATCTCACGATCCATGGGGGCGCGGCGGAGAAGTTTGATGCTTCGATCCTACGAGCCGCTGGATGTGCTGCAGCGACGTGCAGCAGAAGACGCAAGTGTCAGCAGATGACGCACATTCTGTGCGTCTTGCGGTGACAGCTGCGCAATCGTTGCGTCATGTGCTGACACCGAGCGCGCTAGACCATCACCGCGCGCGGGTCGTTGACGTCGACGATCTCCTTGCCGAGGGGCATCAGCGCGATCGGCACCATCTTGAAGTTGGCGATGCCGAGCGGAATCCCAATGATCGTGATGCAGAGCGCGATGCCGCTCAGGATGTGCTCGATCGCGATCCAGATGCCGGCCACGATCACCCAGATCACGTTGCCGAGAAACGAGAAGACCCCGGCATCGGGGCGGCTGACCACACGACGCCCGAACGGCCAGAGGGCATAGAAGCCGATGCGGAACGACGCGATCCCGAACGGAATCGTGATGATCAGGATGCAGCAGATGATTCCCGCGAGCATGTAGCTGAGAAAGAGCCAGAAGCCCGAGAGCACCAACCAGATGACGTTCAGAACGGTGTTCATTGTGTGTCCATCCAAGCACAGCCCACAGGGAAACCCAGTGGCGGTCACTAGAGTGATCGGCGTGATAAAAGACGCCGGTGCCCGCGGAACACGCGACAGCACCCGGATTCGGTCACGCCGCCGCCCCGGCGGGGTGCCGAACTGGCTGGCTGGCTGGCGCCCGCATCCGGCCCAGGCCGTCGTCGGCGGTTTCGCCCTCGCCGTCCTGATCGGAACAGTGCTGCTCCTGTTGCCGATCTCAACGACCGGTCCGGGCGGCGCCAGCTTCATCGAGGCACTGTTCACCGCTACCTCGGCCGTCTGCGTGACCGGACTCGCCGTGGTCGACACACTCACCTACTGGACGCCGTTCGGTCATGTCGTCATTCTGTTGCTCATCCAGGTCGGCGGACTCGGCATCATGATCTTCGCGTCGTTGATCGGTCTCGTGCTCGCGCGCAAACTCTCGATCCGCGGTCGGATCACTGCGGCGGCCGAAGCCAAGAGTGTGGGACTCGACGATGTGCGCGGGCTCGTGCGCGGCATCCTGCGCATCACCTTCACGATCGAGCTCGTGGTCTTTCTGCTGCTCACCCCACGGTTCTGGCTCGGTTACGGCGAAGACTTCGGCTACGCCGTCTGGCTCGGGCTCTTCCACTCGGTGTCGGCGTTCAACAACGCCGGCTTCGCCCTGTTCAGCGACAATCTGATGGGATTCGCCACCGACCCGTTCATCTCCCTGCCGATTGCCGGGGCGATCATCCTCGGCGGCATCGGATTTCCGGTGATCATGCAGCTGCGCAAGGAATTCAGGAAGCCGCTGCACTGGTCGATGAACACCAAGATCATGCTCGTCGGCACCGGTCTGCTGCTCGCCGGCGGCACCGTGTACATCCTCGTGATCGAGTGGACCAACCCCGGAACGCTCGGACCGATGGATGCCGGTGGCAAGGTGCTTGCCGCCTTCTTCCAATCGGTGCAGACCCGTACGGCGGGCTTCAACAGCATTGACATCGGCCAGATGCACTCGGCCAGCTGGCTCGGCATGGACGTTCTCATGTTCATCGGTGGCGGCCCGGCCGGAACCGCGGGCGGTATCAAGGTGACAACGTTCGCCGTGTTGTTCTTCATCATGGTCACCGAGCTGCGCGGGCAGTCGGCGGTGAACATCTTCGGCAAGCGGCTGTCGCGCGCCGTGCACCGACAGGCCATCACGATCGTGCTTCTGGCGGTCGCCCTCGTCATGGCGGCCACCGTCGTGTTGATGCTGATGACCGATCTCGATCTCGACAAGATCCTGTTCGAGGTGGTCAGCGCCTTCGGCACCGTCGGGCTGTCGACCGGCATCACCCCCACCCTGCCGGCGGCGGCGCAGGTCGTGCTCGTGCTGCTGATGTTCATCGGACGCCTCGGTCCGCTCACGCTCGGCACCGCCATCGCGCTCAAACAGCGCCCGCTGCTCTACGAATACCCCAAGGAAAGGCCGGTCATTGGTTAAGTTTGGTTTTTTCAATGAGGAACGGTCGAGTCGCATTGCCGAGGCCGACTCGGTCGCCGTGATCGGGCTCGGCCGATTCGGAGCCTCGCTTGCCCTCGAGCTCATGGCGTCGGGCACCGAGGTCCTCGGCATCGATGCCGACGAAGAGATCGTGCAAGGCCTGAACGGCAAGCTCACCCAGGTGGTGCGGGCCGATTCGACGCGCGAAGAGGTGTTGCGCCAGCTGGCCGTGCACGAGTTCGACCGCGTGGTCGTCTCGATCGGCAGCGACATTCAGGCCAGCATCCTGACCACCTCCCTGCTCATCCGGTTCGGCATCCCGGTGATCTGGGCCAAGGCGGTGAGCGATCCGCACGGTCAGATTCTTGAGCAGCTCGGTGTGAAGCATGTGATCTACCCCGAGAAGGATATGGGTCGGCGGGTGGCTCACCTCGTGCGCGGCGCCGCCCAGGACTACGTCGAAATCGATGCGAATTACGCCATGGTCAAAATGGAGCCGAACTCGGCGGTGCTCGGCAAGCGCCTGGGCGACACCGGCGTGCGGGCGCAGTACGGCGTGACGATCACCGCGTTCAAACGCGGCGACGCCGAATGGGTGAACGCCGACACCGACACGGTGCTGCACCTCGGCGACACCATCCTGGTGGCGGGCCCGACGGCCCGGGCCGAGGAATTCGCGCAACTGCGCTGAGCCGGTGGTTGAGGAGCGCCCGACGGAGTCGCTCGCTCCTCAACCACCGAAAATGGTCGTGCGCCGAATAGGGTGGAGGCATGACTGACGCTCCCCTCGCATCCGGTATCGACAGAGCAGAACTCGACCCGGCGGTTCGCCCGCAAGACGACCTCTTCAGGCACGTCAACGGCAAATGGATCGCCCGCACCGAGATCCCGTCCGACAAGGCGAGGTGGGGGTCGTTCTACCTGCTGGCCGAGGGCGCCGAGAAGGCGGTGCAGGAGATCATCCTCGAGGCACAGAACGCCGAACCGGGCACCGAAGAGCGCAAATTCGGCGACCTCTATGCCAGCTTCATCGACGAAGCCCGCATCGAAGCACTCGGTGCCACGCCGCTCGCAGCCGACCTCGCGACCGTCGACACGATCACGTCGATCCCCAGCTTCGTCAGCACTCTCGGCCAGCTCGAACGGGCCGGCGTGCCCGGTGCCTTCCAGCTCTACGTCGACAACGACCCGGGCAACCCGGAGCGCTACCTCGTCTTCGTCGAGCAGGGCGGCCTCGGCCTACCCGACGAGTCCTACTTCCGCGACGAGAAATTCGCCGAAGTACGCACGGCCTACCTGACATTCATCGAGCGGATGTTCACCCTCGCGGGGGTCGCCGACGCCGCGGAACGCGCTCAGCGCGTTTTCGATCTCGAGACCGCGCTTGCCGGGCACCACTGGGACAACGTGACCACCCGCGACAGCGAGAAGACCTACAACCTGCGCGACTGGGACCAGGTGTCGGCACTCGCCGCCGGCGCCGACCTCGACCTCTGGCTCACCGGCCTCGACGCCCCCACCGGGTCCTTCACCGAGGTCGTCGTGCGCGAGCCGAGCTTCGTCGCCGGATTGGCCGAGTTGCTGACCGAGCCCCGCCTGGAATCCTGGCAGGACTGGCTGCGCTGGCAAGTCATCCGCTCGTCGGCCGCCTACCTGTCGAGCGACTTCGTCGAGACGAACTTCGACTTCTACGGCCGCACCCTCACCGGCACCCCGCAGATCCGTGACCGGTGGAAGCGCGGCGTCTCGCTCGTCGAGGGCGCACTCGGCGAGGCCGTCGGCCGCATCTACGTCGACCGGCACTTCAAGTCCAGTGCCAAGGCCAGCATGGATGTGCTGGTCGACTACCTCGTCGAGGCCTACCGCGAGAGCATCACCACGCTCGATTGGATGACCGCAGAAACGCGCGAGCGCGCACTCGACAAGCTCGACAAGTTCACGCCGAAGATCGGTTTCCCGGTGAAGTGGCGCGACTACTCGACGCTGTCGATCGACGCCGACAATCTCATCGCAAATGTGCGTGCGGCGAGCGAGTTCGAGTTCCAGCGCGAACTCGGCAAGATCGGCAAGCCGCTCGACCGCGACGAGTGGTTCATGACCCCGCAGACGATCAACGCCTATTACAACCCCGGCTTCAACGAGATCGTCTTTCCCGCCGCGATCCTGCAGGCGCCGTTCTTCGACGAGGCTCGGGATGCCGCGGCCAACTACGGCGCGATCGGCGCAGTGATCGGGCACGAGATCGGGCACGGCTTCGACGACCAAGGCTCGAAGTATGACGGCGACGGACGCCTCACCGACTGGTGGACCGAAGCCGACCGGGCCGCATTCGAGGAGCGCACCGCCTCCCTGATCGCGCAGTTCGACGCGCTTGAGCCGAAGCAGGTTCCGGGCAACCACGTCAACGGCGCTCTCACCATTGGCGAGAACATCGGCGACCTCGGCGGTCTCTCGATCGCGTGGAAGGCCTACCTGCTCTCGCTCGGAGGCGAGGAGCCTCCGGTGATCGACGGCTTCACCGGCGCCGAGCGCTTTTTCCTCTCCTGGGCGCAGGCCTGGCAGATGAAGATGCGCGACGAAGAGGCCGTGCGCCTGCTCGCCATCGACCCGCACTCGCCGAACGAGTTCCGTTGCAACCAGATCGTCCGCAACATCGACGACTTCTACGCGGCGTTCGGAGTCGTCGAGCAGGACGAGCTCTGGCTCGATCCGGCCGAGCGCGTCACCATCTGGTAGCTCGCGCGCTCACGCCCCCGCCCACCCACCCATTCCGTGTGTCGGGGGCGTGAGTTAGTGTGTTCGCGGGGGACTTGCCGCCCGAACGACAAAAGGACCGCCGACATGGCCACGCCAGCCCAAGAATCTGCACGCCGCTCTCGGCACGCGGACGAGCGCCGGGGCAAGCACCAGGGCGCGGATGCCCACGATAATTTTGCGCGCGGATTCCAGGCGCTCGGCGAGCTGGCTCTGAACGGCGTGCAGGTGTCTGCGCGGGCGACCGACCTGGTGTCGGGGCGCGAACTGTTCTCGATCGACGACCACGTCGTCATGCCGAGCGCCGGAATCGGCACCATTCTGCTGCTCGTCGAGGTCGCCGCGAAGCTGCGCGACGCCGACTTCGGAATGTACACACTGCTCGACCGCACCGCGGCCGACTCGGTCGGTGGCTCGGGGGTCTGGCAGCACCTGCAGGCACCGTCGCTACCGGTCGCCGATCTCGCCGCCCTGGTCGGGGCATCCAATGACAACCTGGCGACTAATGTTCTGATTCGCGCGGTCGGCCTTGAAGCCGTGCGCGATCGCGCCGAGTCGCTCGGTCTGACCCGCTCGGCCCTGCTCGATCTTGTGCGCGACAAACGCGGACCCGACGACGCCCCGCACCTCTCGGTCGGATGCGCGAGAGAACTCACCTGGTTGCTCACCGCCCTCGCGCGCGGCGAAGTCGTCGACGCCGAGGCGAGCGAACGGGTGCTCGGCTGGCTCTCGCTGAACTCCGACCTGTCGATGGTGGCGAGTGCGTTCGGCCTCGATCCGCACGCTCACCGCACCGGCGACCACGGGCTTCTGCTGGTCAACAAGACCGGCGCGGATGCCGGGGTGCGCAGCGAGATCGGCATCCTGCGCGGGCCGCGGGCGGGCGTGACCTATGCGGTCTCACTGACGTACGCCGACACGGGCGTGATCTCCCGGCTGGCCGTGCTCGACGGGATGCGGCAGGTCGGGCTCGATCTGCTGGAGTACGTGCACTGACCGATCGGTGATTGAGCCTGTCGAAATCACGTGACCTGGTCTCTCAAGCCGGTCACCGGGTCTCGACAGGCTCGACCAACGGATTAGTCGATCAGGTTCTGCTCCGCGAGCAAGCGCAACACCTCGCCACCGGCCGGTGGGCAGCGGAACAGGTCGGCCGTACTCGCCCAGTGCAGGGCGCTGACCTCCGCCGACGGCCGCGGCTCGGCATCCGTCTCTGCGGCAAAAACCTGCATGCGCACCAAACGCCCGTCGGGTTCGCCGTGCGCCTGAATCACCACGGTGAACATCTCGGTCAAGGCAGCGGGATCGAGCTGGAGTTCGACCTCCTCCCACGCCTCGCGCGCCGCTCCCTCCGCCGCGCTCTCGCCGGCGTCGATCTTGCCGCCCGGCATGTAGATCACGTCGCGTCCGCGCGCGGTCACCATCAGCACTCGGCGGTCACGGATGAGCGCGATCGCCGCGACCAGGATGTCGGGCAGCGAACCGCCGGTCCGTGGAGTAGCGGGGCTGGGCGTTGAAGTCATTCCACCATTCAAGCGGATTCACCGGCGCCGCCGAGCTCGCCAGCCCGCGGGCGCTGACCAGCGGGCACTCAGGCGGATCGCTAAACTGGCCTGATCCCTGTTTCTGGCTTTAGCCACCTCTCGACCATTGGAGCCACCGTGGCCGCACCCTCCCGTCTCGATTCCGTCATTGCCCTCGCCCGCCACCGCGGGTTTGTCTTCCAGGCTGGTGAAATCTATGGGGGCTCGCGTTCAGCGTGGGACTACGGACCCCTCGGCGTCGAGCTCAAAGAGAACATCAAGAAGCAGTGGTGGCGCTTCATGGTCACCTCGCGCGACGACGTCGTCGGACTGGATTCCTCGGTCATTCTGCCGCGCAAGGTCTGGGAGGCATCCGGCCACGTCGAGGTCTTCAGCGACCCGCTCGTCGAGTGCACCAGCTGCCACAAGCGTTTTCGTGCAGACCACCTGATCGAAGAGTTCGAAGAGAAGAAGGGCCGCACGCCCGAGAACGGCCTCGACGACCTGCCTTGCCCGAACTGCGGAAACCGTCACATCTGGACCGAGCCGCGCGCCTTCTCCGGCCTGCTCAAGACCTTCCTCGGCCCGGTCGATGACGAAGCCGGCATGCACTACCTGCGCCCCGAAACCGCCCAGGGCATCTTCGTGAACTTCGCCAACGTGCTGCAGGCCTCGCGCCAGAAGCCGCCGTTCGGAATCGGCCAGATCGGCAAGAGCTTCCGCAACGAGATCACCCCCGGGAACTTCATCTTCCGCACCCGCGAGTTCGAGCAGATGGAGATGGAATTCTTTGTCGAGCCCGGCACCGACGAGACCTGGCACGAGTACTGGCTCGAGCAGCGCATGGGCTGGTACACCAGCCTTGGCATCAACCCCGAGAACCTGCGCTTCTACGACCACCCGGCCGAGAAGCTCTCGCACTACTCCAAGCGCACCGTCGACATCGAATACCGCTTCGGCTTCCCGGGCAGCGAGTTCGGCGAGCTCGAAGGCGTGGCGAACCGCACCGACTTCGACCTCAAGACGCACTCCGAGGCATCCGGAAAAGACCTCTCCTACTTCGACCAGACGAAGAACGAGCGCTGGATTCCCTACGTGATCGAGCCCGCAGCCGGCCTCACCCGCTCGCTGATGGCCTTCCTCGTAGACGCTTACGACGAAGAAGAAGTGCCGAACGCGAAGGGCGGCGTCGACAAGCGCACCGTGCTGCGCCTCGACCCGCGCCTGGCTCCGGTCAAGGTAGCCATCCTGCCGCTGTCCCGCAACGAGGCCCTCTCGCCGATGGCCCGCGAGCTCGCGGCCAGCCTGCGCGAGTCGTGGAACGTCGATTTCGACGACGCCGGGGCGATCGGTCGCCGCTACCGTCGCCAGGACGAGATCGGCACCCCGTTCTGTGTCACCGTCGACTTCGACTCGCTTGAAGACCAGGCCGTCACCGTGCGAGACCGCGACACCATGAAGCAGGAGCGCGTGCCGCTCGCCGACCTCTACGCCTTCCTGGCCGAGCGGCTGCGCGGCGCGTAACCGCTAGCTCCACCAAAAACGGATGCCGACCTGCGATCAGCAGGTCGGCATCCGTTTTCGGTGATTGAGCTTGTCGAAATCCCGTCCGCTACACCAACAGCGTGCGGTCGTCGAGCGTCGCGCCCTTGATCTTCTCGAACTCGGCGAGCAGGTCCTTCACCGTCAAGGTGCGCTTCAGCGCCTCGTCGGCGTCGAAGATGATGTGACCGTCGTGCATCATGATCAGGCGGTTGCCCACCCGCAGCGCCTGCTCCATGTTGTGCGTGACCATCAGGGTGGTCAGCCGGTCCTTCTCCACGATGCTCTGCGTGAGCCGCGTCACGAGCTCGGCCCGCTGCGGGTCGAGAGCCGCCGTGTGCTCGTCGAGCAGCAGGATGCGCGGCTGCGTGAACGTCGCCATGAGCAGCGAGAGCGCCTGGCGCTGGCCGCCCGAGAGCAGTCCGACCTTCGCCTTCAGACGTTGTTCGAGGCCAAGCTCCAGCGCGAGCAGCTCGGTCGCAAAGTGCTCGCGCTTCTTCTTTGTCACGGCCTGGGCGAGGCCGCGGGGGCGGCCACGACGCCAGGCGATGGCCAGGTTCTGCTCGATCGTGAGATCGGGCGAGGTGCCGGCCATCGGGTCTTGGAAGACGCGTCCGATGTAGGCGGCCCGAGCGAAGTCACGCAGCTTGTTGACGTACTTGCCGTCAATCGAGATGTCGCCGGTCTCGGGGGTGAGCTTGCCGGCAATGGCGTTCAGCAGCGTCGACTTGCCGGCTCCGTTGCTGCCGATCACCGTGACGAAGTCGCCGGGCGCCAGGTGCAGGGAGACGTCGTTCAGCGCGATGCGCTCGTTGACGGTGCCGGGGAAGAAGGTCTTGGTGATGTGTTCGATCTTCAGCATGACGTTCCCCTAACTCGCCCGCACGGCTGCGGTCGTTCGCAGTTGGCGCAGGCTCGGTATCTTCTTCAGGAATCCCCAGCGCGGCAGCAGCAGCGCGGCGATGACGAGCACAGCCGAGATGAGCTTCATGTCGTTCGGGTTCAGGCCGACGCTCAGCGCGAAGAAGATCACCAGGCGGTAGATGACGGCGCCGAGGATGACGGCGATCGTCGAGATGAAGATCGTGCGGCTGCCGAACACGGCCTGGCCGACGATGACCGACGCCAGACCGATCAGGATGAGGCCGATGCCCATGCCGACATCCGCGAAGCCCTGGTACTGGGCGACGAGGGCGCCGCAGAGCGCGACCAGCGCGTTCGAGATGCAGAGCGTGAGGATCGTGGTGCGGTCGGTGTTCACACCGAAACTGCGGATCATCTGCTCGTTGTTGCCGGTGGCCTGAATCGAGAGACCGAGGTCGGTGTGCAGAAACCAGTCGATCAGCAGTTTGATCGCCACGGCGATGCCGGCGAAGATCAGGATGCCGGACACGGTGCCGAGCATGTTCGCCTCGCGCAGCGGGGTCATCAGGGTGTCTTCACGCAACAGCGGAAGATTCGATTTGCCCATGATCCGCAGGTTGATCGAGTACAGCGCGATCATCGTCAGGATGCCGGCCAGCAGGCCGTCGATCTTGCCCTTGGTGAAGAGGAGACCGGTGACCGCCCCCGCAGCAGCACCCGCTGCGGCACCCGCGAGGGTGGCCCAGATCGGGGAGATGCCGTCAATGATGAGTTTGGCTGCGACGGCCGCACCAGTCGTGAAACTTCCGTCAACGGTGAGGTCGGGAAAGTTGAGAATCTTGAACGTCAGGTAGACGCCCAGAGCCATAGTTGCGTAAAGCAGGCCGAGTTCGACCGCCGCAGTCATGTTCTTATCCTTCGTTTCTGACGCGGGCCGCTAGTCGATGACCTTGTCGGCCTTGTCGAGAACCGCTGCCGGGATGGTGACGCCCATGCGCTCCGCCGCCCCGGTGTTGATGATCAGCGAGATCTTGTCGAGGGTCTCGACGGGCATGGTCGCGGGGTCGGCGCCGTCCTTGAGGATGCGCACGGCCATCAGGCCGGTCTGGAAGCCCAGGTCGGTGTAGTCGATGCCGTACGTGGCGATAGCGCCGCTTTCGACCTGTCCGCCTTCAGCACCGAACAGCGGGATCTGCTTCGCCTCGGCGAACTGGATGACCGACCCGATGCCCTCGGTGACCTTGTTGTCGGTCGGGATATAGATGGCATCGACGTCGCCGAGCGACTCCGCAGCCTGGCTGACCTCGCTGGCGACCGTGACCGTCGCCTCCTTGATGGTCAGGCCCAACTTCTTGGCGGCATCCTTGGCCAGCTCGACCTGCACGTCGGAGTTGACTTCGCCCGAGCTGTAGATGATGCCGACGGTCTTCGCGTCGGGCAGAACATCCTTGATCAGCTGAAGCTGTTCCTTGACCGGGTTCAGGTCGCTCGTGCCGGTGATGTTGGCGCCCGGGGCGTCCCATTCGGCGACGAGGCCGGCTTCCTTCGGCTCGGTGACCGCGGTGAAGAGAACCGGGATGTCGGTGATCGTCTGCGCTGCCGCCTGAGCGGTCGGGGTGGCGATGGCGAGCACCAGGTCGACGTTGTCGTCCTTGAACTTGCCGGCGATCGTCGACGCGGTCGCCTGGTCGCCCTGAGCGTTCTGCTCGTCGTAGGTCACGTCGGTTCCCTCGACGTAGCCGGCCTCGGTGAGGGCCTTCTTGAAGCCGACCAGGGTGGCGTCGAGGGCCGGGTGCGCCACGATCTGGGTGACGCCGATCGTGATCATCTTCTTGGAGCCGGCATCGCCGTCTCCCGAGCCGGTCTCGGCGGTGCTGGCGCAGCCGGCGAGGGTGAGGGCGCTCACGGCGAGCAGACCCAGGGCGGGCAGCAGTTTGCGTCGGTTCATGGTGCGGGATTCTCCTTTGAATACGGTGCAGGGTGGTACGGATGCAGGATGTTCACATGCAGGGAAATACCGAGCGGGCCGCAGGCGCGGCGCTGTTCGGTCAGGGCGGCTCGACCGGGGTCGAACTACCAAGCTTGAGAGGCGGCCTGAAGGAATCGGTCGTTCGCCTCGACGGAGCCGATGGAAACGCGAATTCCCTCGCCGCTGAAGGCGCGGGCCAGGATGCCGTTGGCCACGAACACCGCGTTGACCCGATCGGTCTCGTCGCCGGTGCGGAGCCAGACGAAGTTCGCGTGCGAATCGGCCACGCTCACGCCGAGCGCGCGAAGGCCGAGAAGCACACGCGCCCGCTCGGCGACGATCGTGTCGATGCGCTCGCTGAGCTCGGCTTCGGCGTTCAGTGAGGCGACGGCCGCGCGCTGTGCCAGGTCGGTGACCGCGAACGGCACCGAGACGCGGCGCAGGTTGGCGGCGACGTCGGCCGGCGCGATCGCGTAGCCGAGACGCAGACCCGCCAGCCCGTAGGCCTTCGAGAAGGTGTGCAGCACTGCGACGTTCGGGTACTGGTTGAAGAAGTCGATTCCGATGGCCGAATCCGGGTCGGTGTTGAAGTGCACGTAAGCCTCGTCGACGACGACGAGAACCTCGGCCGGCACGCGTTCCATGAAGGCATGAAGTTCGGCGGTGGTGACTGTTGCGCCGGTCGGGTTGTTCGGGTTGCAGACGAAGATCAGCCGGGTGCGTGCGGTGATCGCCGCGGCCATGGCCGGCAGGTCGTGGCGCTCGTCAGCGGTCAGCGGAACCGGAACCGGAGTGGCCCCGGCGACCTGCACCAGAATCGGGTACGCCTCGAAGGAACGCCAGGCGAAGATGACCTCGTCGCCGTCACCTGCGCTCGCGTGAATCAGCTGGGAGGCAACCTCGACCGAGCCGGCGCCGAAGGCCAGGTTGTCGGGCTGCACGTCGTACCGCTTCGCGATACGCGCGGTGACTTCCGGCGCAGCCATGCTCGGGTACAGGTGGATGTTTCCCAGCGCGTCGGCCAGACTCGCCACGACCGAGGGCAGCGGGGAGAACGGGTTCTCGTTGCTGGAAAGCTTGAAAGCGCCGGAATCGCCGGGCGCAACGCCCTGCTTGTAAGCGGGAAGATTCCCGATCGTCTCGCGTTGGAAAACCATCTGTACAACCTCTGTTAGTGGATACGCCGCTACACAGGAGTGTCAACGGCGACAATGTTGCTGATGCTAGCGAGGCTTCAGATGAGTCAGCAACTTGACTCATTTTGACCCCGCACGCTGTACTGTTTGGGGACAGTTTCTCTTGGTAAACCTTACAGATTGTTAGGGACATGTCCGAAACGAAAGCAGACGCCCTCGACTACGCGATCGTCAAGCTCTACACCGACGAGCCAAACACCAGCGTCGTGGAGGCCGCGCGGAGACTGGGTGTCGCGCGGCCGACCGTGCAGGCGCGGCTCAATCGGATGCACGAGAGCGGTGTCATCCGAAAATTCGAGCCGACGCTCGACGCGTCGGCATTCGGTTATCCGGTGACGGCGATCTGCCACGTCGAGATCGATCAAGACCTCGGGCACACCACGGCCTACGCCTGGCTGCAGCAGATTCCCGAGATCCTCGACATGTACACGACCTCGGGCGACAGCGACATCGTCGTGCGGATCGTGGCCCGGTCGAACGCCGACCTGCAGCGCGTCTTCGACACCATGATGCGCACCAAAGTGGTCAAGCGCACGCGCAGCTCGGTGGTGCTGACGACGCACTTTCAAAACCGCACGCTGCCGCTGCTCGCGATCGCGACCGCTGCACCGGTGGTCGAGCCTGTCGAGACCCGGCGACCCGGCCGCTGAACGCTACGCCTCGTCCGCCCACTCGCGATTCAGAATCGCGTAGATCGCCAGGTCGCCCCAGGCGCCCTTGAAGATCTCGCTCTCCCGAAAATAGGCCTCTTGCCGCATGCCGAGCCGCTGACAGAGGGCGACGGAGGCCGTGTTGTGCGGATCGAGGCGGGCGAACACGCGGTGCGCGCCGATCTGGGCGAAGGCGAGGTCGAGCAGCGCCCTGGCCGCCTCTGTCGCGTAGCCCTTGCGCTGATGATCGGGGTGAAAGACCCAGCCGATCTCAATCTGGGCGTTGGCGCCGCTGCCGAGAAACACACTGAGATCGCCAATCACCTGGCCGGGCTTTTCGTCGCCCGTGGCGTCGTCGGCCCGGAGTTCCACGCCCAGCACCAGCCGGTCGTTGTCGTCCTTCAGCTGGGTGAAGTGGGAGCGCTCGAGCGTGTGCGCCCGCGATTCCGCACGGTTGCGCACCGGCCAGGGCAGAAACTCAACGACCTCGGGAATCGACTGATAGGCGAAGACATCGTCGACGTCGGCCTCGGTGAGGGGGCGCAGTAGCAGGCGGTCGGTGTGGATCGGTCGCGGGGTGAACGGCAGGGTCGTCAGGCCGGTGGGGGTTGTCATCGCAGGCACCTCGCTCATTCGTCGGTGTCAGCCTACGAGACCACGCGGGTGGCCCGCATCCTTGCCCTCTGTTGCCGTCGCTGAAAGAGTTGAGTGCATGATGCACCTTCCGGCCGACGCACCAGACACCCCGTTCCTCGCCGTCGACATCGATCTGATGAGCCGCAACTTGGAACGCACGGCGACCAGCGCGGCCGAGCGCGGGATCGCCCTGCGGCCCCACGCCAAAACGCACAAGGTGATTGAAATCGGGCGGCGTCAGACTGAGCTGGGGGCTGTGGGATTGACCGTCGCGACGGTGGGGGAGGCCGAGGTGTTCGCCGCCGCCGGCTTCACCGATCTGTTTCTCGCCTACCCGGTCTGGGCCACGCCGTCTCGCTCGGCCCGGCTTCGCGCGGTGGCCGAACGCACGACGCTCACCCTCGGGGTCGATTCGATCGACGGTGTGACCGAGCTCGCGTCGGGACTCGCAGAGAGCGGCGTACGGCTGATGATCGAGGTCGACAGCGGGCATCACCGCAGCGGAGTGCAGCCGGGAGACGCCGGCGCGATCGCCACGGCGGCCGTACGCGCCGGGTTCGACGTGGCGGGGGTCTTCACCTTTCCGGGGCACGGCTACGCGCTGGAGGGGCGAGCGAAGGCCGCGCGGGAGGAAGCGGAGGCGATCGCCGGAGCCGCCGCCTCGATCGAACGCCTCGGTATCGACGTCCCGGTGCGGAGCGGCGGGTCGACCCCGACCATGGCGGATGCCGACCCGAGCGTGCTCACCGAGATGCGTCCGGGCGTCTACGTCTTCAACGACGCCCAGCAGGTCGAGCTCGGCAGCTGCTCCTTTGCCGACGTCGCGCTCACTGCACGCGCGACCGTGGTCAGCCGCTCAGGGCAGAACGCCATCATCGACGCGGGAAGCAAGGTTCTCGGCGCCGACCAGCCGCGCTGGGTCACCGGGGGCGGGCGGTTGCCCGACTACCCGGATGCCCGGATCGTCGCGCTCTCTGAGCACCACGCCACCGTCGCATTCCCGCCTGGGGAGGCTCCGCCGGTGCGCGGAACGGTGCTCAGGGTCGCCCCGAACCATGTCTGCAATGCGGTGAATCTGGCCAACGAGTTGGTGATCGTGTCGAACGAGACGGTGATCGATAGCTGGATCGTCGCCGCGCGCGGCAGAAACAACTAGAGGTCGACGGAAGACGTTTCCGGAAGAGCAACCTTGAGCCCGAACACGGCGTCGAGGCCGGCCAGGAAGGCATCCTGATCGCCGTTGCGGGCGAGTTCGCGGGAGCGCACCATCGGCTGGTGCAACAGAACTCCGACCAGATGGCGCAACGCCGCCTCGGTTTCGGCGCTGTTCTCATCGCGGCTGCGGGCCCGCGTGATCTCAGCCTCGAGAATTTCGAAGACATGACTGCGCAGCGCGACGACCGCCGGAGCGAGACTCTGTTCGCTCGTGACGGCTGTAAAGGCACGCGCCGCCTCGGTGACCAGCGCGCGGGCCTCACTCGTGGCGTTGAGCTCCTCAAGCGGTGCGTGGATGCGGATGGTCTCGAGGTCGAGCAGCGCGACGCCGGCCAGCTCGGTCACATCCGGGTCGACATTGCGGGGGAGGCCGAGGTCGATGATGAGCTGGTGGAACACGGTGTCGGCCGGTGCCGGTGACGGTGCGATCGGGCAGAGGCGCAACGGCTGATCGTCGGCGGAAGCCGCGGCCTGCCCGAGCTGCTGGCGCCCGCGGCCGAGCACCTCGGCGTCGACAACGTGGTGATCGGCCGTGGTGCACGTCACGATGAGGTCGGCCAGCGCGGCTTCCCGGGCGAAGTCGGCGGCGGCGACGGCCTCGATGCCGTGCGAGGCGGCGAACTTCGTCGCGCGGCCCGACGGCGAGTAGACGCGCACGTTCTCGGAGCCGCGATCGCGCAGTGCAGCCAACGAGGCGCCGGCATAGCGACCGGTTCCCACAAGAAGCACGCGGGCGCTTGCCCAGTCGCTCACCCGGCTCTCGGCGAGTTCGAGCGAGAGGCGCACAAGGGAACGGCCCGCTGTGCCGATGCCGGTGCGGTTCTTGACGCCGCGCGAGGTTTGGGAGGCGCGCTGAAACAGGCGCTCGAGTTCGGGGCTCGTCGTGCCGTTGGCGCGCGCCTGTTCGAGGGAGCGGCGCACCTGACCGGCGATTTCGCCCTCGCCGACGACGACTGATTCGA
Organism: Leifsonia sp. YAF41; assembly: GCF_052113185.1. Classification (NCBI taxonomy): domain Bacteria; kingdom Bacillati; phylum Actinomycetota; class Actinomycetes; order Micrococcales; family Microbacteriaceae; genus Leifsonia; species Leifsonia sp. YAF41. The sequence continues at coordinate 22,436 of NZ_JBFRCS010000002.1, forward strand.
GTCCGCTGGTCACAGCGAAGAGGTGTTCTGCGACGCCGTTGCCGTGCACGAGGTCGAGGGTTTCGCGCAGCGTTGACGCCGTGACGCCGGTGCTCTCACTGACCGCATCGATTGCCGCGTGGATGGCCGGAATCGGCGAGACGCCGAACGGTTCGTCGAGGTCGAGGTAAGCCTCAAAACGGTTGCAGGTGGCGACGATGATCGCTCCGCTCAGCGGTCCGTGACGTTCGACCATGTTCGAGGCCGATGACCCGGCAGCGACCGACAGCTTTTCGAGCACGTCGAAGGTGGCGTTCTTGTGGCTCGCGGACAGACAGATCAGCACGAAGTGATTCTACGTCGTGTAGTATCCCCAGCCGAATCGGGGCGTAACCTCCGCTCTGCACCCCATCCGGGGGACGGCTTCGAATGATGCATTTTTTCGGCACAGAACCAGACGCCCAGCGTTGTTTGACAGAATCAAGAGCGTGAACCTTGACGCGCAGCATCCTCTTTCCAGCGGTCTCACCGCAGACTCCCGCCTGGTGCGGGCCTACCAGGGCACCCGACCCGACGTGACGCCGGTCTGGTTTATGCGTCAGGCCGGTCGCTCGCTTCCCGAATACCGCGAACTTCGCGTGGGAACCCGAATGCTCGACGCCTGCCTCGACCCGGCGATGGCCAGCGAGATCACGCTGCAGCCGGTGCGCCGCCATGGTGTCGACGCCGGAATCTTCTTCAGCGACATCGTCGTTCCGCTCAAGCTCGTCGGTGTCGACGTGGAGATCGTCGCCGGCAAGGGCCCGGTGCTCGGCACCGCGGTTCGCACCGGTGCGGATGTCGCAGTTCTCACCGCCCTCGACCCCGCCGTGCTCGACACGGCCCTCGCTCCCATCCAGGAGGGTGTCGCCCGCACTGTCGCCGAGATGGGCGCGACCCCGCTGATCGGGTTCGCCGGCGCCCCGTTCACCCTGGCCGCCTACCTCGTCGAGGGCGGGCCGTCGAAGGACCACATCCACGCGCGCACCCTGATGCACTCCGACCCCGCGGCGTGGGCCGCCCTGATGAGCTGGACCGCCGAGGTGACCGGGCGCTTCCTGCGCGCCCAGGTTCTCGCCGGCGCCAGTGCGGCGCAGCTGTTCGACTCGTGGGCCGGCGCCCTCCCGCTCGCCGACTATGCGAAGCATGTGGCGCTGGCCTCCGCCGCAGCGATCAGCCATGTCAAGGATCTCGGCTACGTCGAGCACTCCGCCGACGCGGCGGCTGACCCCGTCGAAGTACGCCGCAGCGTGCCGATCGTCCACTTCGGCGTCGGAACCGGCGAGCTGCTCGCCTCGATGCACTCCATCGGCGCCGATGTGGTCGGAGTCGACTACCGGGTTCCGCTCGACGAGGCGAACCGCCGACTTGGCGGCGGGGTTCCGTTGCAGGGCAACGTCGACCCGGCATTGCTCGCCGCTCCGTGGCCGGTTCTCGAAGCCCACGTTCTCGACGTGCTCGAGCGCGGGCGCACCGCCCCCTCGCACGTGCTGAACCTCGGCCACGGCGTTCCGCCCGACACCGACCCGGCCGTGTTGACCCGCGTCGTCGAGTTGGTGCACGAGTCGAGTGCTGCCTTCTCCGCAGCATCCGCGGCTGATTCCGCCGCTGCTGCCGCCGCATCCGCCGAATGAGCGAGAGTCGCATGACTGACGTGGTGGTGATCGGCGGCGGCATCGCCGGCCTGGTCGCCGCGCGCGAGTGCGCGCACATCGGGTTGAGCGTCACGGTCGTCGAAGCGACGGATGCCGTTGGCGGGGCCGTCGCCTCCCACGAGGTCGCCGGTTTGGTGCTCGACAGCGGCGCCGAGAGTTTCGCCGTTCGTCAGGGCAGCGTGGCCGACTTCGTCGCTGCCCTCGGCCTGACCGATCAGATCGTTGCCCCGAATCCGGCCGGAGCCTGGCTCTGTTTGCCTGCCGAGGGCCGGGCCGGACGGTCGGCCGGCGCCGCGGGCGTGGTCTCTGTGCCTCTGCCGAAGACCGGTGTGCTCGGTATTCCCGCCTCGCCACTCGCCGACGACGTGCGGCGGGTGATCGGTTGGGGCGGAGCCTGGCGTGCCTATCTCGACCGCGTGATGCCCGTTTTGAAGATCGGACGTGAGCAGAGCCTCGGCGGCATGGTGGAGAAGCGAATGGGACGACGTGTGCTCGAACGTCTCGTTGAGCCGGTCGCCGCCGGGGTCTACTCGGCTCCGGCACGTGATCTCGAGGTCGACGTCGTCGCGCCAGGGCTGAACGCCGCATTGACGGTGACCGGCTCCCTCTCCGGTGCAGTGCTCGYGCTGCGTTCGGCGACCCCGGCCGGCTCTGCTGTCGGCGGACTCCGCGGCGGGATGTCGGGTCTGGTCACGGCGCTCGTCGCCGATTTGGCGCACTTCGGCGTCGACATCGTCACGAACACGACGGTGACGCAGCTCGTTCAGGGCGACCCGTCGCTGACGTCCGGCTGGACGGTGACCACCATCCCGACCATCGCTCCTGACGACGCGGCCGATGACGGGGCTGCTGCTGCCCCCGGCACGCTTCACTCCCGCTTTGTCATCGTGGCGACGCCGGGGGCATCCGCCCTCGAACTGCTGGCGCCGCTCGGCGACGACTTCGCCGCGCTCGGCGCGCTGGACTGGCCGGCCGCAGCCGCCGTCGAACTTGCCACCCTGGTCATCGATGCGCCGGCCCTCGACGCACACCCGCGCGGCACCGGGGTACTCGTCGCCGCGGGCACGTCGGGGGTGAGTGCGAAAGCGCTCACCCACGTGAGCGCGAAATGGGACTGGGTTGCCGAGGCTGCCGGTCCTGGTCGCCATGTGCTCCGGCTTTCCTACGGCCGGTTCAACGAGGCGAACCCGGCGGATGGACTCAGTGACGCCGAATTTCAAGCGTTGGCCGTGCGCGATGCGTCGATCATCCTGGGCGTCGAACTCGACCCGGCAGCCGTGCTCGGTTTCGCTCGCACCCCGTGGCACAACGCGCTGTCTCCGGCGACGCTCGGAGCTCGCGACCGGGTGCGACAGGTGCGCGAGGCGGTTGAGGCTGCTCCCGGGCTGGAGCTGACGGGCGCCTGGCTGGCCGGCACCGGCCTGGCATCGGTGATTCCGGATGCGCTCGCCGCCGGATCCCGCACGCGTCAGGCCTCGCTCGGTCTGGCCGCGGACAGCTGACCGTCCGGCGGTGGCCGCTCGCTGGGGAGGCCGAAATCCGCCATCCGGGGAGCACTTGAGATTTTGTCGGTCGCCGAGCGGCCTTTTCGACCAGAATGGATCGCTATGACTGACGCGAGTGTCTCCAAACTGCCTGAGAGCAGCACGCAGCGCCCCGGGAAGAAGACCCGGTCGCCTGCCGGCTCGGCCAAGCTCTCTGAGGTGGCTGCTCTTGCCGGAGTCAGCGAGGCGACGGTCAGTCGCGTGCTCAATCGCAAGTACGGTGTGTCACCGACCACGCGCGAGCAGGTCGAGGAAGCCCTGCGGCAGATCGGCTACGAGCGCCCGCGCAAGGGCGAGATCGTGCTCATCTTGGTCCCGGGTCTGAAAACGCCGATCTTTGGTGAGTTCTGCAACGCGATCGAGGCCGATCTGAGCCCGCACGGCCTCCGTGCCGTGATCGGCCCAGTTCTGCCGGGATCCGTCTACGAGCGCGACTACGTCGAGGCCTTCGTCGACACCGGGATCGCCGCAGCGATCTTCCTGTCCTCGAGCAACACCCTTCAGAACGCCGACGATTCGGCGCGCGCGCTGCTGGAATCCCGCGGCGTTCCCTATCTCTGCATCAACGGCGGCTTCGCCGAGGGAGAGTCCCCGGTGATCTCGACCGACGACTGGCGCGCCGCCGAGCTCGCCGTCGAGCACCTGTACGACCTGGGCCACCGCCGGATCGGCATGTGCGCCGGCCCGCTGGGAAACATTCCGGCCGACCGCCGGGTGGAGGGCTTCCTGAACGCGATGGATGCCCGCGGCATCGAAGACGCTGAGGACCTCGTGGTGAGGCACCACTTCAGCATCGACGGCGGCCGGTATGCGGCCGACGCGTTGCTCGACCTCGATGTGACGGCGATCGTCGCCTCCAGCGATGAGATGGCCCTCGGCGCCATTCGTGCGACAAAGCGGCGTGGACTGCGGGTGCCCGAAGATGTCTCGGTCATCGGCTACAACGACTCGTACATTCTCGAGTTCACCGACCCGCCGCTGACCAGCGTCAGCCAGCCGGTCGAGCATATCTCCCAGGCGTGCGCCCGCACGCTCGTCACGATGATTCAGAACCGCCCGGTGCGCACCGACGAGATGCTCATGGAGCCGGCGCTGCACACACGGAATTCCACGGCTCCGGTGCGCACGGCCTGACCGTCCGGCGCTCGCCCGGCTCAAGGGTGACCGCTCCCTCGGGGGAGCCTGAGCGGTCAAGGTGCGGATCCTGGAAACCGCGCTCGGTGTTCCCGATGAGTCGCCAGTGCAGCGGTTTCGTCGTGCCGTTGCGAAGCCAGAGTATGCCGTCCGATGTGCCGGGCGCAGAGGCACCGACATCGATGGTGCCGTCCCCGAAGGGAACCTCGAACGCCGCGAGCCGGGAAACTCCAGCCGGCAGCACCGTGCGGGTGGTGACCGAGCACTCCGCAGCATTCGGCTGCAGGCCGAGCAGCCCGCCGACAATCTGGGCGACGAGCGTGAAGGACACCTCCGGATAACTGCCGTTCAAGCCCTGTTGGGGAACCTCGTGGGGGTCATTGCGGCGCGCGTAGATCTGCCGCATCCACTGCCAGGCCGTGTCGGCATCGCCGTGACGCAGATACAGATCGGGCACGTAGGTCAGGGCTTCGATATTCGCCGGCGCGCCGACGGGGTCGGCGCAGAGGCGGTCGATCTCGCCGAGCAGCGCGCTTGAGCGCGGGTCGCCGGCGACGAGCCCCTTGAGCGGCATGAAGAACGTCGTCTCCCTGCCCCACGCTGTGGTGGGCTCCTCGTCGACGGTCCAGCCGTTGACGATGGCGTCCTCGGCGCCGCCCGTCCGGCTCCAGGCGCTGCGGAAGTACTCCGCCAGCCGGTGTGCGGTGTGCTCGTAGACATCCGCCGCCTCGACGTCGCGGCAGGCCCGCTCCAGCGCGGCGGCATGACGGGTGGCCGCGTACTGCGCGCCGAAGGCGTCCCCGGCCTCGCGAAAACGCGCGGTGGGGTGCTCGTTGTAGCTGGCGGCTCCCTCGAAGATGCCCCGGCCGCTGCCCTCGGCGACCCCGTTGGGGCGGTGGGTGTCGTGAGCCTCGACGAAGGCGCCCAGCGTGTTGCGCCAGAATGCCCGGTGCGCCAGGAGCGTCTCGTCGCCGGTCCAGCGGTACAGCACATGCACGAGCTCGACCATCTCGAAGATGGCGGGTACTTCCCGCACGAACTCCTGCGGTCCGCGGTAGTCGATGGCCAGCGGCGTCTGCCCGTCGAAGTTGAGCGCCCAGACCGGCCAGCCGCCGTGCTCGGCGGTGGCGGTGGCCAGCAGAGCACGCAGCATCCCCGCATTGTGCCGTTGCCAGCCGAGCAGTTGGGCGCCCACCGCCTGGTGAGCGAAGTCACGCAGGTAGTAGCCGCTGCGGTGGGCGTAGCCGGCCCGGTAGCTCGCCTGGTACGCGGCCTGCCGATACGGGCCGGGGTGCGCCTCGGAGACATCGAGCGGGCCGGTCTCCGCGTCGGAGACGACCGACTCGGCCGCGGTGCGCGCTGCCCAGGCGAACATTTCCGTCAGCTCGCGGTTGTCGGAATCGATGCGGATGCCGCTGCCGCCGACCGTCACGCTCATGCCTCGGTCACCTCGATGAGAGCCGCCTCCTGCGGGCGCAGGGTCGGCATCGGCAAGCCGATCTGCATCAGGCTCGAGCCGAGGCAGGTGAACTCCTCGTCCCACCAGGCCGGCTGCGACCGGGTCGAGGTCGGGTCGTCGGAGCCCGCAACCCGCAGGCGGGCGACGCGGTAGCGGCGGTCTGCAGCCAAGCCGGCCAGGCGGAGCATCGGGCCGGGAATGTGCGGAGGGGAGTCGATCGCCGCGAGGGTGACGATGGCATGGCGTGCATCATCGGACACGATGCTCTGGGCGATGTGGGCGTCCTCGGTTTCCAGACGGTGCAGCGTTCCACGTTCAATCAGCGGAGAGAGGCGCTTCACCTGCCGGATCCAGGCCGCCAGCTCGTCCAGCTCGGACTCTGATGCCTCGCGGAGGTCCCACTCGATGCCGAAGCTGCCGACGAGTGCGGTGATCGCCCGGAAGCTGAGTGAGCTGTGGCGGCCCGTCACATGCGCCCGGGCGGCACCGACGTGCGACCCGAGCAGTTCGGGCGGCACCAACATGCTCGTCCACCGTTGAATGCGCTGCCGTTCCAAGGGATCGTTGGAGTCTGAGGTCCAGAAACGATCCACACGTTCGACGATGCCGAGATCGATGCGCCCGCCGCCGGCCGAGCACGATTCGATCTCCAGCCACGGGCACTCCGCACGGATCTCGTCGATGAGCCGGTAGGTCGCGAGAGTCTGCCGGTGCACGCCGGCGACTCCGGTGGTGCGGTCGACCGGTTCGAGCAGGTCGCGGTTGTGGTCCCACTTGATGTAGTCGATGCGGTGCGCGGTGACGAGCTCGACGATCCGATCCCGCAGGTGTGCGAAGGCGTCGGGATGCGCGGTGTTCAGCACGAGCTGCTGGCGGGCCAGCGGCGCGTCGCGGTGCGGCGGCGAGAGGATCCACTCGGGATGGGCGCGGGCCAGCTCCGAATCCGGGTTGACCATCTCCGGCTCGAACCAGATCCCGAACTGCATGCCGAGTGAGCGCACGTGGTCGACGAGCGGGGTGAGGCCGTTCGGCCAGACGCTGGGGTCGACGAGCCAGTCGCCGAGACCGGCGCGATCGTTGCGTCGGCCGAGAAACCAGCCGTCGTCGAGCACGAAACGTTCGACGCCCACGCGTACGGCGAGATCGGCGAGCTCGATCAGCGGCGGCAGGGAATGGTCGAAGTACACGGCCTCCCAGGTGTTGAGGGTCACCGGTCGGCCGACGGCGGGGTGCGACGGACGGACGCGCAGCATCGAATGGATGCGCGCGGATGCCGCGTCGAGGCCGTCCCCGTGGCTGCCGTAGATCCACGGGCTGGTGTATTCCTCACCGGGTCGCAGTGCGAGTTCGCCGGAGTGCAGCAACTCTCCGGCGCCGAGGAAACTGCGTCCGCCGTTCGTGCGCTCCGCCCACACGCGCTGATTGCCCGACCAGGCGTTGTGGATGGCCCACACTTCGCCGCGCGCGAAGTCGAAGCCGGGAGTGCCTGCGACGAGCAGCGTTGCCGCATCCGGTCCCGTGCGCCCGCGGCGGTTCTCGCGGAGGTGGGTGCCATCGACGAGCTCTCGGCGCTGCGGGCGTCTTTCGCCATTGTGGCGGCCGGAGAGGTCGAGCAGCTCAGTGGCCCGGCCGGGGATGGGCAGGGCTAGATCGAGGCCATCGAGGCGGTAGTCATCGGTGCCGTCGTTGCGCAGTGTGGCGCGAACGCGCAACAGGCCGCTGGGCAGAAGCTCAATCTCGACCGTCACAGCGAGCAGGCCGGAGACGTCGACTCCGCGGGCGGTGAGACGATGCGAATCCGCTGGCGTCACCGGGGGCGTGTGCAGGGAGACGACGTCACGCACATCGGCGAAAGCGCCCTGGCCATCGCGATGTCCGGCGATTCCAGGGAAGCCCATCCAGCCCTGCTTGGCTTCCGGCAGCAGTCCGATCGGGAGCGGCGCGTCAGGCTCGCTCACCGCGCGATTCGGCCGCGTGTCGGTGAGGATGCGCATCGTGGTCGCGTCATCCAGGGGTCCGAGAGCAGCGCCCCAGTAGGTCACGATGGGCAGCGCCCCTTTTTCTGCGACGACGACAACGCTCACTCCGGCTGCTGTCAGATGTACTACGGACGGCTCCATCATTGCTCCTTTGCAATTTTGCAGAAAAGTGCTGCATATATACTTTTACCATGTTATTGTCGGTGAATCGCTCCCCTGCGATCACCAAGAAAGGACCTGAACAATGATGTTCTCGATGACAAAGCCGTGGCGCCGTGTCGCGACGGCGGCGGTTGCCACAGCCGCAGTGGCGGCCTTGGTCGGCTGCTCGGCTCAGGCTGACAAGCCGCAGACTGACGGAGATATCTCGGGCAAGATCACGGTATGGACGTGGAACGCACCGGGGGAGGGTCTCCGTGCCGCCGTTCCCGCCTTCCAGAAGCTCCACCCCGGTGTCGAGATCGATGTTCAGGATGTCGGCAACCCGGCAATCTGGGAGAAGATCACCACCGGCATGGCTGCCGGAGGCAGCGGTCTGGCCGACGTTCTCAACATCGGGATCGACTACATGGGCAACTATGCGGAGAAGTTCCCGGATCAGCTTGTCGATCTGCGCGATTTCGGAGCAGACGACCTCGCCGCCGAGTTCCCCGCCGGAGCGTGGAAGAGCGGCTCCGGCCCCGACGGTCAGGTCTTCGGCATCCCCTACGAGGTCAACGCAGCCGGCTTCTTCTTCCGCACCGACCTCTTCGAGCAGGCCGGCCTCGACTACTCCGCCATCACGACCTGGGACGAACTCCTCGACGCCGGTGTGATCCTCAAGGAGAAGACCGGCGCCTCGCTGTTCAGCATGGACAAGGCCGGAACGGTCGGTGACTCCGCCGGGCTCTTCGAACTGCTGATGGGGCTGCAGGGCTCCTTCTACTTCAACGCCGACGGTGAGATCACCATGAACGGCGAAGAGGGCGTGCGCGCTCTCGAGATCATCAAGAAGGCGAACGATCTCGGTCTTGTCGAAGATGTTCCAGGCACCTGGGACAACCTGCTCGTCACCCTGCGCGGTGAGCGCGACGTCGCCACCTCGTCATCCGGTGGATGGTTGAGCGGCGTGATCGAAAGTGAAGCACCGGACATGGCCGGCAAGTGGGGCGTCGCCCCGCCCAAGGCTGTCACCGCCGGTGGCCTGACCGGTGCCGTGAACGGCGGCACCTACCTCTCCGTGCCGAGTTCGAGCAAGAACCAGGCAACGGCGTGGGCATTCATCGACTTCGCGCTCGGAACCCTGGAAGGCCAGCAGCTCACCTATGAAGGCGGCGGAATGTTCCCCGGCTTCAAGCCGATGCTCGAATCGCCGGGCTTCGTCGCCCCCAACGAGTACTTCGGCGGGACCAAGGTGAACCAGATCTTCATCGACGAGCTGAACCAGGACACCCCGGTGGTGAACTACACGAGCGACTACGCCCGGGCGCTGAAGGCCTATGTCGATGTACAGACGCGCGTGCTGCTCAACGGGGCCGACCCGAAGACCGAGCTGGACCAAGCCGCAAACCAGGTCGCGCAGCAGACCGGCCGGACCCTGGCCAGCAAGTAGCCGTCGAATCAGGGTGCGCCGGCCTCGTGCCGGCGCACCCGTGAAAAGGCCATGACGATGACAACCGCACTAGAAGCCCCGGTTACGACAACGGCCCCGAAGATCCCGGCGCCGCGGCGCCGGCGATCCTCGGCCGGGTATCCGAGAATCACCCCCTACCTGTTCCTGCTGCCCATGATCCTGCTGTTCGTCGGGTTCAAGCTCTACCCCTACATTTCGGCGTTCTGGATCAGTTTGACCAAGAACGTCGGCGGCGAAATCCAGTTCGCCGGACTGGCCAACTACCAACGACTCCTGCAGGACCCGCTGTTCTACAAGGCGCTCGGCAACACCGGGATCATCCTGCTCGTGCAGGTGCCGATCATGCTCGGGCTTGCGATCGTGCTGGCCGTCGCGTTCAACTCCGTGCTCCTGAAGTGGCGCTCGTTCTGGCGCACCGCCTACTTCGTGCCCATCGTGATGGGGCTGGTCGCCTACGGGATCCTGTTCCGGGCGCTGCTCAACACGAATGAAGGGTTCGTCAACTACCTCATCGGCTTCATCGGCCTGGATCCGATTCCCTGGCTCGGTGACCCGATGTGGGCGAAGGTCTCGATCGTCATCGCAATGACCTGGCACTACACCGGTCAGAACGCGATCATCTACCTCGCCCAGATGCAGTCAATCGGCGGCGAGCTTTACGAGGCGGCGCATGTCGACGGGGCCAGCGCATTCCAGCGCTTCTGGCACGTGACAGTGCCCGGGCTCCGTCCGGCCATCGTGCTCACCGTCATCCTGTCCACGATCGGCACCCTCCAGCTCTTCGATGAGCCCTATGTACTCACCAACGGCGGTCCGGACAACGCAACCCTCACGGTCGGCATGTACCTGTACCAGAACGGCTTCAAGTATTTCGACTTCGGTTACGCGTCGGCCATCGGCTACGCCCTGACCATCATCATCGGCGTCATCTCGCTGATCCAACTTCGCTTGTTCAAGGAGAAGTCCTGATGACAGACACCAACATCGTCGCGCCGACGAGTCGCGGTCGCTCGCTGGTGCTGACCACGGCCATTGCGGCGGGCGCCGTGCTGATGATTCTGCCGTTCTACTGGCTGCTGATCGCGACCACCTACCAGGCGAGTGACATCTTCACGACGCCGCCGCATTTCCTGCCCGGCCCGGCATTCTTCGACAACCTCGTCGGGCTGTTCCGGGACACCCTCTTCGGCCGGGCCATGTTCAACTCGGTGCTTGTGTCCGTCACCTACACGGTGTTCGGGCTCGTGGTCTGCACGGCAGCGGGATACGCATTCGCGAAGTTCCGGTTTCGCGGACAGGGCTTTCTCTTCGGCGCGGTGCTGGTCACGCTGGCGCTGCCCTCGCAGGTGACGCTCGTGCCGCTGTTTCAGATCATGGTCTCCCTCGGTTGGCTCGACAGCTACCAGGCGCTCGTGCTTCCGAACCTCGCGCTTCCCTTCGGGATCTTCCTGATGCGGCAGACCATGTACGCGATTCCCGACGAGATGATCCAGGCAGCGCGCATCGACGGAGCCAGCGAGTTCCGCGCATTCGCCGGAATCGTGGTCCCGACAATCCGCCCCGCGATCGCCGCCCTGGCGATCTTCCTGTTCCTCGCCCAGTGGAACGACTTCGTGTACCCCCTCGTCGTACTGCGCACCCCCGAGTCCTACACGGTGCCCGTCGCCCTCGCCTCGCTGCAGGGCATCGGAACCACCGACTATGGGCAGTTGTTGATGGGCACCATGCTCTCGATGCTGCCGGTGCTCGTTCTCTTTCTCTTTCTCCAACGTCACTTCGTCGCGGGCATTCTGGCCGGCGCCGTCAAGCAATAAGGATCCATCGTGCTACTTGAAGACCACCAGCTCCTGTCCGTTCACTGGACTGAGCTCTCGCGCGGCATAGCCTTCGGGGTCGGCGGCGGATGCCTCGTCGAGAGCGTCGAGCGCCACGGCCTCGTTGATATCGTCACCGTGAACATCGTCCCGGGCGGTCAGATCGTGCTCGAGGCCCCGCTCGGCAACGCCACAGCGTACTGGCACCCCGGCTTCGACCCCGGAGAAAGCTTGCCGGCCGACTGGAAGGGGCGTGAGGGGTTCAGCGCCGTGCGTTCGGCGCCGATCGGCGTGCTCTGCGACGCGGTCGGCCAGAGCGGTTTCGCGTTCGCCTTCGACTGCCTCACCCAGGAGGGCGAGCTGGAGTTCGGCGCCTCGGAGGAAGCGAAGACCTTCGTCGTGCGTCTGGCGATCGCCGACGGTCTGGCCGCCGCGCGCTCCACTGTTCGACTGGCCGTCGTGGCACCGGAGGTTCGCTACGAGCGGGCGATTCGCGAACTCTCGGCAATCCTGCACGACGGCATCGCCGGGCGGGCGGCGGCAGAGATCGCCCTCGAGCCCGTCTACTCCACCTGGTACGCGTACTCGCAGCAGATCACGCACGATGTGCTCATGCGGAACGCGTCGGTGGCGCGGGGGATCGGTTGCACGTCGGTCTTCGTCGACGACGGCTGGCAGAAGTTCGGCGACGGCCGCTGGTACGCCGGATGCGGCGACTGGGTGCCGGACACCACGAAATTCCCCGATTTCCGCGGCACTGTCGCCGAGCTGAGCGATGCCGGCCTGCGCACCGTGCTGTGGATCGCTCCCTTCCTCGTCGGCGACCAGAGCGCGGCCTACGCCAACCTGGCCCGCTTCGCGTCGATCTACTCTGAGAACCTGCGCACCTGGGTATTGGACCCCCGCCACCCCGAGGTGCGCGAGCACCTGGTCGGCGTATGCGCTCGGCTGATGAGCGACTACGCACTCGACGGCCTGAAGATCGACTTCCTGAATAGCGTCATGGTCTACGCGGGAACCCCGTCGACGGGCGACGTCGCCGATGTCGGTGACGCTATGACGCTGGTGCTGCGCGAGATTGCGGCTGCCGTCGAAGACGTGCGCCCCGGCTCGCTGATCGAGTTCCGCCAGCCTTACATCTCACCGGTTGTCGCTCCATTCGCCGACGTCATCCGCGCCGATGATTGCCCAGCGGATGCCGACCAGAATCGCCGTTCGACGCTCAACCTCCGGTTGCTCGCGATCTCGCAGATCGTGCACTCCGACCCCGTGATGTGGGATCCGAGCGCCCCGGTCGAGACCGTGTCACGCCAGCTGCTCAACGTGTTCTTCTCGGTGCCGCAGATCTCCATGCCGCTCGACGTGCTGCCGGAGGAACATCGCGTGCGGACCATGGAGTTGCTCACAGAGTGGCGCTCGCTGCGCGAGGTGTTGCTGGGCGGCGAGCTCAGCGTCGGGCTGCCCAACGAGGGCTACCCTCTCGTCTCGTCGCGCCTCGGTGGGAGGCTCGTCGTCGCCGCCTACCAGCCCCGCCAGCTCGAACTCGACCTGGAGGGGGTCAGCGAGCTCGTGATCCTCAACTCGACGGCTTCCTTCGCCCTGCCGTACACCGTGCGCGACGGGCTGACCCGGGTCGGCACCGCGCTGGCCGAGGGGTCCACCGCCCGCCCGGTCGAACTCGGTGAGCGCGGTTTCATCGACGTCGGCGCGTGGGGGATCACCCGCATCACGCTCAACAGCTAGCGATCGCGTTTGTTGCGGGCGCTGAAAGGCGCCCGCAAACACAGCATTCAGCCCTCGGCCGCGCAGAGTGCGGACGACCGCTCCGGTGTGACAGCATTCCCAGGTGGACACTTCAGGGATCTCAACCGGGCCGCGCTGGCTGAGCTCGTATGTCGCGCTTCGTGCCGCCCGCCCGGACTTCTGGCTGGCTCTGGCGCTCGCCGGTGAAATTATCGGGATTGCCTCGGTGTCGAGTCAGGTCGGTATGGTCGCGCCGATCGGATCCGCTCTGCTTTCGATCGTGCTGCTCTGGCCGATACGGCGAGGGGTGCTCTTCGCCTGGCATCTCTTCCTGTTCATGCACTGGGTGCAGCTCGCGCTTGTCGCGGTCTTCTCGCTCCTTGCCGCGATGCTTCCGTGGGGAGAAATCGCAGTCAGTCCGGTCGGCGTTGTCGGGACAGCGCTTGCCCTCTGGGCCGTGTCGGCCAGCTGTGTGCGGCCTGCGCCGCGCCCGGCCTAGCTCAGACCTGGCCTGTCGCAACGCCACCGCCAGGCCGGGGGCGACCTGAAAGGTCGCCCGATATCTTCCGTCATGTCCCTGCGGCGACAAGGGGGATACGCTGGGGACACCGAACCTGACGGAATGGAGTCACAATGCGGGGAAAGCTTCTCTTCATCACGGGTGGACTGATCGGCTACGTGCTGGGCGCACGCGCCGGGCGCAAGCGCTACGACCAGATCGCCGCTGCGGCAAACAACCTGTGGAATGCGGAGCCTGTGCAGCGCCGGGTGACGATGGCGCGTGACTTCACACTTGACGCCGTCGGCGACTTGCCCGTCACGCTCTTCAACGCCGGAAAGAAGGTTGTTGAAAACGTGCAGGCCAAGAAGTCGGCAAAGGATGCGGCCGGTCCGGCCCAGCCGGCCACGCCGACGGCCACGCCGAAGCCAGCCGCGAAACCGGCGTCGAAGACCGCCGCGAAACCCGCGGCCACGTCTGCGTCGAAGCCCGCCGCCGACCCGACGTCCGAAAACTCTTCGTTCTAGTCGTTGCACCGCACCGGAAGGCACGCCAGTGAGTACCAGTGAACCAAGCAACAGCGGACCGAACCTGACCGGCCCCGGGAGCACGAGCCCGGGTGAGGGTGTCCCGAGTGGCGGCGCACCCTACGGAACCGGGTTCAACCCGAAACGTAAACGGAGCCTGTTCGGGCTGATCAGTGACGTCCCTGGTCAGATCAGCGCCCTCGTGAAAGCAGAGATCGCGGCATTCCTGGCCGAGATCAAGGCCAAGGCGATCACCCTCGGTGTGGGCATCGGGATGTTCGTCGTTGCCGGTGCCATCGCATTCTTCGCCCTCGGCGTGTTCATCGCGCTGGCCATCATCGCGCTGGCCCTGGTGCTGCCGCTCTGGCTGGCAACCCTGATCGTCGGGGTCGTGCTGATTCTGATCGCCGTGATTCTGGTTCTGATCGGGATCAACCGAGTCAAGGTCGCAACGAAGCAGGATCCAGACGGGATCGCCGCCAGCATCCATCACGATGTCGAGGCATTCAAGGGGGTTGGCGACTATGGCCACTGAAAATCGCACTGACAAGACCGTCGTGTCCGGGGCGGCTCCCGCGGCACCTGCCCCCGAGAAGCCGAAAAGCCAAGCCGAGCTGCGTGCAGACGCCAAGCGCGCCCGCGCCGAACTCGCGGGCACCCTCGACGCCATCGAGCTGAAGCTCAATCTGCCGTATCAGGCCCGGCTTCGGCGGCGTCGATTTCAGATGGGTGTGCGCAAACTCCAAGACGACAACCCGCTCGCCCTCGTCGGGCTCCTCGCCGGCGCCGTCGCGATCGTCAGCGGAACCGTCTGGCTCGGCGTGAAAGGCATTCGCGAGCGCTGACCACCGCGACCCTCGAATAGGGGTCACGCGGCGTTCATGCGCACGTCACTTCCCGGCCCAACGGAGTCTCTAGCGTGGCCTGCGACGCGCCTCGACCGGCGCGCCCAGACGAGGAGACACGCACCGTGACTGACAAATTGCCCCTGGCCCGACGAACGGTTCTCACAGCGGGAGGGCTCGGGGTGCTTGGCGTTCTCGGCGCGGCGCTCCCCGCCCACGCACAGCCCGCCAACGCACAGGTCGCGAACCTGCCGCGGATGTCTCCCGACGGCAGTCCACGCGGAAAAGCGCCGAAACTGCGGTTCCGCGAGAACGGCACCTTCAAGGTCGTGCAGTTCAACGACACCCAGGACGACGAGCTCGTCGACCGGCGCACCGTCGAACTGATCGAGAAGATCCTCGACACGGAGAAGCCCGATGTCGTGCTGATCAACGGCGACGTGATCACCGGCGGATGCGAGACCCGGCTCGCCGTGAAACAGGCGATCAACAACGTCGTCTGGCCGATGGAGAGCCGGGGCATTCCGTGGGCGGTCACGTACGGCAACCACGACGAGGACTCACTGCCGCAGTCGGGGGTGGACGAAGCGACGATGCTCGACTTCTATCGCAGCTACGACCACAACCTGAATGCCGAGAACATCGCCGGTCTGACGGGCACCGGCAACACCATCGTCCCGATCCGCGCTGCAAACGGCAAACGAGATGCCTTCAGTCTCTGGCTGCTCGACTCCGGTCGGTACGCACCCGGGACGATCCAAGGCCAGGACTTCGCGGGCTATCCCACCTGGGACTGGTTGAAGATGGACCAGGTGGCCTGGTACCGCAGCGAGTCGCAGCGCCTCGAGAAGCGGGCCGGTCGCAAGGTTCCGAGCCTCATGTTCATTCACATTGCGCTCTGGGAGCACCGCTTCATGTGGTGGGGCGGCGTCGACACTCGCACCGCGGCTGACGCCGCGCGCGGAAGGGCGCGCCACGGCATCGTCGGCGAACGAAACGAAGACGAGTGCCCCGGACCGTTCAACTCCGGCATGTTCAACGCGATCCTCGAACGAGGTGACGTCAAGGGCGTGTTCGTGGGTCACGACCACATCAACGACTACTACGGCAATTACTACGGGGTGCTCCTCGGCTACGCTCCCGGCACGGGTTTCGGCGCCTATGGGCTGCCCGGCGCCGACCGCAACCGGATGCGCGGGGGTCGCGTCTTCGAGCTCACCGAGACCGGCGATGACGTCGCAATTGCGACACGCGTCGTCTACGCCCGCGATCTCGGCATCGATCTGACCGCCAACGACCAGCCGATGGAACCCACGCCGCTGCCTCCCGCACAGGCGTCTGCCTGACTCTTCGCCTGACCGGTTGTCGGGGGAGTCGTCTCGGTTGTTTTTGGTGCTGGACCGAAAGCGGGGGAGACTAGGAGCATGACTCACCCGGCTGCCGGAGAGGCAGTAAACAGCACCCAGTCCCTCACCTCCACCGATGCGTCCACGGATGCCTCAGAAGCGTCGCCGCAGGGGTTCACCCTGTTCGCCGTTTTGCGCAAAGACCCCGCGAATCCTGACGACCTCGACGGCCGCGACGTTCCGCATGCCGTCAACGAGCTCGACGACGTCATCGCGCTCGTCGAAGCGGAGGGCGTCACGGTGCGCGGCTTCTACGATGTCTCCGGTTTGCGTGCCGACGCCGATGTCATGATCTGGACCCACGCCGCCGAAGCCGAGACCCTGCAGTGGGCACATCGCGAGTTGCGCCGCACCCGCTTGCTCAAGAGCCTGCTGCCCACCTGGAACGCGATGGGCGTGCACCGCGACGCCGAATTCAACAAGAGCCACGTTCCCGGATTCCTCCGTGGAATCGAGCCCAAATCCTGGCTCACGGTCTACCCGTTCGTGCGCAGCTACGAGTGGTATCTGCTCCCCGACGCCGAGCGCAGCAAGATGCTCGCCGACCACGGCCGCCTGGGTGCGTCCTACCGCGGCGCCGTTGCCCACACCGTGTCGGCTTTCGCGCTCGGCGACTATGAGTGGCTGCTGCCGATCGAGAGCGATGAGCTGACCGAGTTGGTCGACCTGATGCGCGGACTGCGCGCGACAGAGGCTCGCCGTCACGTCCGCGAAGAAATCCCGTTCTACACCGGCCGCCGCGTCACCCTCGCCGAACTCGTGGAGGTGCTGCAGTAGTGACCGAGTACGACGCCATTCTGCTCGCGGGATTCGGTGGCCCCGAAGGTCAAGACGACGTCATCCCGTTCCTGCGCAACGTCACGCGCGGCCGCGGCATCCCCGAGGAACGCCTTGAAGAGGTCGCCCACCACTACCGTCATTTCGGTGGGGTGAGCCCGATCAACAACCAGAACCGCGCGCTCAAGGCGGCGATCGAGGCTGAACTCGCCTTTCGCGGCATCAACCTGCCGGTGATCTGGGGCAACCGCAACTGGAACCCCTACCTCGCCGAAGTTATTACCGCAGCCCACGAGGCCGGCCAGAACCGTCTGATCGCCATCGCGACCAGCGCCTACAGCTCGTACTCGAGCTGCCGCCAGTACCGCGAAGACTTCGCCGCAGCCCTGGCCGACACCGGTCTCGAGGGCACAGTGCAGATCGACAAGGTGCGTCAGTTCTTCGACCACCCCGGCTTCGTGCTGCCGTTCATCGACGGTGTGAAAGAGGGCCTCGCCGAGGTGCAGGCCGCCGTGCCCGGCATCAACGTGCAGACCGAGGTCGAGGTTCTGTTCGCGACGCACTCGATCCCGTCGACGGATGCCGCCAAAAGCGGTCAAGATCTCAGCGACCTGGATGCCGATGGTCAACCGGTGCGTCGTTACGGTGACGACGGCGCCTATGCCGCGCAGCACCGGGCCGTTGCCGAGGTCGTCATGGCCGCCGCGACGCCCTCTGCCGAGGAACAGCCCGCCTGGCAGCTGGTCTACCAGTCGCGCTCCGGCCCGCCGAGCATGCCCTGGCTGGAGCCGGACATCAATGACGTCATCAGGGCGCTTCCCGAGCGGGGCATCCGTGCCGTGGTGATCGTGCCGCTCGGTTTCGTCAGCGACCACATGGAGGTGCTCTGGGATCTCGACACCGAGGCCATGGAGACTGCTGAGGAGAACGGCCTGCACGCCGTGCGCGTGCCGACGCCCGGCACCAACCCGGCCTACGTCAGCGGCCTGGTCGACCTGGTCATGGAACGCGTGAACGATGTGCCGGTCGACGAGCGCCCCGCGCTGACCGAATTAGGACCCTGGTACGACGTTTGTCGTCCCGGATGCTGTGAAAATGTGCGCCTGGGATTCAAGCCGGCGCTGGCAGGAATGACACCATGAACGCACCGATCACTCAGACCCCGATTCGCGTCGGCACCCGCGGCAGCGCCCTCGCCATGGCTCAGACCACGGCTATCGCCAACCGCCTCGGCGCGGCGGCCGGCGTGCCGGTGGAGATCGTCCCGATCACGACCCACGGCGACACCTCGCGGGAGTCGCTGTCGAGCCTCGGCGGCACCGGCGTCTTCGCCAGCGCGCTGCGCGAGTCGCTGCTGGCCGGCGACTGTGACGTGATCGTACACTCCCTGAAAGACCTGCCGACCGGCGCCCACCCCGGCCTGGTCATCGGCGCCACCCCCAAGCGCGCCGACGCCCGCGACGTGCTCTGCGCCCGCGACGGACTCACCCTGGCCACCCTTCCGGAGGGCGCGAAGGTCGGCACCGGATCGCCGCGACGCGTGGCCCAGCTGCGACGGCTCCGACCCGACCTGACCGTGGTGGACATCCGTGGCAACGTCGACACCCGCCTGGCCTTCGTCACCGACGGTGAGCTCGACGCTGTGGTGCTCGCGGCCGCCGGTCTCGGTCGGCTCGGTCGCCTCGATGCCGTGGCCACCGACTTCCTCGACCTGTCGGCGTGGCCGACCGCTCCCGGCCAGGGCGCGCTCGCGATCGAGGTGCGTGACGGCAAGCTCGACCGCGCGCTCACCGCGGCGCTCGCCGCCGTGAACCACTCGACCACCCAGGCCGTGACCACCGCCGAACGTCTCGTTCTGGCCGGTCTCGAGGCCGGCTGCGCCGCTCCGATCGGGGCGACGGCCGAGATCGACGACGGGCTGCTGTTTCTCACGGCCACCGTCTACCGCCCCGACGGTACGGAGCAGCTCACCGCCTCGCATGCGGCCACCCCCGAATCGCACGGGCTGGCCGACCTTCTCGAGGCAGCACGGGATGTCGCCGAGCGCGTCGTCGCGGAACTGCTCGCGAAAGGCGCGGCGAACCTTGCACCCCTCGGCATGACGTCGAGCGAGGGCGGCACGTCATGACGAAGCCGGCCGAAACCAAGCCGCTCACCGGCTGGCGCGTGCTCGTGCCCCGGGGAGGCCCCTGGGGCGATCAGGTGTCGGCCAAGCTGCGTGCCCAGGGGGCATCGCCGGTCGTCGCCCCGATGATCAACTTCGCACCGACCGACGACGCCCCGACCCTCGAGGCCGCGTTGCAGAGCCTGGCCGCCGGAGAATTCGACTGGGTGACTGTGACGAGCGCCACGACCGTTGACGTTCTGTCGTCGCACCGCGTCGTGGTTCCGCCGACCACTCGCGTCGCAGCGGTGGGGGAGACCACCGCCGCCGCGCTGATTGCGGCCGGCTACCAGGTGGACATCGTCCCCTCTGAAGACAATTCGGCCCGAGGGTTGCTCGCCGAATGGGAAGCGGCCACCGACGGCGTGATCCCGCTGCGCATCCTCACCCTGCGCTCCGAAATCGCCAAACCGCTGCTGACCGAGGGCCTGCGTCGCATCGGGCACGATGTGCTCTCCGTCGTCGCCTACCGCACCATCGGCGTGCCGGTGAGCGAACAGGTGGTCGAGGATGTCGCCGCCGGGCGGGTGCAGGCGGTGCTCGTCACCTCCGGCAGTGTGGCCCAGCAGGTTCAGGAACAGCTCGGTCCCATTCCCGAATCCACGCTGGTGGCCTGCATTGGTCCGCGTACCGCGAAGGATGCGGCGGCCGTCGGCCTGCGCGTCGACGTCGTCGCCGACGAGCGCACGGCCGACAGCCTGATCGACGCCGTCGTGAAGGCGGCGCGGGCGTCCTGAGCCACCACCACGCGGGCAGCAGTCACGGATGCGTCGGCGGCATTCAGACAGGAGACATAGGCTTGACGGGTGAATAGCCCCGTCATCCGCCCGCGACGACTGCGCGCCACCCCCGCGCTCCGCCGCTTGGCCAGCGAAACCCGTCTCCACCCCGCCGACCTCGTTCTTCCGCTCTTTGTGCGTGAGGGCACCGAACATCCGCTGCCGATCCAGTCCATGCCCGGCGTCGTCCAGCACAGCCTGGACAGCGCCCGTCGCGCCGTGGCTGACGCCGCAGCGGCCGGAATCGGTGGAGTCATGCTGTTCGGCGTTCCCTCGCAGCGCGACGCGACCGGAACCGGCGCGACCGACCCCGACGGCATCCTCAACGTCGCGACGCGCGCTCTCGTCGCCGAGATCGGCGACGCTCTCGTGGTGCAGACCGATCTCTGCCTCGACGAGTTCACCGACCACGGCCACTGCGGCGTGCTCGATGCGCACGGGCGCGTCGACAATGATGCGACCCTCGTGCGCTACCGCGAAATGGCGCTCGCCCAGGCCTCGGCCGGCTCGGCCCTGCTCGGACTCAGCGGCATGATGGACGGCCAGGTTGCCGCCGTGCGCGAGACGCTCGACGCCAACGGCTTCGCCGACACCGCGGTGCTCGCCTACTCCGCCAAGTACGCGTCCGCGTTCTACGGCCCGTTCCGTGACGCCGTGGAGTCGACTCTCGACGGCGACCGCCGCAGCTACCAGCTCGACCCCGCCAACCGCCGCGAGGGGGTGCGCGAAGCGCAGCTCGATATCGCCGAGGGCGCCGACGTCGTCATGGTCAAGCCGGCCGGAGGCTACCTCGACGTGCTGGCCGATGTCGCCGCGATGAGCGAGATTCCGGTCTGGGCGTATCAAGTCTCCGGTGAGTACGCCATGATCGAAGCGGCTGCGGCGCACGGCTGGATTGACCGTCGTCGCGCGGTCGAGGAATCGGTTCTGTCGATCCGTCGGGCCGGTGCCGATGCGGTGCTCAGCTACTGGGCTGTCGAACTTGCCACCTGGCTCAACGAGAAGGACGCCTGATGACCGCTGAAACCACTCCCGCCATGAATTCCACCGCCGTGAGTTCCCACGGAGTGATCTCCCACAACGACGAGCTGTTCGAGCGCGCGCAACGGTCGATTCCGGGCGGCGTGAACTCACCGGTGCGCGCCTTCCGCTCGGTCGGTGGCACCCCACTGTTCCTCGTCTCGGCCCAGGGGCCCTACGTCACTGACTCTGACGGACGTGAGTATGTCGACCTCGTCTGCTCATGGGGCCCGGCGATTCTCGGCCACGCGCATCCGGATGTCGTGAAGGCCGTTCAGGATGCCGCAGCGCGCGGTCTCTCTTTCGGGGCCTCGACTCCGGCGGAGACCGAGCTGGCTGAACTCGTCACCTCGCGGGTCGGCGCGGTGGAGAAGCTGCGTCTGGTCTCGACCGGCACTGAGGCCACGATGACGGCGATCCGCCTGGCGCGCGGTTTCACCGGCCGCGACCTGCTCGTCAAGTTCGCCGGTCACTACCACGGCCACTCCGACGGACTCCTGGCCGAGGCCGGCTCTGGCCTGGCGACGCTGGCGATGCCCGGCTCGGCCGGGGTGACCGCCGCGACGGCCGCGCAGACCCTCGTGCTTCCGTACAACGACATTGACGCCGTGCGGGCCGCCTTCGCCGCCCACCCCGGCCAGATCGCCGCGGTCATCACCGAAGCCGCCGCCGCCAACATGGGCGTCGTCGCTCCGAACCCGGGCTTCAACGCGGCGCTGGCCGACCTCGTTCACGCCGAGGGCGCCCTGCTCATCCTCGACGAGGTGCTCACCGGTTTCCGGGTGGGAGCGGCCGGCTACTGGGGCCTCGAGAACGTCGCCGAGGTGCGCTACACGCCCGACCTGCTCACCTTCGGCAAAGTCATCGGCGGCGGCCTCCCGGTCGCAGCGCTCGGCGGTCGCGCCGAGGTGATGGACTACCTCGCTCCGGCCGGACCGGTCTACCAGGCCGGAACACTCTCCGGAAACCCGGTCGCCGTGGCGGCTGGCATCGCCACGCTGCGCGCCGCCGATGAAGCGGTCTACCAGCGCCTCGATGCGACCAGCGTGATCATTTCTGAAGCAGTCTCGGCGGCATTCGATGCCGAAGGTGTCGCGCACCGCGTGCAGCGCGCCGGCAACCTGTTCAGCTTCGTGTTCGGGCCGGATGCTGCGGCGCACGCCCCGCAGAACTACGAGACGGTGAAGCGCCAGGAAGCATTCCGCTATGCGCCCTTCTTCCACGCCATGCAGCAGGGTGGGGTATCGCTCCCGCCGTCGGTGTTCGAGTCCTGGTTCGTTTCAGCCGCCCACGACGACAGCGCGATCAGCCGCATCTTCGACGCGCTTCCCGCGGCGGCGCGGGCCGCGGCATCCGCCGTCGATCCGGCGGAGGCTGTGGTCTAGGCGTCGACCCGTGTCGACGCACTGCGTGCGAGTGTGACACTTTCGGTCGAGATTGCCCGGTCTGCCGGGCAATCTCGACCGGAACGCGCACACTCGGCGTGCGCTGTGATTCGCCCACCACCGAGGCGTTGCGGCTTTGTGAGGTTCAGACACGGCGAATTGCCCGGCGACCGGGCAGACTAGACGCATGACCTCTCTGCGCGTGCACCCCGATCGGCTTGAGATCCACCTGTCGCGCGCCGAGAAGACGATGGCCCTGCGGCGCGAGGACATCGTCGTGCAGCGGGAAAACATCCGTTCGGTCACGATCACCGACGATCCCTGGATCTGGATTCGCGGTATTCGCGCGCCCGGCTTCGAAGTGCCGCTCGTGATCGCGGTCGGAACCTGGAAGTTTCACGGCGGCAAAGATTTCGTCGCGGTCAAGAGCAAGCGTCAGGCGGTCGTGATCGATCTCGTCGACGAGGAGTTCGCACGAGTGATCCTGACCTCACAGCACGCCCCTGACCTGATTGCGTCGCTCAAGCTGCAGGATGTCCCCGCTGCCGTCGACGAGGAATCCGCCGCCCAGCCGGAGGCTCAGCCGGCGACCGAGCCCGACGCGAAGCCGGCTGTGAAGCGCCGGCCGGCGAAGGTCAAGCCGAAGTCAGAGGATCGGCCCGACGACAAACCCGATGAGAAGCCCGTCACGAAGCCTGGCGCAAAGCCACGCGCAACGCCCAAGCCGAAGCTGGCACCCGGCCTGTAAGAGCCGCCAGAGGCCGTGATGCCTCAGCGCACGCCGCTGCGGGTGACGATCGTGAGCCAGGGCCCCGCCGGGACGTCCTTTTCTTCAACGAACCGCCAATTGACTCTGTCGTTCTCGCCGTTCAGGTCGGTGAATCGGAGGCATCCGTTCAGGGCGGGGGAGACATCCATTCCCGCCCCGTTGAATTTGGTGTTGGCCGGACGCGCGTCCCCGGTTCCGAACACGTAGTTGGCATCGTCGTACACCCCGGGGCCGGCATCCTCGATCTGGCCATAACAGGTCTGCCCGTGTGAGGTGATCTGCACCCACCGGTTCTTCATCAGGCTGGAATTGGGATCGGCGGCGAGGGCCGTGTACGCCGCGTCGTGTGCCCACGGGATGACATCGCTTCGAATTGCCGCCGCATGCGGATCGTTCACGTCGTCGAACGGCAGATCCAGATAGAACGGATTCTGCTGTGGTTTCATCGACGTCGGAAAATAGCCGTTGCCCGGGGTCCGAGCCTCGGTCTGACAGGTGCCGGCGACGATGACGCCGTCGCACCCTCCGTAGCTCTGTAGCCAGAGCGAATCGTAGGTGGAGATGACCTGGCTTCCGTCCGAGGCGTTCGGGTCGAACACCTCGCCGACCCAGAATGTGGTCGCGACGATATCGGTGTGCAAGGGGTACTGTCCGTTGTCCACAGCTTTTCCTTCCAGGGATCGCGCGTTGAAGAGCGCACCCGCCGCGATCGCCGCGATCCCGACCAGCACCCCGACGCCGAGGAGGAGCCGGCGGCGGGGGAAGCCGCCGGATCCTCCTCGGGGAGCGGTGGGAGGCCGCTGCTCTGTCACTGCTCTACCCCATCCATACATCTCACGGACATTGCACCAGATTCTGCACTGCGCTGCGCTCCTCGATCGCTGGGTGGTGCGGCTAATCGACCGTGACCGACTTGGCGAGGTTTCGGGGCTTGTCGACGTCGAACCCCAGTTCCGCGGCGAGCGTGAAGGCGAGCAGCTGCAATGGCACAACCGCTTCGAGCGGTCCGCACGGCGACAGGACGCCCAACGGGATGTCGACAACGCTTCCGTGGCGACCGATCGTGACGACGCGTCCTCCGCGTGCCCGGACCTCTGCGATGTTTCCGGCCAGTCGGGGGTCGCCGTTGTCGACGACGATGACCGGAGTGCCGTCTTCGACGAGGGCAAGCGGTCCGTGCTTGAGTTCCCCGGCCGGATACGCCTCGGCCCAGCGGTAGGTGAGTTCCTTCAACTTCAAGGCCCCTTCCATCGCGTAGGGGACGGCGGCTCCGCGTCCGAGAAAGATGAAACCGCCGGCATGGCGCACCTCGTCGACAATGACCGGAATTGTCTCATGGGCCGCGAGTGCCGCTGCAGCAAGCCGATCGGGCATGGAACGCAACTCGGTGACGAGCTTCTCGGCATCGGCGGAACTGAGTCGACCGAACTCGACAAGGGCAGAAAGGATGAGGCCGGTTCCGACCAGCACCTGACAGACGAAGGTCTTAGTGGCGGCCACGCCGATCTCGACTCCGGCGCTGCATCCAAGAACGGCATCGACGTTGCGGGCCAGTGTCGAATGCAGGTTGTTCACGAGCGCCAGCATCTGGCGGTCGGGGGGCCCTTCCTCGACCGCCCGCAGTACATCGGCGGTTTCACCCGACTGACTGATCGCGATGGTGAGGGTTCCCGGCTCGACGATCGTCCCGGCCGCTTCACTGGCCACCACGATGTTGTGAGCGAGTCCACCGAATCGACTCACGGCGCTGCCGATCACCAAGCCGGCATTCAGCGAGGTGCCGCAGGCGAGCACCCTCAGCCGTTCGAAGGGTGCCAAGTCGAGTGAGCGCCACAGAGCTCCGTTTGCGATGCTGTCACCGATTGTGTCGAGAATTCGGGCCGCAGCCTCCGGCTGTTCGTCGATCTCACTGGCCATGTGATCGTCGCGATCGGTCGGCTGGCTTCCCGACCGTCGCGGGGGGCAGGGAACCGGGTCGGGGGCCAGACCAGGCTCGCCGGCATGCAGCCAGATCAGCTCGTCGGCAAGCTCGACGGTGTCTCCATCGCCGAGAATGCGGAACTCGTCGACCCACTCGGCCAGCGCAGAGACGTCACTGGCAAAGAATGAACCGGACGGCGATTGGGCCACAAGTAGCGGCGAGCGGTGCGCGGAGGCCACCACGCGGCCGGTCGCGGTGTCCAGCGCCACGAAAGCCCAAGAACCGGCCATGCGCTGCACGACCTGACTCACGGCATAGCGCAGATCGCCGGAGTGCTCCATCGCTTCTTCCAGGAGGTGGGCGATGACCTCGCTGTCGACATCCGAGGCGAAGCCGTGACCGGTCCTGCTCAACTCTGCGCGCAGCACGTCGGCATTTTCGATGATCCCGTTGTGCACAACGCTCAGCCGCTGGGTGCAATCCTGATGGGGGTGGGCATTGGAGACGCTGACTCCGCCGTGCGTCGCCCAGCGGGTGTGTCCAATACCGGCCTCACCGAGCGCGGCTCCCGGCCAGCTGTTCGTCAGAGCGCGGAGCGCCTCGACGCGATTCGTCGTTCGAAATACCGCGGTGCTTCCGTCTTCGGCCATCACCGCGATCCCGGCGGAGTCGTAGCCGCGGTATTCGAGTCGTTTGAGCCCGGCCATCAGAAAGTCGGCGGCTCCGGCAGTTCCCCGGCAGGCGATGATTCCGCACATCAGCCGACCGCTTCCTGGGAAACGGGGTTGGCCAGGGTCATCGCTTCGTTGACATGACCTCCGTGCGATGCCGCACCGGCTACCCGCCGGATGACCTCATCGAGCGGAGTCGACGGGTCGAATCCGATGAGGGCCCGTGCGCGCGAGTTGTCGGGTACGCGTCGACGCATGTCCTCATAGCCTTCGGCGTAGGCGTTCTCGTAGGGGACGAACCTGATGACGCTCCTGCTGTCGAGCACGGAGATCGTGCGACGTGCGAGCTGAAGAATGGATATCTCCTCTGCGCCGCCGAGGTTGACCGCTGTTCCATAGGCTGCGGGCGTCTCGGCCAACCGCACCAGTGCCGGGATGATGTCACCGACGTAGGAGAAGCACCGGGTTTGCAAGCCGTCACCGAAGACGGTCAGCGGCTCTCCGCGTTGGGCTTGGCCGACGAGGTTCGGAACCACCATGCCGTAGCGACCGGTTTGGCGCGGACCGACGGTGTTGAAGAGACGCACAATTGCCACGTTGAGTCCGTGCTCTGACCAGTAGGCATGGGCGAATGCCTCGTCGATTCCTTTGGCTGCGGCATAGGTCCAGCGAGATTTGAGGGCCGATCCGAGGATTCGATCCGCGTCTTCTGAGAGTCGATCCGCCGTATTCTTGCCGTAAATCTCGCTGGTCGAAGCAAGCACGAGGGTGGCCCCGGCCGAGTGGGTTGCCTCCAAGACGTTCTCGGTGCCGTGGATATTGGTGCGCAGGCTGGTCAGCGGCTCCTCGACGATGATCTTGACTCCGACCGCCGCGGCCAAGTGGTACACCTGGTCGGCGCCGTCGATCACGCTGTCGACGAGGGCGCGATCGAGAATCGTTCCTTCAATGAATGTGAGTCGGGGATTGCCGAGTGACGTCTCCAGGTTGAACAGTGTTCCGGTTGACAGGTCATCGAGCACCACGACGTCGTCGCCGCGGTGAAGAAGGCGGTCCACCAGGTGGCTGCCGATGAAGCCGGCGCCGCCGGTGATGACACTTTTCATGATTTCCTCCTGCGTGGTCAACCGGGGGTCGACGGGCTGCTGGTTGCTGAATGGTCCACCGCGACTAGAGCAGCTCCCGATCGGGGAGATCGACCCTGCGGTAGGTGGCGTCGAGCACTGTCGTTCCGGCGGGAATCCAGCTGAGATCCGATCCGGAGTGATTCGTGTGCACCAGCACGAGGTCGGCGTCGAAGGTCGACGGAATGACAGTTCCGTCGAGTTCGATGCCGTCGGACAGCATGATCGACTCGAAGTTGGGGTCGTGATAGGCGATCTCGGCACCCAATGCGTCAAGCAGAGAGAGGATCTCCAGCGCCGGCGACTCTCGGAGGTCGGCGACATCCGGCTTGTAGGCGACTCCGATGAGGAGAATGCGCGACCCCCCGATCGATTTGCTTTGGTCGGAAAGGATCTGGCGAATCCGCTCGACCACCCGACGTGGGCGCCCTGCGATCTCGGCCATCGCTTGCTCGATCACCGGAAGCGTGATGTGTGACTTGCGCAATTGCCAGAGCAGGTAGTGCGGGTCGCACGGGATGCAGTGCCCACCGACACCGGGACCAGGAACGAACGGCATGAACCCATACGGCTTCGTCGCCGCGGCGTTGATGACTTCCATGACCGGAATATCGAGGACGCGGCAGGCTTCGGCAAACTCATTGGCCAGAGCGATGTTGACGGCTCGAAACGTGTTCTCGAGCAGTTTTGTCATCTCGGCGGCTTCCATCGATCCGACGGGATGCACGCTGTGGGCGTACCGACCGAGCAGCGCGACCGCCAGGTTCAGGCAGGCCTCCGTTGCCCCTCCGATGACGCGGGGAACGTCCTCGTGAGCGAAACCGGCATTGCCCGGGTCGATGCGTTCCGGGCTGAATGCGACGAAGATGTCTCGCCCGACGCTGAGTCCCCGCATTTGCAATGGCCGCAGCAGGAGGTCGCGGGTGCAGCCGGCGTAGGTCGTTGACGTCAGCAGGAGAAGCTGCCCGCCGATGGCGGCGTCGACCACCATCGAGCAGGCGGCACGAAGGATGCTCAGGTCGGGGGTCAGATGCTCGTCGAGCGGGGTCGGAACGCAAATGATCACCGCCGCGGCGTCGCTCAACCGATAGGTGTCGCTGGAGATCTGAAAATCGTCTCCGGGGAGCGCAATTTCCAGGCGTTCTCGGTCGGACTCCAAAAGGTCGGCCTCGCCGTTGCGGATCGAGGCGAGGCGTCGCTCGCTGAGGTCGAGGCCGAGCACACGCGCGCCGGAGGCGTGCAGAGACAGTGCGGTCGGAAGACCGACGTAGCCGAGGCCGACGACGGCGACGTCGAATTCGAACTGGGTGCGGGGGATGACGGGGATCGGGTCGATTTCCGGCTGAAGCTCGGCCGAAGTCCGGCGTAGCCGGGGTGTTTGAGTTGCGCGTGCCGTTTCGAGTGACATTCCACTCCTCAGTTCTGACTGGGTGATGCGAGGGTAAGTTGCTCCTCAGTGTCTGCGGATCGGAAGTGCCCGTCAGGGTTTTCGGCTCAAAGTGTGGTTTCGCGCAGACATCCCGCAGTGCTGTGTGGTTAACCGTGGCGGTGAGGCTCCCGGTCGGGATTAACTCGGTGTTATGGTGTCGCGGCGTGTGCCGCTACCTCGTCGAACCGTCACCGAAGTCGAGCCTGGAGCCCCGAAAATGTCAGCATTCCTCATCGCGATGATTGTGGTGCTGGGAGTGAACACGGTGCTGTGGACCACGGTGGGGCTGTGCCGCGCGGTCGGCTCGCGATTCACCCGCCACCGCCGGTGGCCGAACCAGGGCAGCCGTATCGGGGCGGGTTCCGTCGCCGTCTTGATCGCGGCGCACAATGAGGAGCTCATCATCGCCAGAACCATTCGCTCGGCCCGCGCCCTCGTCCCGCACGGCAACGTCTTCGTCGTGTCCGATGGTTCGACCGACAACACTGTCAAGGTGGCAGCCAAGGCCGGGGCGCGAGTGATGGATCTCTCTCGCAACCGGGGAAAGGCCGGGGCGCTGACCGTGGGAATCGACCATTTCGCTCTGGCCGATTCGTTTGACGTGGTGATGCTTCTCGACGCGGATACCCTCCTGGCCGCCGACTACCTCGAAACCGGATTGCCCTTCTTCGACGACCCGAGCGTCGTTGCCGTCGCCGGTCGGGCGACCACGCTCATTGAGCCGGCGCCCCGCACGCACAGGGGCCGGTTCCTCGTCGCGTACCGGGAACGGTTCTACGTGGTCATTCAATATCTCTTCAAGTACGGGCAGGCCGCGCGCCCGATCAACGTGGTGTCCATCGTTCCCGGCTTCGCGAGCATGTATCGCGCGCGCATCCTGGGCGATATCGATATTGCCGCTCCCGGGTTGGCGATCGAAGACTTCAATATGACCTTCGAGGTGCATGCGAAACGGCTCGGCCGGATCGCCTTCCGGCCACAGGCCGCCATCGCGTACACGCAGGATCCCGACACCTTCGCTGACTACCGAAAGCAACTTCATCGCTGGACGCTCGGATTCTGGCAGACAGTGCTCCGCCACGGATTTCATTGGGGAAAGTTCTGGGGGGCGCTCGGTCTGTACATCGTCGAACTTGTCTTCAGCAGCACGGTGATTCTGATGCTTCTTCCGCTCTTTCTGGTGTCCTGCGTGGGGACCCTCTGGGCTTCTGTGACAGGGAGCGAACTGGCGGTCGCCGGCCAGGTTGCCGAAGCGTTTCCGCCGGCGGCTGTGGCGCTCGGTGTGCTGTTACCCGATTACGTGCTCACCATCTTCACGGTCTGTGTCACTCGTCGACCCCGCTATCTCATTCTGGGGCTCGGCTTTCCGGCGATGCGGGTGGTCGATGCAACTCTCTGTTTGCGTTCGCTGGCGCAAGCTCTACTATCGACGAACGTGCCGGCTGCCGGAACCTGGAAGAGCCCGGTGCGGAGACCGTCGGCGACGGCCGTTGCCGGTGCGAGACGCCCGCTCTGAATCTCCGACTGTGCCGACACCCCAACGGTGCTGACGAACGGTGCTGACGCGCCAACAGCGGGAGGTGTCAGCGCGGCAGGACCGCCCGGCGATGCTCGCCATCGTCGGTCGAGAGCATGGCCGTGAGATGCGAGCGCGAACGTGCACCGAGCTTCTGATAAATGTGGGTGAGTCGCACTTCGACGGTACGCAGCGACACGAAGAGCTCGGCCGCTATCTCCTTGTTGCGCAGGCCGCGGCAGACGAGAAGAGCGACTGCCTGCTCGTCGGGGGCGAGCGAATGAAGCAGCGGATGACCGGGCGTGCGGTCGTATCCTCGCCCCGCGGCATCCGCTTTTCGCGCCCACGAAATCGCGCCGAGTTGGGTCAGGATCATTCGGGCCGACGTGAACTGCTCCCTGCTCTCTGGCGAGTGCCCGAGGGCGTCAAGTCGTGCGGCATAGCTCAGGAGGGTGCGGCCGAGCTCGAACTGCGAGTCGCCGGTGCGCCAGAGCCTGAGCGCGCCCTGAAAGGCGAGGAGTGAGGGCTCTCCTGGCGTGATGAGAGCTCGGGCCCTGGCGGTGGACAGCGTGATCCAACGGGAGCGGTAGGGCAGAGATCTGGCATGGAATTCCTGAAACTGGGCGACGGCTTCGTGCAGTTGGCCGACCATCGAGTACGCCTCAATCAAATCGACCTCGTGACGCAGCAGCGCAGGGTTCTTGAACCCGGCACCGATCGTCGACGCGGTGCGGAGGAAGGCGATCGCGTCGCCGAAACGGGAGTCCATCAGGGCAAAACTCCCTTGATGGGCCAAGAGCCGCGCGGTCAGCGCCGGATTGTCGGTTGCCGCGAACCGACGGGTGCATTCCGCGATCGCGGCTTCGGACTCCTCCCGATTTCCGGAGGTCTGCCAGTACCAGGCCATGAGGAGAGCATGCAGGTTGCGGTGCAGCTGCCCCGTGGAGTTGGAGCTGTTGAGGCGGCTGATGATCTCGAGCGCCTCATTGTGATGGCCTGACAAAATGTCGTTCTCGGCCAGAAAGTAGCGCGCATCGGCCAGCCAGATCGGGTCGGGGGCAGGCTCCAAGGCGAGAAGTGCAATGAAGATCCGACGGGCCTCGGCAAAGCGGTCGACGTAGGTGAGACTCCGCCCGAGGAGTGACAGGGCCTGCGGGGACGATCTCCCTGGGCCGTCGTGGCGGGTGACCCGTTCGTACATTCGAGTCGCCGGCCCTGAATCACCCTCCAGGGCGGCATGAAGCATGGCGACAAGGTCGTACTCTTCGACCGCGTCGGATGAGGAATGCGCCAGAAGCCGGCCGGCACGCTCGATCAGGGCTCCGGCGGCCTCGGTTTCCCATCGCTCGGCGTGGTACTG
Organism: Leifsonia sp. YAF41; assembly: GCF_052113185.1. Taxonomy (NCBI): domain Bacteria; kingdom Bacillati; phylum Actinomycetota; class Actinomycetes; order Micrococcales; family Microbacteriaceae; genus Leifsonia; species Leifsonia sp. YAF41. The sequence goes on from NZ_JBFRCS010000002.1 coordinate 53,586, forward strand.
AGCGACGACGAGTTGCACCCTTGCCGCGGCATCCGCGTCGTCTCCAGGGCGTGCACTCGTCCAACGATCCGTCTCCGCGGTGAGAAGCTGCCGGGTCGAGAGGAATTCGATGCGGGTGCGGAGTACCGCGAGCCTCGGGGCGACCTCGCTGCGTTCGGACAAACGTTGCCCGCGACGCGCATATCGTTCGGCGTAGTCAAGCTCCCCCTGAAGCAGAAGCTCGGTTGAGAGATCGGCGAGGGCCAGGGACAGGTCGGCCCCGGCCGGGGCCAGAGTGAGGGCGCGCTCGGCCAGTTCGAGCGCTTGCACCGTGCGCCCCTGGCGGGTGAGCAGCGCCGCTGCGCTCAGCAGCTCTTCTGGCTTGACGGTTGCGGGGTTCAGCCAGCTGCGGTGCCAGGTGGCAAGCTCAGCCTCGTTACCCGCTTCAGCACGCAGCGCTGCGGCGTGGTGGTTCAATCGTTCCGTTGCGCTTTGTGACCAGTAGATCTGCGATCGAAGCAACGGGTTCTCGATGCGAAGGTAGCTCCCCTCCCGCGCCACGATGCCGGAGGCAACGAGTTCCTCAAGTGCCATGGGAACGCGCAGAGAACCTTGAAGCACGGCGCTCTCACTGCTGAGGAACGCTGACGACAGCCGCTGAAGCAGCCCCCGCATGTCGGTTGCGATCGGACCGGAATCGTCGTCCACCGATGTGGTGATGTGCGGCCCGCGAAGCGGGAGGATCAGCGCTTCCGCGTGCAGTCGTTGGCGTTCAGTGAGCGAGTGCACGATGTGTGCGAGTGCCCGGGGGTTGCCGGCCGACGACGAGACAACGATTCGTGACACTGCCGCATCGATATGCGGGCCGACGAGCGACGTGATGAGTGCGAGAGCCTCGGAAGCGTTGAGTGGCGCAAGTGTCAGGCGGGTCAACGAGGCGAGCGGTCCGGCACTCGGGTCGGACGACATGGTGCCGACCAGACGAAGTCCGCTTCCGTTCAGACGCCCGGCAACCATCGCAAAAACGATCTGGCTGGGGGAATCCATCAGGTCAACGTCGTCAACGAGAAGAAGCGTCGGCGTGCGGGTGGCCATGTGAATGAAATCGAGAATCTCCGCGGTCACCGTCTGAATCTGACCTCCCCAGCCCGGGGACTGCAGGAGGCGGCGCGACAGCCCCATGGCCGCCGGGTGGGAGAACGAGGTGACGATGGTCGACAGGCCCGACAGTGGAATGCTCGACTCGGCCGGGTTGATTCGAACCCGGAACACCGCGGAGTTGATTTGTGCCGCAGCGTTGGCGAGAACGGTGCTCTTTCCCGTTCCCGGCCCGCCGACGAGCAGCAGGGCATCCTCCGGCGCGGTTTCGGCGAGGTCCTTGATTCGGGCAACTGCATCCGCCCGGATCATCGGTCGGACCCGGCGATCGGCAGGCGCGAACTGACCGGAGAGCGTGGGTTGTTCGGGGAGTTCCGGCTGGGTATCCGCCGGTTCTCAGAATGCGCATTCATGTTGTGCCACGATTCGGGTCGCGGTGACGGGTTCCCTCTCGCCAGAGAGGAGTGTGTTTGATGTCGCAAGTGACACAGGATGCCGCTCGCGGCGTTTCGCTGACTCGGGTGAAGTCAGTAAAAGCGAGAGCCGATGCCAACCTATTCCGAAACTCGAAAAACTATGCCCCCAATTTGGGGGGTGTCGTCAAACGAACAGAAAAAGCACGAAGCCGATCAGCGGAAATGTGCCCTGAATGAGCGCCGCCCGCAGATAGCGGCGACCAGTGGTGGTCAGAACGAGCGCCGCCAGCACCATTGAGCCGGTCGAAAAGAACACGAGTGCGGCACCGGCCTGCGGTTGGTTGGTGAACCAGAGGAGCAGGCCGAGCGCTGCGCCGGCCGCGAGGAACAGGTTGTAAAAGCCCTGGTTGTAAGCCATCGGACGTGTCGTGTCGGCATCCGCTTGGCTGGCCAGACCGAATCGCTTCCAGATGCTCGGACGTGTCCACCAGATGCTTTCCATCATGAAGATGTAGACGTGCAGCACCGCTGCAAGGGCGACGAACACGGTGGCGGCGATGATCATGCCAGAAGTGTACGACCTGGCCGCCTCGTCGGGCAGGCGGATGCCCCGGTCGACTCAGGCGTTCACGTCGACGACCGTGCGACCGTGCACGTCTCCGGAGAGAATGCGCCGAGCCGCGCCGATGGCCGCGTCGAGCGGGATCACGTGTGTGATCTCCTCGAGCCGGGTGACGTCGATTTCCTCCGCCAACAGCTCCCACGCTTCTGCGCGAAGCGCCGTCGGGGCGTCGACGGAATTGATTCCGGCGAGGATCACCGCTCGCAGGATGAACGGCAGCACGGTGGTCGGCAGGTCGGCACCCTGCGCCAGCCCGCAGGCGGCAACGACCCCGCCGTAGTTGGTCTGCGCCAGGGCGTTGGCCAGAGTCGCGCTGCCGACCGAATCGACAACCGCCGCCCAGCGCTGCGTCTGCAGCGGTTTGCCGACCTCGGCGAGATCGGCCCGGTCAACGAGCTGGGTTGCCCCGAGCCCGTGCAGAGAGGCGCCGAGTTCCGCACCGCGACCGGTTGACGCGTGTACCTCGAAGCCACGCCCGGCGAGCAGTGAGATCGCGACAGAGCCGACCCCTCCGGCCGCACCCGTTACCAGCACCGGGCCGGACTCCGGCGTCACTCCCTGCCGTTGAAGGGCCATCACCGCGAGCATGGCCGTGAATCCTGCCGTTCCGATCGCCGCCGCCTGCAACGCGGTGAGACCTTCCGGGAGGCGAACCAGAGCGGTCCCATCGACGCGGGCGCGCGCGGCCAAACCACCGTGCAGGCGCTCGCCGAGTCCCGCCCCATTCTGGATGACGGTGTCGCCGACTTTCCACTCTGGGTGTGCGCTCTCGGTGACGACGCCGACAATGTCGATACCGGCGATCAACGGCCACGTGCGCACGACGCCCGGCTTGCCGCAGAGAGCAAGGCCGTCTTTGTAGTTGATGCTCGAGAACTGAACGTCGATGGTCACGTCGCCCGGTGCGAGAAAGCCGACATCGACCAGTCGGAGCTCAGCCGTCTGCCGGGTGACGCCACCGGCATCCGTCTCGGTGTCGACAACAAGGGCTCTGAACTGTGACGTCGAACTCATGCGCTCAGCCTAGGTGGAGCGTGGGTTGCAGGCACGCGTGCGCCTCGCCGCCGTCGCAGCAAACGTGACGTGACCCGGCGGCTCCCCATAGACTCCGCTGAAGGGAACGCATCACATAGACGGGGAACAGATGGACCAGCTGCCACGGGAAAACCCTCAAAATTCGGCCGAATCAGTGCCGCCGGCGGGGCCGCCGACAGCGACCCAGGAGTCTACGCCGGCGACGACCGACACCAAGCCTTTCTTCTCCCGGCCGGGAGCGATTCTGGGCGGCGCGCTCGTCGTCGGCCTCGTCGGCGGATTTCTGGGCGGGTATCTCGGCCATCTGGCCGGTGGGAACGGAACTCCGACCTCGTCGGGAACCTCGGTCGGAAACCCTGGCGGCTCCACCGCCACCGGTTTCTGTGACGCTGAGGCGGTGGCAGCCAAGGTTCTTCCGGCGATTGTCACGATCAACGTGGTCAGCGAGGCCGGCGGTGGGGTGGGCACGGGCTCGATCATCCGGGACGACGGCTACATCCTGACGAACAATCACGTCATTGCGGATGCCGCGAACGGCGCCACAATCATCGTCACGTTCAGCAACGGCCAGCAGGTGCCCGCCACCTTGGTCGGACGCTCACCGCAGGCCGACATCGCTGTCGTGAAGGTCGACGTCGGCACGAAGCTCCCGGCCGTTGTCGCCGGCGACTCGGACACGCTCAATGTCGGGCAGCCGGTTGTCGCACTCGGGGCTCCGCTTGGATTGTCAAGCACGGTCACCGCCGGAATCGTGAGCGCACTCGGCCGCGATGTGCCGGTGCCGAACGATGAAGGAGGCACTGCTCTTCTCGCCGGAGCGATCCAGACCGACGCAGCCATCAACCCGGGCAACTCGGGCGGTGCGCTGGTCGATTGCGACGGCGCACAGATCGGCGTGAACTCCGCAATCGCGACTGTTCCGAACGCCGCAGGGCAAGCGGGTGGCGGAAGCGTCGGCATCGGCTTCGCGGTTCCGGTCAACCTGGCGATGTCGCTGGCCACCCAGATGATCGAAACCGGAAAGGTGTCGTACCCCTACTTCGGCATGCAGGTCGTCGCGATCCCGGCCGATGTCGCAGCGAAGTTCAACACTGAGCCCGGGCTCTTCGTCGAAGGGGTCACCCCCGGTGGCCCGGCGGAACAAGCCGGCATCCAGACGGGCGACATCATCACCTCGATTGACGGCCAATCCGTCTCCGACGCCGCGGTACTGACGCGGGTGAAACTGACGAAGCAGGCCGGGGACACCGTCGAGGTCACGTACCTGCGCGGCACCGAGCAGGGCACCACGACGGTCACGCTCGGCGCGACGCCGTAGCGGCAGCACGAGCGTTCAGGGGTCGGGGCCGATTGGTCCCGACCCCTTCGTCATTGTCGCGCGGCATCCGCTTCACAAAGCACACGAACCTATACTTCGACCATGTCCCCGCCACCGCGCATCCTTGTCGCCGAAGACGACGTTCGGCTTGCGCAGATGTTGCGGAATCTCTTGGCCGGGGAGGGTTACGCCGTGACCGTCGCACATGACGGCCAGCGGGCGCTCCACGAGGGCCTCACCAACGAATTCGATGTGCTGCTGCTCGATCGCGGCCTGCCGGCGATTGAGGGTCTTGACGTTCTGGCCAAACTGCGCGCGAGCGGAGTGGTGACCCCGGTGCTGATCTTGTCGGCGCTCGGAAACCCGGCCGACCGCGTGGAGGGCCTCGACCGAGGCGCCGAAGACTATTTGTCGAAACCGTTCGACATCGACGAGTTGCTTGCCCGGTTGCGGGTGCTTCGCCGCCGGCTCGCTTCGACGGTGCCGGTGCTCAAGATTCCCGGCGGAACTCTGGACACCGGCAGCAGATCGGTCACGCGCCGCGACGGACAGATCGTCGCTCTCTCTGAACGCGAAGGGGATTTGCTCGAGCGGCTCGCTCGCCGTTCCGAGCAAGTTTTCACAAGGGAAGACCTGCTCGTCACGGTCTTCGCCGACGCCGACGATGCGGGAGTCGTCGATACCTATGTGCACTATCTGCGCAAGAAACTCGGGCGCGACATCATCGACACCGTGCGCGGTGTCGGCTATCGGCTAGGCCGGTCGGCATGAGCTCCCGTGACCTGGCCGAGTCCCAGCGTGCTGCTCGTCGGCTCGCCGTTCAATTCGCTGCCCTCATCGTCATTCTCTTCACCATCCTGGGCGTCGTCGTCTTCGCCATCGTCAGTGCGAGCCAGGCGGAGGCAACACAGCGCAGCCTGGTCGGCGCGTCGCTCATCGACTCGCCCCACGATGCGCCGCCCGGAGTGTTCGTTGTGATCGTGAGCGACCGAGGGGTGCTGGCCTCCCCAGATCTGCCGCCCGGGCTACCCGACGAGGCAGCCATCCGCACCGTGCACAGCTCCGGTGGTGAGGTGCAGAGCACACAGGTCTTGAACGGTCAAAGCTATGCGATCCGAACTTCAGAGGGCGCGCGCGGCACGGTGCAGGTGGCAGTCAGCCTGCACGAAAGCCAGGAGGAACTTGCGCGGCTCGGCTGGGCCTTGGCCATCTCCGGGGTTCTTGCAACGATCGCTGCGGTGTTCATCGCAGCGTGGATGGCGCGGCGGGCAATGCGCCCGTTGGCCGATGCGCTTGCTCTCCAGCGTCGCTTCGTGATGGACGCGAGCCACGAGCTCCGAACGCCTCTCACGTTGTTGAGCACCCGTGCTCAACTGCTGCGACGAGCGTTGCAGGCGGCATCCGGCGACGACGTTTCCTCGCCGGTCGCGCCGACCACGCCGGTGTCGCCAACCGCGCCGGTCTCGTCCGCATCGGCCGGCGAGATCGCCGAGGCGGTGGAGGAGATCGTGCAGGATTCCCGGATTCTCACCGAGATTCTCGAGGACCTCCTCATCGCGGCAGACCCGCGTGAGGTCGCACCGACATCCCGGCTCGACCTCTGCGCCCTCGCCGACAACGCGGTGGAGTTGCAGAGCCTCGAGGCGAGCCGGCGCGGCCTCGTGCTCGTGCGTGGCGGGTCGGCCGAACCGGTCATGATCCACGCGGCGGGGGCCTCGATCCAGCGCCTTTTCACCGCGCTCATCGCGAACGCGATCGATCATGCGAAGTCAGAGGTGCACGTTGAGGTGAGTCGCGCCGGCGGGAATGCCGTGGTTCGAGTGAGCGATGACGGTCCCGGTTTTCCGGCAGGGATGGATGCTGCGGCGTTCGAACGATTCGCGTCGTCGCGCCCGGTGTCCGATTCGCCCGGTCGTGAGCGGCACTATGGCCTCGGGCTGGCTCTCGTCGCCGAAGTGGCGTCCCGTCACGGCGGCAGCGTCACGATCGAGCCGTCCACCGGTGAACGTGGTGCCGTGGTGAAGGTGCTGCTGCGGGTCGGTTCGTAGGCGGAGTCTCCTCGCAGCGTGCGCGCTTCGCCGAGCAGTGCAGATGGCGTCGAGCAGTGCAGATCCATAGCCAACGCCCCGAGTTCTCCCAGCCAGTCTAAGAAAGTTGGAAGAAACCTGCCGGAGTGTGGTCTCTAGAGCACGCAGAATCCGACAGGGGAGTGTCATGACTACGCACGTGATAAACCATCGACGTCGTGAGAGCGTGAGCCCGGTCGTCACCCCTCGGCGCCTCCGCGTACATGGCCTCAGCGCCGCGGCCCTGCATCGTCGGGCGCTGGTGGTTCGTGCCGTGCTCACCGTCGGCCTCTGTGTCGTGTTGTTCATGTGGTGGACCAACGCCAGCCCGAATTTCGCCGCAACACCGGCGAATCTCACCACCACGATCGGCGAGTTGAGCGGCATGATCGGCGGATATCTGGTCTGCGCCCAGGTGCTGCTCATCGCCCGGATTCCCTGGTTCGAAACGTCGGTGGGCATGGACAAGCTCGTGCTCTGGCACCGTACGCTCGGCACGGCCGTTCTCCTGCTTATCGCCACGCACGTCGGATTCATGATCCTCGGCGGGATGCTTCTCGACAATTCCACGCCATGGGCCGAAGTCGTCACCATCCTCACCAACTACCCTGACATGCTGACCGCTCTCATCGGCACGATCGCCTTCTTCGCGGTGGGGCTCAGCAGTGCGCGGCTGCTGCGCAATCGCCTGTCGTACGAAGCCTGGTACTGGCTGCACCTGACGACCTACGTCGCCATCTACTTGACCTTCCTGCACCAGATCAGCGCTGGCGTGCACTTTGTGGGTAACCCGCTCAATCGCGCAGTCTGGATCCTGCTCTACCTCGGCACGGCGGCCGCGATTCTCACCTGGCGCGTCGTTCTTCCGGCCGTCGCGGCCTGGCGTCAGCGGCTGCGCGTCGACCGCGTCGTGATCGAGAACTCGGGGACGACGAGCGTGTGGTTCAGCGGAAAACGAGTCGATGAGCTCGGCATCCGTGCAGGAAACTTCATGCTCTTCCGGTTCCTCTCCTGGGGACACCTGCTCACCGCACACCCCTATTCCATCTCGCGCATTCCGCAGGCCGGGGTGCTGCGCATCACCGTCGGCGCGCTGGGCGATCACTCGCGACGCATCCGTGAACTGCGCCCGGGAACGCTCGTCTTCGCCGAAGGGCCGTTCGGGCACTTCACGGCCGATCGCGCCAGCCGCACGAAGATTCTGCTCATCGCGGGTGGTGCGGGAATCGGCCCGATCTGCGCGCTGGCCGAGGAATTGACCGCCCGCGGCCACGCGGTGATCGTGGTCTACCGTGCTCATTCGGTCGAGCACCTCGCGCTGTTGCCCGAACTCGCGCTGATGCCCGGTCTGCGAGTTGTTCCCGTGCTCGGCCGACGCAGCCAACTGGGCTACGACCCGCTCTCCGCCCCGGCGCTCGCGGCGCTCGTTCCCGATATGAGGGAGCGGGAGGTCTTCATCTGCGGGCCCGCCGGGCTCGCAATGCAGATGGAATCGGTGCTTCGCACTCTCAAGGTTCCGCGGCGTTTCATTCATCGAGAGGAGCTGAGCCTGTCATGAGACTGAAAAAGTGGCGCGGCACCCTGCTGTTTGCCGTGATTCTGACCACGATGGGACTCACCATCGGCCTGAAGCTCTACGGTGCGGCCGACCTGGCGGGGGCGTCGGCTCCGGGCACGACGACGTCGGCAGGCGTTGGAGTGCCGGCGACCCCGCAGCCGGCGACCGGTCCGGCGACCGGTCCTACAACTGGTCCGGCCAGCGCAGCGGTACCGAGTGCGGAGGCTGCGGCACCGACGCCGGCGGCCCCCTCCGGTGTGACCAAAACGATCGACGGACAGGTGGAGCAGACCGCATACGGCCCCCTCCAGGTCTCGGTCACGTTCGTCGACAGCACCATCACCGCGGTGACCGAGCTGCAAGCTCCGAATGACCGAGGGCGCAGCGTGGAGATCAACCAGCAGGCCGCGCCGATCCTCGAGCAGGAAGTTCTCACTGCGCAGTCGGCGAATATCGACACGGTGTCTGGCGCGACCTACACCTCGGAGGGCTACGCCCAGTCGGTGCAGTCGGCGATCGACCAGCTGTGAGTCCTATCCGGTATGGAGAAACGAGTACCACGAAACGAGCATGGAGAGACCAGCGATGAGACACCTCGAAACCGTGATGGGCATCCCGATGTCGGTCGACATCCGCGATGCCGGTGACCACTCCGCGGCCGTACGCGCCGCGTTCGACCTGCTCGCGGCCGCCGACCGGCGGTTCAGCTCGTATCGCGACGACAGCGAGGTGAGCGCCGTCAACCGCGGCCGCCTCGCACCCGATCACTACAGCGACGAGTTGTGCGAGGTGCTCGCGCTAGGCGCACGGGCTCAGCGCGCCACGCACGGCGCCTTCTCGCTGCGTCTGCCGGGCCAGAAGCTCGATACCGACGGCGTTGTCAAAGGATGGGCCGTGCAGAATGCGGCAGACCGGTTGAGCGAGGCAGGCATCCGTGATTTCTGCTTCAACGCGGGTGGCGACATCGTCGTGCGAGGAGCTCCGGAAATCGGCGCGCTGTGGACGGTGGGAGTGCGCTCGCCGTGGAACGCCGAGACGATGCTGACGACGCTCGCCGTCACTGACTGCGCGGTGGCGACATCCGGCACCTACGAGCGAGGCAACCACATCACCGACGGGCGCACCGGTTTGATCGCGCATGAGTTGGTCAGTGCCACGGTGATCTGCGCCGACCTCTGCACCGCAGACATCCTGGCCACCGCGGTCTGTGCGCTCGGCGTCGATGGCGTCGCCTGGGCTGTCGCACATGGGGCGGATGCGGTCGTCGCGGTCACCCCCGACGGTCGCGTTCTGCAGGCGGGTACGGTGCCGTTCGCAGCCTCGCGGGAAGAACGCCTAGGTGACGTCCTTCTTCCAACTGGAGAAGTAACCGGCGATGCCGGCCGCCGCGGCATACGCCAACAGCACGAGCCCGCCCTGCCACCACTCGAGTGACGCGGTCGAGCTGCTGGGCGCGCTCGCGACGGAGAAGAAGCTGGCACCGACCAAGGCATCGGATGCGGCACCCGGCAGGTACTGGCCGATGCCGGCCGTGACCTCGGTGAACGAGGAGGCGAGGCGCAAGAGTGGTTCGACGAATTGGGTGAAGGCGAGCACGATCACGATCGTCGCGACTTGGTTGGGCACAAGAACGCCGAGCCCGACGCCGATCGTCGCCCAGAGCGCCATCGCCAGCACGGAGCGGCCGACGAGCGCCCAGGTCGCACTGTCGGCGAGTTGCGGGTCGATGCCGAAGCCATTCATCACGAGTGCGCCGATGCCGACGGATGCCGCCAGGGCGATCGCCCCGTAGAGGGCGCCGACGACGAACATGCTCGTGCCCTTCGCGCCCAACACTCCGAGCCGCCGTGGGGTCGCCAAGAACGTGGGGGTGAGGGTCTGGTGCCGGAACTCACCCGTCGTGGCAAGCGCCCCGATCAAGACCGGGAACACATAGCCGACCGACGAGGCGAAGCTGTAGATGAGCGGGGGCAAGCTGTCGACGGGCGGGGCTCCGCCGGGGGTGCCGGCCGCTCCGGGACCGATGGCCCCGGTGTTGATGCCGCCGAAGAGCGCGGCGAGACCGCCGGCGAGCAGCGCAATGTAGAAGAAGAGAACGAGCGCGAGGATCCACCACATCCGCGTGGTCAGGATCTTGGCGAATTCGGCGGAAATGGAGCGCAGAAAGACGATCACAGCGAGTCACCTCCGCCGACGAGTGCAAGGAACGAGTCTTCGAGACCCGATTTCTGCCGATGCAGAACATTGAGTTCGACCCCCGCCGCGAAGGCGAGATGGCCGATTCTGCCCGGGTCGGCTTCGGCGACGAGCAGGCCCGTTCGACCGAGCGCGAAGGTGAGTCCGGCGGCGGAGAGGGCGGCGCCCAGAGCGTCGCGGTCGGGGGAGTCGACGATCACTTGCGGCGCGACCTCCGAGTCAAGACTCGAGAGCGTGCCCCGATGCACCAGGTGCCCCTTGGCAATGATCACGACGTCATCAACGCTCTGCTGAACCTCGGAAAGCAGGTGCGAGCTGACCAACACCGTGCGCCCTTCAGCGGCCATGGCGCGCAGGAACCCGCGGATCCACTTGATGCCTTCCGGGTCAAGGCCGTTGATCGGCTCGTCGAGCACCAGCACGCCCGGGTCGCCGAGCAGCGCGTAGGCAAGGCCGAGACGTTGTCGCATGCCCAGCGAGTAGCCGCCGACGCGGCGGTGGGCGTAGTCGCCGAGCCCGACCAGGTGGAGCACCTCGGTCACCCGGGAGGAGGGAAGCCCGGCGGCGATGGCGTAGATGTTGAGGTGGTTGAAAGCCGTACGGCCCGGGTGAAAACTGGCCGCCTCGAGGGCCGCACCCACCGTGGCGAGAGGCTGGGGCAGGTCACGGTAGCGGATGCCGCCGAAGGTGGCAGTTCCGCTCGTGGGAGCGACGAGGCCGAGCAGAATGCGCAGCGTCGTCGTCTTGCCCGCCCCATTCGGGCCGAGAAATCCGGTGACTCTGCCGGGCTCGACGGTGAACGACAGATCGTTGACCGCGGCGACAGTGCCGAATTTCTTGGTGATGTTGCTGAACTCGATGACAGCGCCCGTCGGCATCCGTTTCCCCCTCGATCGTTGACACCACCCTAAGGGCGGCGGACGGGGCAGCACGGGAGGCGGGGCGGGGGTGCAGGCGAACGGATGCGCGCGGCGGAGTTCGGCTTGAGGCGCGCGGCGCGGGTCGAAAACCGCGACGCCGGTTGAATCCGACCCGCGCGGCGGTTTTCAACGCGCGTGGCGTCGCGGCTACGCCTTGGGGGCGACCGCTCGTGGAACTAGCATGGCGCTATGCCAGACGAGCGGGGAGTCGCCAGCGAAACTCCCGCGAGGAGCGAAATTCCGGCGAGGCGGCCGGTGCCGGGGGAGCAGCCGCCGGAGGAGCTGCCGCCGCGCGAGCCCGCCAAGGTTCAGGCCGGTGCCGGGCGCTCTGCGACGAGCTCGGGGCTCGACACGTTCTTCTTCATCTTCGCCGGGGCCGCCTCGGTCTGGCTGGCGGTGCTCGTGTTCGAGGAGAGCTTCTCCTGGGGCTGGGGTGTGATCTGGGTCGTTGTCATCTTCTGGGTGCTCAGCGCCTACCTCGTGTTGCCGCGCCTGCACCGCATCCTCACGCGCATCTACCTGCCCGACTACTTCATCGGGCGTGCCCGAACGAGTGACGGGCTGCTCGGCGACCCGGTCAACCTCGCGCTCACGGGCACCGAAGATCAGCTGCATCAGATTCTGGCCGAGGCCGGGTGGACCCGCGCCGACGACATCACCGCCGCCTCCACCCGCCGCATCATCACATCGACACTCACCCGCCGCAGTTATGACGAAGCCCCGGTGAGCCCGCTGCTGCTCTTCGACCGCCAGCAGGATTTCGCGTACCAGCAGGAGGTGGCCGGAAACCCGGCCAAGCGGCACCACGTGCGGTTCTGGCGCTGCCCGGAAGGCTGGGCGCTGCCCGGAGGCGGCCGCGTCGATTGGCTTGCCGCCGGAACCTTTGACAAGAGCGTCGGGTTTTCGCTGTTCACCCTGCAGATCACCCACAAGATCGATGAGAACACCGACATCGAGCGGGATCACATCGTGGCCAGCCTGAGCGCGGCGGATCCGGCGGTGAGCGTCGATGTGATCCGCGACTTCTCGACCGGGTATCACTCACGCAATGGCGGCGGCGACACAATCCAGACGGATGGCGACCTGCCGGTGATCAACCTGCGCGGTGTCGTCGTGACGAATCCCTCCGTTCCGACGCCGGCATCCGCTGCACGAACGAGGCCGCAGGCCATCATCATCGGCGCTGCGCTGATCGGCGCCCGGGTGCTCGCGGGGCTGCTCTTCATCGGCGTGACCAGCCTGAACTGGCGGCAAGTCGCCGACTCGCTGGAGGTCGACCTCGGCAAGTCAGGAGTCACCGGCCCCGCCGCCCAGGACCTAGTGCTCGCGAGCGTGCTCATCGTCTACGGGGTCGCATTGCTGGTGGAGCTCACCATCGCCTGGTTCGTGTTCATCGGTCACAACTGGGCCAGGGTGGCGGCCATGGCCATGGCGACGCTCAGCATCGTGATTCAGCTCGCCAGCTCGCTGACCGACGGGGTGGCGATCACCCTGCGCACGACGCTTCCCAGCCTGGCGCTCGACATCCTGATTCTGTTGGCCCTGTCGAGCGCGGCGGCGCGAACGTACGCGCGTACACGCCGCTAGCCCGTGCGCGTGCGCGTGCCGCGAGAGAGACCTCGCGGGAGGGAGAGCTAGAGAGCGACGGCGTGAGCGGCGCACGCCGGGGGAGACGCCTCGACACACGTCGAGCAGACCACGAGCTGCTCGCGGCAGGAGAGATCGCGGCAGTTGAGCATGTTCTTGGTCGGCTCCGCACACACCGCACAGCGGCCGATGACCTCGGTGTTGTCGCTGAAATCGACAGACATCCGCTGGTCGAAGACGTAGAGCGAGCCGTCCCAGAGGCCGCCGTCGCCGTAGGCCTCGCCGTAACGCACGATTCCGCCGTCGAGTTGGTAGACCTCGTCGAATCCGCGGGACTTCATCAGCCCGCTGAGAACCTCGCAGCGGATGCCGCCGGTGCAGTAGGTGACGACGGGCTTGTCTTTGAGGTGGTCGTATTTCCCGCTGTCGAGTTCGGCCACGAAGTCGCGTGTGGTGGCAACATCCGGAACCACCGCGTTCTTGAACTTGCCGATCTCGGCCTCGAACGCGTTGCGGCCGTCGAAAAAGACGACGTCGTCGCCGCGCTCGGCGACGAGTTCGTGCAGTTCGGCGGGGGCCAGCTTCGTGCCGCCACCGCGCACGCCCGTGTCATCGACCTGCAGCTCGCCGGGAGCTCCGAAACTGACGATCTCATCTCGGACTTTGACGACCAGACGCGGAAAGTCGAGGCTGAGTCCGGCCTCGTCGAGCCCGGTGCCTTCGCTCCACTTGAAATCGATGTTCTTGAATGCCGGGTAGTCGCGGGTCTTGCGCACATAGCGCTTGAGCGCGGGCAAGTCGCCGCCGAGGGTTCCGTTCAGGCCATCCTTCGAGATCAGGATGCGTCCGCGCAGGCCCAGTCCCTCACAGAGGTCGCGCTGCCAGAGTCGCACGGCGTCGGGGTCGGCGAGGGGCACGAACACGTAATAGAGCAGAATCTTCGGGATGGCCACCCCGTCATTTTACGTGGCGCTGCCTGGGTGCCGGCGGGACGCATCCTCTCTGTCGTTCGCGCCCGTATTCGCCCCGCGAGTTGTCAGAGATAGCCCCTTGGCTTGTGCGGAAGAGGCGATCTCCGGCAACTCGCGACCTGGCGGAGGTTCTGGCCTAGGCTGCTGGCTAAGTAGGAGGTTGACAATGACCGATACAGACCCGCTCGCCCGATTCGGCGTGGTGCCACTCTTCAGTCTCACGAGCAGCGACCTGACCGACGGGCAACCGTTGGCGACCGCTCAGTACGGTGCGGGGTCCGGTGGAGAGGATCGATCCCCGGAGCTGAGTTGGTCGGGGTTCCCGGCGGCCACGAAGAGCTTCGCGCTCACCGCCTATGACCCGGATGCGCCGACCGGGTCGGGATTCTGGCACTGGGCGGTTTTCAACATTCCAGTCTCGGTGACAGCGCTGGCTGCCGGCGCCGGCAGCCCGAGAAGCCGACTGCTTCCCGCCGAGGCGACGACCCTCCCGAACGAGACGCGACAGAGCAGCTTCGTCGGGGCCGGCCCACCGGAGGGAACCGGGGTGCACCGCTACCAGTTCATCGTGCATGCGGTGGACGTGCCCCGCCTTCGGATCGATCCAGAGTCGACGCCCGCCGTCTTGGGGTTCAATCTGCACTTTCATACGCTTGCCCGTGCGGTGCTGACCGGAACCGGGGAATTCAGCCCGCGCCGCGGTCGCTGAACCGCGCCGGTCGCCGCCGTTCCCAGCTTCAGCGGGGTCTCCTCTCAGCGCCTGCACGGATGCGAGTCGTATTGTTGAGGGAATGTCAGAAATGCTTCTCGCCCCACTCCTTGCTCCCGCAGCACCCCGCACTCCGTCAAAGTGGACGGGTTTGTCCCGGGTTCCGGTGTGGGCGTGGAAGGCACTGATGCTGCGGCTTGAGCCCGGAGAACTGCACAAGTTCAACGCGGAGCCGATCGACACCGTCGACTACCACTTCGACATCGACTACGTGGGTGACGGCATCCGTGATCACAAGCTTGACGTTCTGGTTCCGCACGATCTGACCGAGCCGCTTCCCGTCTACATCTACTTTCACGGCGGTGGCTGGACGTCGGGCGACAAGGCCCCACTCACCAAGTACGCCGCCAGCCAGGCGCAGGACGGCATGGTCGTCGTCAACGTCAACTACCGCATGGCCGGCCGCTTTCACTTCAAGCACATGCTCGAAGACGGAAACTCGGTGCTCGACTGGGTGGCGCGTAACATCGCCGAGTTCGGTGGGGACGCCACGCGCATCATCCTCGGCGGAGACTCGGCCGGCGGGCACATCGCCGCGCTCCTGACCGCGACGGCCTTCGACGACGACCTCGCGGCTCACTACGACATCCGCCCGCAGGTCGACAAGCAGCACCTGCGCGGACTCGTGCAGCACTGCAGCATGGCCGACTTCTCGGTGATCTTCGACCGCGGCTTCATCCTCAGTCGCAATTTCTTGCGGATGCTGATTCCGGGCGGCGGTCGCGGACAGTCGCTGAAGGCGGCCTCCCGGTTCTTGTCCCCGATCGAATGGCTCGACAAGGGATTCCCTCCCGTGTTCCTGACCACATCGGAACGAGACTTCTTCTATCAGTCGAACATGAACTTCGTCGAGGCGATGCGCCGGCGTGCGCTTCCTATCGACACCTTGATCTACTCGCGCGACCGGGTGAATGCCAAGCACACCTGGCAGCAGGATTCGAAGCATCCTGAATCGCAGGAGGTCTACCGGCGTCTCGGCGCCTTCGTGCGTCGTGTGGCCGCCGGCCCCACAGCTGCGTTGTCGACCGCCGCGCAGCCGGCCTAGGACTTCGCGCCGGTCACGGCCAGCACGCCACCGAGGCCGATCATCATGACGCCGCCGGTCGCCGAGAGGCCTTCCATGCGCTTCGGTGATTTGGCGAACCAGTCGCGTGCGGAGCCGGCGGCCAGCGCCCAGACGCTGTCGCCCAGCAGGGCGAGCACGACGAAGACGAGCCCCAGCGTTGCAAGCTGCATCGGCACGGCGCCGGCCTGGTAGTCGACGAACTGCGGCAGCACGGCCACGAAGAAGACTAGTGACTTGGGGTTGGTCACGCCGACCACGAACCCTTCGGCGAGCAAACGCCACTTCGACTTGCGGGTCACGCTGACCCCGATATCGGTGGCGGCCGTGCGTCGGTGGCGAATGGCCTGCACTCCGAGGTAGACGATGTAGGCGGCACCGGCGAACTTGATGATCGTGAAGAGCACGATCGATTGGGTGACGATCACGCCGAGACCGAGCGCAACGGCAGCGACAGCGGGCAGCAGGCCGAGCGCATTGCCGAGCACACTGAGAAAGCCGCCGATGCGGCCGAGAGCCAACGAGCGCCCGATCACGAAGAGCACTGACGGGCCGGGAAGCGCGATGAGCGCGATGGATGCCAGTGAAAAGGCCAGAAGGTTGGTCAAGGGAACCATGGCAGAACGTTACTCCACCTTCGGATTCTCGTCACGCATCCTCTCCGCTCGGGACCTTCTCAGAAATCGAGCATCGCCAAGTCGCGCCGGAACTGCTTGACTGGCGTTTCGAGTACCGCTGTCATTGACGCAGTCGTCAGTGGCGATGATCGTCTCGAGAGTGAGGGGAGATCATGACCAACGTCACGACCGACGACGCCGCCCAGCCGGTGATCTACAAAGGGTTGGCCGGTGTTCCGGTTGACTACACCGCGATCTCCAAGGTGAATTCCGAGACGAATTCGCTGCTCTACCGCGGCTACGCCGTGCAGGATCTCGCGGCGAACTGCAGTTTCGAGGAGGTGGCCTACCTGCTCTGGCAGGGGGAACTCCCCGATGAGCGGCAGCTGGCCGAGTTCGAGACCCGTGAGCGAACGCTCCGGCACCTGGACCACGTGGTGCGCCGGGTGATCGACGAACTTCCGACGACAGCGCATCCGATGGACGTCTTGCGCACCGCGGTCAGCGTGATCGGTGCGCGTGACCCCTCTGCAGCGGATGCTTCGCCCGAGGCCAACCTGGACAAGGCGATGCGTCTCTACGCCCAGTTGCCGTCCATCGTGGCCTACGACCAACGGCGTCGTCATGGCCTGGATCTGGTCGAGCCGCGTGATGACCTCAGCTATTCGGCGAATTTTCTCTTCATGGTCTTCGGTGAAGTCGCCGATCTCGAGGTGGTGAACGCCTTCGATGTGTCGATGATTCTCTATGCCGAGCACTCGTTCAACGCCTCCACCTTTACCGCCCGCGTGATCACCTCGACACTGTCCGACCTCTACTCAGCCGTGACCGGTGCGATCGGTGCGCTCAAGGGCCCCTTGCACGGTGGCGCGAACGAGGCGGTCATGCACACCTTCGAGGAGATCAAGACTGCCGACCGGGTGAGCGCCTGGCTCGACGACGCCCTCGCGAACAAGCACAAGATCATGGGCTTCGGCCACCGGGTGTACAAGCACGGTGACTCTCGAGTGCCGACCATGCGAGCCTCGATGGAGTCGATGCTTGTGCACTTCGACCGCCCCGATTTGCTCGAGCTTTATGTCGAGTTGGAGGCCGAAATGGGCGCGCGCAAGAACATCCAGCCCAATCTTGACTACCCGGCAGGGCCGACTTATCACGTGATGGGATTCGACACTCTGACCTTCACCCCGCTCTTCGTCGCGAGCCGGGTGGTCGGCTGGACCGCGCACGTGATCGAGCAATTGGCCGCCAACGCGTTGATTCGCCCGCTGTCGGTCTACAACGGGGTGCCGCAGCGGGAGTTGCCGGCTCGGGAACGGCAGGAGTAGGCGGGCCACCGTCGCGGCCGCGATGCCGGCGTGCGGAATCCCGCTGGGCGTGCGGGATGGTGCACGCCAGCGGGGATTCCCCACGCCCAGTCGAGTCACGGCATCGAGGTCGCCGGCGGTGAGGTCTCGACAGACTCGACCGCCGCCGCCGTTGTCGAGACCCTGCAATTCCGTGGGCGACGCACGGCGGATGTCTGTGGCAGACGGCAAGAGACGTGCCGTCTGCGAGCGCTGGCCCTAGCATCGCAGGGTGCATATGTTCTTCCGAACCCTCCTTCACATGTTCCTCTCGCGATTCGGCCCGCGCCTGGGCCGCTACGACGTCGCCCGCACCAAGTTCGTCACCCTGCCCACCGACCAGGACATCCTGCGCCACATGAACAACGGCGTGTACCTGTCGATCATGGACGTCGCCCGCTTCGACATGCTGATGCGCAACGGCGTCTGGGATATTTTCAAGCAGCGCGGCTGGTACCCGGTCGTGGTCAGCGAGACGATCAGTTTTCGGAAGTCTTTGCAGATGTGGCAGAAGTTCACCATCGAGTCGCGCATCCTCGGCTACGACGCGAAGGCCGTCTACGTCGAGCATCGTTTCGTGCGCCCGGATGCCGACGGCAAGCCCGAGATCTATGCGCAGGGTTTCATCCGTGGCCGGTTTCTGAAGCGCGGCGGCGGAGTCGTCACGATCGACGAACTTCTCGAGGCGGTCGGCGAACCGCCCGAGGCCGTGACGGTTCCGGAATGGCTGCTCGAGTGGAGCGATGATGTCACATTGCCGCCGACGCGTGCCGCGGCGCCGAGCGTCTGGAACTAGGCCCGTCTGGAACTAGGCCCGTCTGGAACTAGGCCCGTCTGGAACTAGGCCCGTCTGAAACTAGGCCGACTTGCTCGGAACGATGAGCTCCTTGTAGTACTGCGCATGGGCCGGGTAGTAGTGCTCCCACTCGGGCAGCGGCGCACCGGCCCTGGCCGCAATAAGCCGGTCGAGGTAGTAATCCCAGCCCGGTCCGACCGTCGCGGCCTCCGCTGGGGTGCGCAGTCGCTGACCGAGGGTCAGGGTGGTCATATGGGCGCCTTCAACCAGATGCACCAGCAGCCGCCAGGCGTCATCCCCGGTGCCGATGTCGCACGAGAAGCGGTGCGGCGCGTCGCACTCCAGAATGCTCACATACTCCCAGGTGGCATCGTCTTCAGCGGTCATCAAGAATTTGACGGCCCCCGTGATCGGGGAGCCCGTGTACGTTCCGATCCACTTCTCGAGCTCAGCCGGATGGGTCACGCTCCACCAGACATCCTCGATCGGTGCCTGAAACAACCGGTCGAGCATGAGATAGAGCCCATCGGGGCGGTGGGACAGGCGTCCGGTTGGCTTGGTTGACATTGCGACCTCCACAGTGAGCGGAACACGAGTCGACTCTGCGGTCGACTACTTCGAGGCTAAGCCTCTTTGCCCGGCGGGGCCAGAGAAATCGTCCGTGTGCGGTGAGCCGTCAGGAGTGAATCGCGGCCAGTCGCATCCGCAAGCCGGCGACGAAGACCTCCAGGCCCAGCTCGAAGGATGCATCGGCGACCGATATCTGCCGACCCGCGGCCCGCACTCGACGCGATTGTTCGGCCGCGGCGAAAACCGGGGCGGCCGCCGCGAGGGCACCAGGACTCATGTTGTCGGCCGGGGCGAGGGCGTCGAGCGCCGAGCCGATCGCGAATGACTCGAGCGCCACCAGAATCGTGACGATCTCGTGCTCCGGCCAGCCGGCCGCGAGGAACGAGGTGCTGATTGTCTCGTAGTTCGAGACCGATTCCGATTCGCCGTCGATGGGCATCGTCGCGAGCAGGTCGATGCTGGCCGGGAAGGAGAGCATTGCAGCACGGTAAGAGCGCGCCCACGGAATGATCGCGGCGTCCCAGCTGTCTGCAATGAAGCCGGTGACGTCGAGCTGAGAGGCGAGACGGCTTCGCATGGCCTTGATCACCGCGTCTTTGTTGGCGAAGTAGTGGTAGAGCGCCGGGGTCTTCACACCCAGATTGGCGGCCAACCGAGTGAGCGTGAAGCCATCGGGTCCGGCCTCGCGCACCACGTCGAACGCGGCGTCGACAATCTGTTCGGTGCTGAGCAACGCCGTTTTCGGGCGGCCGGCCCGGCGGCTGACGATTTCTGGCACGGTGCTCCGGTCGTAGGGATTGTGCTGTTAGGGTAAATCTAATTTAACTCGATTAAATAACTACTTCCAGGGCGGCAGTAGCGACCGGCCGCGAGAGTGCACGTCGAAAGGCTTTGAATCCCATGCGCACGTCATTCGCCGACACCATCCTCGTCAATGCTAACGTCGTCACCCTCGCCGCCGGCCGGCCGAGCGCCGACGCCATCGCCGTGCGCGCGGGGCGCATCATCGCCGTCGGGGACGCGGCAACTCTGGCCGAGTACCGGGGCGCTTCGACAACGGTGACCGACCTCGGCGGGCGCACCGTCACCCCGGGCTTGATCGACGCCCACTTGCATCCGATTCAGGGCATCGAGCTGGCCGCCGGAGTCGACTTCGGCGGGGTTCGCGACCCGCAGGTCTTCCTGGCCGGGCTGCGTGAGGCGGCCGAACGCGCACAGGCCGAGCGTGCCCAGGGTGGCGCCGGTTGGGTGCGCGGCTGGAACCTCGACTACGACCTGTTCAGCACACTGCCGCTGACCGCGGCAGCCATCGAGGATGCCGTACTCGGCCTGCCGACCCTGCTCATGTTCTTCGACGGACACACCGCACTCGCCAGCCGCGCAGGCCTGCACCGGGCCGGCATCACCGGCGCCCGGAGCTTCACCGACACCTCAGAAATCATCGTCGACTCGGCTGGTGTTCCGACTGGCGAGCTGCGCGAGGACTCGGCCTTCGACCTCGTGCTCAAGGCGGCGCCCGCCCTCACCACCGCACAGACCGCCGACCGGGTGCGGGAGATCTTCGGCCAGCTCGGCGCATCCGGCGTCACCGGCGGCTGCATCATGGACGGCAACCGGGCCTCGCTTGACCTGCTTGACGAGGTGGATTCGAGCGGCGCCGGATTGCCGCTCCGCATCGTCTCGGCGCTCGCCCACAACCCGGGCTACGACGAAGAGCGCACCCAGGACTACCTGTCGATGCGAGACCGAAGCGGTGCCCGTTGGCGCGGCGGCCTGATCAAGCTCTTCAATGACGGCGTCATCGACACCGGAACCGGCTGGCTCTACGAACCCGACACCCAGGGTGAGGGGCTCGTGTCGTTCTGGCAGGACCCGACGGAGTTCGACCGGGTAGTGCGGCGCTACAGCGAGGCCGGCTTCCAGATCGCCACCCACGCCATCGGCGACCGGGCCATCGGCACGACCATCGACGCCTACCTGGCGGCAGGCGTGCACTCGGGTCGCGCACCGCACCGCATCGAGCACCTCGAGTGCACGGCAGACCGTGATCTGGCGCGGATGGCGGCGGCCGGCATCACGGCGTCCGTTCAGCCCCTGCACCTGCAGTGGCGAAAGGCCGATGCCTCCGACGCCTGGGCCGCCCGATTGGGGCCGGAGCGTGCGGCGAAGGCCTGGCGAGTGCGCGACATGATCGATGCCGGTGCGCTCGTGGCGCTCGGCTCTGACTGGCCCGTCGCCCAGCTGGACTCCCGGATCGGCATGGCCTGGGCTCGCCTGCGCCGCACGCCGGGCCGGCCCGACGCCCCGGTTTTCGAGCCGGAGCAGGTGCTCACCGCCACCGAAGCCTTGCTGGGCTACACCGCCTGGGCCGCCGAGGCTCAGGGCGACCACGACCTCGGGCGTATCGCGCCCGGTTTCGCCGCAGATTTCGCCGTGTGGGACGACAACCCGCTCACGGTGTCCGCAGATGAGCTGCTCGACGTGCCCGTGCACGCGACCCTGGTGAACGGCACAACTGTTTACCGGGCCGACGACGCAGATCTGGCGTAGCAAGCCCCGCGAAGGTCGTGCCCCAGGGGCGTGGCCTTCGTGGCTCCCCTCTTTCAACTCGATCAAAGGTGACTCATGGATGGATTTGGTGCGCTGTCGCTCCTTCCCGTTGTTTGTGTTCTCGTCGTTGCCGTGCTCACGCGGCGCACCCTGTTGGCCATGATCTGCGGAACCGCGGTAGGCAGCATCATCCTCGGCGGCTTCGGCTTCTTCGACTCCTGGGTGGAGTACGTCGGCAAGTCGCTCAGCGATGAGACGCTGCAGTGGTTGCTGACCGTGATCGTGCTGTTCGGCATCCTGATCACACTGTTCGAGCGTTCCGGCGCCGTCGGCGACTTCGCCCGGTGGACCGAACGCTTCGTCAACAGCCGGCGCAAGTCGCTCGTGCTCACCTGGTTGCTCGGCGTGGTCATGTTCGTCGATGACTACCTCAACGCGCTGGCCGTGGGCACCTCGATGAAGGGAATCACCGACCGCTACAAGGTTCCGCGCACGATGCTCGGCTTCTTGGTGAAGTCGACGGCCGCACCGATCTGCGTGCTCGTGCCGTTCTCCACCTGGGCGATCTTCTTCTCCGGCCTGCTCGAAGCCGAGGGCGTGACCGTCGACGGCTCGGGCTTCGGCGCGTACCTGCAGGCGATCCCGTTCATCTTCTTCGGCTGGATCATGCTGCTGATCGGCTTCCTGGTTTCGATCGGCGCCTTCCCGCTTCTCGGTTCGGTGCGCAAGGATTCCGCCCGAGCTGCCACGACCGGCGACGTGTTCCCCGAGTCGATGACCGCTGAGGAGCGGACCGAGAAGCTTGGCACTGACCTGGCCGGCACGGATGCCGATGGCTTCACGCCGCAGCCGGTGACGGTCGGCGCCGGGTCAAGTTCGCACTCTGCTGACGGCGTCGCGCCCGAATCGGGACCGGCGACGAGCACGCTGACCGTCTCACACACAACCGGTGCCGGGGCATCCCGCAAGCCGATGCCCTACAACTTCTTGATCCCGATCATCACGATGATCGCCGTCACCATCCTGACCGAGGTCGACGTGCTGAAGGGCACGACCGCTGCGCTTCTCGTGGCAATCGTGCTCTACGTGGTGCAGCGCAAAATGAGCCTCAAGCAGATCTTCGAAGCCGCCTATGCGGGCGTCGCCAGCATGCTCTTCGTGATCTTGCTTTCGGTGCTGGCCTTCATGGTACAGAAGATGAACATCGACCTCGGTCTGGCCGACTTCGTGATCGAGTCGACCGAACCGTTCATGAGCGGCGCATTCCTGCCTGCCGTCGTGTTCTTGGTCTGCGGGGTCTATGCCTACGCCACCGGCTCGTTCTGGGATCTCGCCGCCGTGATCACGCCCATCGTGATCCCGCTCGCACTGGCGATGGACGTCGACCCGATCCTCGCCGCCGCCGCCATCTTCTCCGGTGCGGCCCTCGGCAGCACGACCTGCCTCTACGGCGACGGCATCATCCTCACCTCGAAGGCCGTCGGGCTCAAGCCGCTGAACCTGATGACGGCGATCCTGCCGTATGCAGGCATCGCGGCCGGGCTGTCGTTCGTGCTCTATCTCGTGGTGGGAGTGATCTCCTTCTAATGTCTCGGCGATTGAGGAGGCCCGCCACGACGGGGCCTTCTCTTCGCCGAGCTTGACAGTTGCGGTCGAGTTTGCCTGGCACACCGGGGCAACTCGACCGCAACGGTCAAAGTCGGCGAGGCTTACGCGGCGAATGTTCGACGAGATCAGGAATCTTCCGGGCTGCCAGGCGTTGGGTGTGATGATCCCCTTCGAAAGGAACCCCATGACAGTTGTCGTCACCGGAGCCACAGGCCAGCTCGGTCGTCTCATCGTCGAATCGCTTCTCGCCCGTGGAGCAGAGCCGACAAGCATCGTGGCGGCCGGACGCCAGGCCGACAAGCTTGCCGCACTGGCCGAACTCGGGGTCGCGACGGCGAGCATCGACTACTCCGACGAGGCGAGCTTGGCCGCAGCATTCGCCGGTGCCGACACCGTGATGCTGGTCTCCGGCAGCGAGCTGGGCCAGCGCGTTGCTCAGCACGCCGCAGTGATCGCTGCAGCGGAAGTGGCCGGAGTCCGCCGCATCGTCTACACGAGCGCACCGCAGGCCGACACCTCCACCCTCGTCCTGGCCCCCGAGCACAAGGCGACCGAAGCACTGATTCGGGCCTCGGGTCTTGACTTCACCATCTTGCGCAACGGCTGGTATTCCGAAAACTACCTCGGCATGCTCGACCAGTCCGACGCCAGCGGTGAGATCGCCGTGAGCGTTGGTGACGGCCGGGTCGCCAGCGCCAGCCGGGCGGACTATGCGGATGCTGCGGCGGTTGTGCTTCTCGGCGAGGGCCACGGCGGTGCCGTCTACGAGCTCTCGGGAGACGTGGCCTGGAACTTCAGCGACCTCGCCGCCGCATTCAGCGACATCCTCGGGCGCGACATTCCGTTCCGAGCAATCAGCACGGACGAGCACATCGACGAGATGACGGCCGCCGGTCTGCCGCCAGAAGCCGTGCAGTTCATCGCGGTTCTCGACGCCAACATCCGTGACGGCGTGCTCGCCGAGACCTCGGGTGACCTCGCCCGGCTGATCGGTCGACCGACGACGCCGCTCCTGCAGGGCCTGCGTACGGCCAGAGGCATACTGGTCGGATGAGCCCTGCCGCAGTCCCGTCTGGCCTGAGTCTTCTCGATCCCGCGTTCGAACGCTGGGATCTGACGCCGGACGGGACGCCGTTCACGACGCCCAGCAGCCTGCTCGCGCCGGTGCGCCGTGCCGACGGCACCCCGGCCATGCTCAAGCGGGCCCTCGTGGCGGAGGAGGAGCGCGGCAATCGGGTGATGGTGTGGTGGAGCGAGGCTGCAGGGCGTGCGGGCCCTGAAACCGGGACTGGCCCCGGGGCCGCAGCGGTGCTCGAACACGACGATGCGATCATTCTGCTTGAGCGGGCGACGGGCACACGCTCGTTGGCAGCAATGGCCGAAGCCGACGGCGACGCTGACGAGATGGCCACGCGTATCCTGTGCCGAACCATTTCTCGACTGCATGCGATTTCTCGCCCGGTGCCGTACGGCCTGTCGCATGGCCTGCCGACTCTGGCCGAGTGGTTCAGGGACCTCTTGGTCCACGGGGAACAGCGCGGTGGTTTCTGCGCGCGGGCGGCTGCCGACGCACGGGTTCTGCTCGCTGAGCAGCGGGAGAGCGTTGTGCTGCACGGCGATGTTCACCACGGCAACGTGCTCGATTTCGGCGACGCGAGATGGTTGGCAATTGACCCCAAGGGAATCGTCGGCGACCCGATCTTCGACTACCTCAACCTGTTTTGCAACCCGACTTCTCGTGTGGCTGAGCGGCCGGGCCGGTTGGCGCGGCAGCTGTCGGTGGTGGCGGATGCCACGGTGTACGACGCTGACACCCTGCTGCGCTGGCTGATCGCCTGGTGCGCGCTCTCAGCGACCTGGTTCGAACTCGACAGCCGGCCGGCCGATCACGTGCTGGCGGTGGGAGCAGAGGCGGAGCGGTTGCGCGGTCGGCCACGTTTTCACACTGATTCCCGACCGCGACCGCCCCGCGACTTGATTTAGATCACGCGCTCGTTGCCGCCATCAATGGGGACATTCGCACCGGTCGTTGCGCGAAATGTCGTGGAGCAGAGTTCGGCTACAGCGTGTCCGACATCACGACTCGTGATTTCCAGATGGAGCAGGTTGCGTCGCTTGTACTCCGACTCGGTCATCCCGTACTTCGAGGCTCGCTCGGCAAGCAGCTCTGGAGTCCAGAGCCCGGTGTCGAAAACCGCATCGGGATGCACGAGATTCACACGGATGCCGTCGGGAGCCCACTCCAGCGCTGCCACGCGTGCTAATTGCGCAGCGGCGGTCTTGCTCGCTGAGTACGCGGAGGCTCCCGGGCCGGGAGCTGCCACGTTCTTCGACGCAATCAGCACAACCCGTCCGCCGTGGGGCGCAGCGGCCAGATAGGGGTGCACGAGTGCAAAAAGTCGCGCAACGGCTGTCGTATTCACGCTGAAACTGCGCAGCCAGGACTCATCTTCGAGTGCGGCAATGGGTGCGCTCTTCGCGAAGATTCCTGCGGCAGGGACCACGATATCGATTCCGCCGAAGCGACGGACTCCCCGGTCGATTGCTGCTCGAAGCTGGTCAATGGACGAGACATCCGCTTGGATCCCGAGCCAGCTCGGGGAATTGAAAGCCTCGCCCACGTCCGCATTCAGATCAAGGCCGATCACAGCGGCGCCCTGAGCAAGGAGAACCTCTGCACAGGCGCGCCCGATGCCGGATGCGGCCCCGGTCACGAGCGCGATCTCGCCCTGGAATCGCTTAGCTGGACCACTGAGTCGCAACTTGGCTTGCTCAAGTTCCCAGTACTCGACGTCGAAGATGTCTCCGGCGGGAAGAGCTTGGTAGCCGTCTTGCCGTTCCGCGGCATCGATGATGTCCATCGTGTGCAGGTAGATGTCTGCGGTGATCGCCGTTTCGGTCACCGAACCGCCGAGAGTCACCAAACCCCACTCCGGATCGAGAACGACGCGAGGGGCGGAGTCCAATGCGGTCAGGGCGACGCCTCTCCGAGAACTGTTCTGGGCGAAGTACTCCTTGTACTCGGCGGCATAGCTGTCGAGGTCGCGTCCGATCAGCGGAATGCGCTTAGTGCGGATCACGTGATCGGGCGTTGCGGGGCCGCGGGTCGCCTTCTCAGACACGTCCGGGGCGCTGGCAAAGTCCCGGGCGCGCGGCGAAGGCGTCTGGCTCACGATCACCGGGCGCCCAACGATCCGGCTGGCTGCCGCGCGGAACTGCGCGAGATCGAGCGGTTCGCCGGGAAGTAGATCGCGAGATTCGGGGCCGGCCGGCACAGCTGATGCAGTGAAAGCGGAGTGCCTCTCAGCCATATCGATAAATTCGATATGACGAGAGTATGCCTCTTCGGTGGTTTCCCCGACGGTGAAGAGACCGTGGTTGAGCAGCACCATCCCCTCGGTACGGGAAGTCGAGAGACGCGGCCAGAGATCTGCCGCCAGCCTAGCCAAATCGAATCCGGGCATAACATAGGGCACGACGATGACGCGGTCGCCGTAGAGCTCCTCGACGGCGGACTGGCCCTCGGGCTGATTCATAAGCGCGACGAGGGCATCGGCGTGCGAATGCAGCACCACTCTCGCCGGAAGCAGGGCATGCAGCAGGGCTTCGACCGAAGGATCTGGGGCAGCGGAATCCATGCTTGCTTGGCGGAGCTCGTTCATCATTTGTGTGTCGGTCAGGTGAGGAACGGTGAGTAGTTGTGCCAAGCGCTCGCGCCGGAGCGGTGCGAAGCCCGCTCGCTCAATTGACGCCAGGTCCCATCCACTGCCTTTGACGTACAGCACGTCGACGGTGTCGCCGGTGACGTCGCGCGTCTGAGCCTTGATGGACGTGTTGCCGCCGCCATGAAGAACGAGGGCGGGATCGGAGCCGAGCAAGCGGGAAACATGGACGATTTCATCGACTGCGTCAGGTGTCGCATCAACGGGAGTTGGGGGCGCAGCATTCCAGCGATTCTGCATGTGTGGCTTCCTCGGCATTCATCAGGTCAGTGGTCAGTTGTCTGACAAGTGTTACATACGAAGGAAAGATTGCGCGCACCGACGATCCCGCAATCGGACGATGGCGCCGACGGCGGCGGGGAGGGGGTGGTGAGGTCCGTCTAATTCGTGCGCTTGAGGAGGAACGCGTAGGCGCCCTCGACGAAGTAGCTCCGGGAATACCCGAGCAATCGACCGTCTTCTGCGTACTGGAGCTGGTCGAGCAGGATGAAAAGTGTATGCTCGCCGCTGCCGGGTCCCCAGCCGATTTTTCGCGACTCGACGGCGTGCACTTCGGCGATGCCGAGACTGGCGTGGAAGCCCAGCTGATTTTCGAAATAGGCGAAGATTGATCCCTCGAGCTCGAGCGGATCGAATTCCGGGCCGAATATTGACAGCGGCAACAGGTCGAACGAGTACGCCACAACCTCGCCATCTGCTGTGATTTTGCGGCGAAGTTCGAGTACCTGGGTCCCGGCGGGAACCGACATCTTGATGGCTTCGTCGGGGCTCACGGCGCGGACTACACGCCGCGCATACTCCATCCCCGGCTCCTTGCCGCTGGCGCGAATGGAGTCTGAGATGGACCCCATTTTCTCGAGGCCATCCCTCACATAGGGGATTGAGCGCACATAGGTGCCGAGGCCTTGTCGCGTGTGCACGAGCCCGGTGACGTCAAGTTCTTTGACCGCCGAGCGAACCGTCGCACGTGAGACGCCGAACTCCTCGCAGAGCTGTGCCTCAGTGGGAAGTCGGGAGCCCGGAGGGTACTCGGCATTGTCGATCCGCGCCTTGATTGAGTCCACGATCTCACTGGCCAGGCTCGGCCGAGATCTTTTCGTTACTTTATTCACCTTGACACCCTTGTCTGTTGTCTGACAACCTACAGGAACGGTGAACGAAGCCGTCCACTCTTCTTCGCTATCCATTTGTAGCGCAGATTCGCGTTGGCAGCGTGACAAGCCGACGTCGACACCCATTTTGAGAGAAAGATCGTGACCGATAGTGCGTGCAATCGATTGGAAGTCGTCTGAGAACGGCAATCCGGCAGAGATCGTCCTTCTCGATCAGACCCTCCTGCCCGCAGAGGTGACAACGCTGCGCATCCAGACGATCGACCAGCTGATCGACGCCATCCAACGGCTTGCCGTCCGCGGGGCTCCGGCCCTGGGCGTTGCGGGAGCGATGGGGGTGGCGCTGGCGATCCAGAACAGCGATGAACACATCGCCCACGCAGATATCGCACGGTTGCGTGAGGCTCGTCCGACAGCGGTGAACCTGGCCTGGGGAGTTGACCGGGCGATGAAAGACGCCGCCCGAGGGCTCGATGCAGTCATTGCCACTGCTTTGAAGATCCGCGATGAGGATGTCGCGGCTTCGCAGGCGATGGCCGTTGCGGGGTTCGAGCTGCTGGCCGAATTGCTCCCGCAGAAGGCCGAGTCAGGGCTCACCCTGATGACCATCTGCAACACTGGATCCCTGGCCGCCGTTGAACGCGGAACCGCTCTGGGCGTCGTCGAAGAGGCTTTTCGTCGAGGCAAATTAATCAACGTTCTGGCTTGCGAGACCCGGCCATTGTTCCAAGGCGCCCGTCTCACGGCATGGGAGCTCAGCAACATGGGTGCTCCGCATCAGACGATTGTTGATTCGGCAGCCAACTTCATCATGTCTCAAGGCGGCATCGACGCTGTGCTCGTCGGTGCCGACCGAGTCACGGCCAACGGCGATGCCGCGAACAAGATCGGCACCTTCTCGCTCGCCCTCGGGGCCCGGTTCGCCGGAATCCCGTTCATTGTTGTGGCGCCGGAATCCACGATTGACCGCGATACCGCGACGGGGAGTTCGATCGTCATCGAAGACCGGGGTACTGACGAAGTCGTGGTCATTAACGGCAAACGGATGTCCCCAGTGGGCACCACGGCGATCAACCCGGCCTTCGACGTCACACCGGCCTCGCTCATCACGGCGATTGTCACCGAGCGCCGAATCATTAGACCTTCCCATGGCGAATCGCCAGCTGACGCCCTTGCACAGCAAAATGGCGCGATGGGAATTGCCCTGTAGTCACCACCGTGTGATCACGACTCCGTGATCCCCACTCTAGAAAAGAGAATGAACAGTGAAGTTCAAAGCAATCCCACTGGTTGCCGTCGCGGCGTCCATGATTCTGCTCACCGGTTGCACGCAAGCTGCGGCTCCCGAGGAGCCGGCTGCTGCTGCACCTGTCGTGTCGGAAAACGATTTTGCTCTCCCCGACTCCAAGCCCGCCGGATTCAAGGACGGCCTGAAAATCGCCTTGGTACGCCAGTCAGGGGTGGGCGACTATTTTGAGCAGTGGGGCGGTGGATTCACCAAGCAGGTCAAAGCTGCCGGAGGAACCGTCGAGTTGTTCGACGCTCGGGGCGACAACGGCAAGCAGGTGACGCAGTTCACCGACGCGATCAACTCCAAGCCCGACGCGATCGTCGTCGACCACGGGTTGGCGGACTCCCTCAACCCGAAGATCGATGAGGCAATCGAAGCGGGGATCCCCGTCGTTGTCTACGATGTTGCGATCGCCAACGAGAAGGCCTTGTACATTTCGCAGGATGATGAATCCCTCGCCGGCAAGATTCTCGACCAGATCAAGACGGACAACGCCGACGGCGGCAACATTGCATACGTAAACGTCTCGGGCATTGCACCGCTTGATACCCGCGACGGCGTCTACAAGACGTTCCTCACCGACAACCCCACTTTCAAAGAGGTCGCTCACTTCGGAAAATACAGTGAGTCCGCTGCGGCAGACACGGCGACCGAAGGCGCGGCGGCGCTGAGCTCGGCCCCAGACACCACGATTGTGTTCGCTGCTTATGACGAACTGGCGAAAGGCGCTCTCATCGCGCTGCGCCAGAACAACATGCTTGACAAGGTCAACGTGTACGGAGTCGACGTCTCGACTGCCGACATTGGTCTGATGACGGAGGCCGGCAGCCCCTGGAGGGCAACCGCGGCCACCGACCCGGCGAACGTCGGAGCCATCGTTGCCCGGGCAGCCGTTGCTGCGGGTGCCGGCGTCGACATGCCGTCCAAGATGGCGATCCCGGCCGCGCTCATCACGCAGCAGCTGCTCCGCGACAAGAACGTCACGAACATGGACGAACTCCGCGTCGCTCTTCCCGAGCTGAGCACACCCGGCATCCTCGGGGCGTCCTGGATCCCAGAGATCACCATCGGCTAATCACGAGGAGAGGCGGTCGCGCAGATCGCGGCCGTCTCATCTCGTCCATCCAATTTCTGCAACGGGACGCGAGCGTCATGGAACATGCACTGAAACTGACGAGCATCGTCAAGGATTTTGGCCCGAACCGCGTCTTGCGCGGCGTGGGCTTTGCGGTACGAAAAGGGGAGATCTACTCCCTGATGGGGGCAAACGGAGCGGGTAAGTCCACTCTGATCCGGGTGCTTTCCGGCGCGCACCGAGCCGACAACGGCCAGATAGAGATCAACGGAACGGTCGTTGAAATCAACGATCCGTTGTCGGCTCAGCGGCTGGGAATTGGGACGGTTCAACAGAACCCGAACGACGGGGTCGTGCTTGACATGACGGTGGCCGAGAATCTGGCCCTCGACACCTTCGTCGACGCTCGAAACGGACTTCTGGTCAGCCGCAAGAAGACTGAAGCGCGCGCGCGGGAGATCGCGAGCCGACTGGGTCTCGACGTCACGCCGGAATTTCTGCGCACACCAGTGCGGGACCTGGGGGTGTCAGAGAGACAGCTTCTGGTGATTGCCAGAGCGTTGTCGCGTCGTCCGGAGATCCTGGTGCTCGACGAGCCGACATCCGCGCTGTCGGGCGACGAAGTGGCTCGCCTGTTCGGACTCGTTCGCGAACTGGTGAAGGAAGGGATGTCCGTTCTATTCGTCACCCATAAGCTCGCCGAGATCGCTGAGCTGGCTGACCGGGTGGGGGTTTTGCGCGATGGCGAGATGCGCGGTGAGTTCTCGAAGAACTCCGACGGCGGGTTCGAGTGGTCTGAAGTGCTCACCGAACTCTTCGACAAGACCCCGTCGGAGCTCACCCACGAAGAACTCCCCGGTGGCGAGGTGGCCCTCACTCTCACGGGGGCCCAGGTCTTCGCGGAC
Source organism: Leifsonia sp. YAF41 (assembly GCF_052113185.1). NCBI lineage: Bacteria > Bacillati > Actinomycetota > Actinomycetes > Micrococcales > Microbacteriaceae > Leifsonia > Leifsonia sp. YAF41. The sequence goes on from NZ_JBFRCS010000002.1 coordinate 84,776, forward strand.
TCGGAGCCCTTTGACCTGGAACTGCGCACCGGCGAGGTGACGGCTCTGCTTGGTCTTCTCGGCAGTGGGAAGTCTGAGCTGTTGGAGTGGGTTTTCGGCGCTCAGACGATTGTCGGCGGGGTCATTGAACTCAACGGAACGCCGATCGCGGCCCGGCATCCTGCCGAGGCGATCGCCCGAGGGGTGTACCTCATTCCTGAGTCACGACACGAACAGTCGATCGTTGCCGAATGGTCGATCGACACGATTATGACTCTGCCCTTCCTGCGCAGTTTCTCCCCGCTGATCGTCATGGACCGTGCGGCGGAACGCGACGCTGCACAGCGGATGATCGATCGCATCGGCATCGTCACTGCCGGGCCGACGAAGGAGATCGAGACGCTCTCCGGAGGAAACCAGCAGAAGGTCGTCATCGGACGGTGGTTGCTGGGCGCTCCCCAGCTGCTTTTGCTCGATGAACCGTTCAGGGGTGTTGACATCAATGCACGGCACGACATCGCCGCAACGATCCGAGACGTCACCGCGCTCGCACCTGTCCTCGTCGCGACTTCTGACATCGATGAGGCGCTGGAAGTGGCCGACCGCATCCTTGTCTTCCATTCCGGCCGAGTCGTCGCCGATATGCGCCTGTCCGAGGCTACCCGAGAACGAATCGTCGACGCGATGAGCGCCGTCACACACTCCCATCACGCGTATTCCTCGTCATAGCCGACGAATGAATGTGCCCGCTCCATCCACAGAACTTTCAAGAAAGTAGGACCCGGTGACCGCTGACCTCATACGCACCCCGCGGACGTACCAATTCACAGACTTCCTCGTTCGCTACGGCGTGCTCGCGATGGCGCTCACTCTGATCATCGGGTTTTCATTCGTCATTCCGGGCTTTGCCAGCTTGACCACGGCATCCGCCATTCTTCAGGCGCAGGCGGTCGCGGCGATCGCCGCCTTGGGGATGACCCTCGCTGCGGTCGTCGGCGACCTTGACCTCTCTGTTGGGGCGACTGCAGGCCTCTCCGTGACGGTGGCAGCGATGGTGATGATCCGCTTCAATCTCACCGGTGTGACGGCGATCGTCTGCTGTCTGCTGGCTGGGGCGGCTGTCGGATGCCTGAACGCCGTCTTGATCGTGGTGTTGAAGATCCCGGACCTCCTGGCCACCCTCGGCGTCATGTTCACCATTCAGGGTCTGAAGAAATGGTTGGTCGATGGGCAGACCCTCACCACCGGCATGACCCTGCCGAATGGGGAGAAGATGCCAGGCAAGTTCACCGACGACTTCAGCGCCATTGATGGCTCAAAACTGTTCGGTATCCCCCTCTCGGTCATTGTTCTCATCGTTGTGGCGATTCTGGTCTGGGTCTTTCTGGAACGCACTCGCTTCGGTCGCCTGTTTTATGCTGTCGGTGGGAATCCGGTGGCGGCTCGACTCGCTGGTGCACGGGTCAACCGCTATCGATTCGCGGCGTACACGATCTCAGGCGTACTCGCCTCCATCGCCGGGATCATCCTGGCCTCCCGTCTTCGACAGGGTGATGTGACAGCCGGTGACTCGGTGTTGCTCGATGCCGTGGCCATGACCCTGATCGGTTTCGCCGTTCTCGGCGCGAGGAAGCCGAATGCGCTCGGCACGGTGGTGGGGGCCGTCTTCATCGGCGTGCTGCTCTACGGCCTGACCAGGCTCGGGTTGAGCTACTTCACCCAGGACCTCATCAAGGGCCTCGTCTTGCTTCTCTCGTTGGTACTTTCATTCTCACTGTCGCGGAAGAGGGTCAGATAAATGGTTGGAACTATGCTCACGAGCGAGACCATCGGCGGGTACATCGGTGGCCAGCCGGCACTGCGACACCTCGTTGATGTCGAGAGCCTCACTGTCGACGAAGTGGGCGACGGTAACCTCAATTTGGTCTTCATCTGTCGGGATGGCGATGGTCGGGCGCTCGTGCTGAAACAGTCCCTCCCGTACGTGCGGCTGGTTGGGCCTGAATGGCCGATGACCGAGGATCGCGCCGCGCGCGAGGCGCACTCGCTGAGGGTTCACGGTGCGCTCGCACCGGAATGGGTCTGTGCTCTGGTCGATTACAACGATGATCAGCACGTGCTCGTTCTCGAAGACTTGACGGACCATGAGGTACTGCGCTCGCGCTTGAACAGGGGTGGATCACATTCCGGCGCTTTCGAGCCGATGGGACGCCTTGTCGCACGGATTCTCGCTGGGACGTCCTGGCTCGCGCTGGGCGAAGAAGGGTTTCGGATTCAGGCGGGCGAGGCCGTCAATACTCAGCTCTGCTTGATCAGCGAGGAACTCATCTTCACTGAGCCGTATCTGGGCGGCACGCGCAATAGTGTGCGTTCGATTGTCGACGGCCAACTTGAGGCGCTCCGGCAGGATGCCGAGTGGGTGGCCGGCGCGATGCGCATGAAGCGCCGATTCCTGACCGTGCAAGAAGCCCTGATCCATGGTGATCTGCACACCGGGAGCATGTTCATCCGTGGCGAAGCCGGGGCACAAGACTTCTCGGTCAAGGCCTTCGATTCAGAGTTCGCCTTCTACGGTCCTATCGGCTTCGATCTGGGACTTCTGTGGGGAAACATTTTAGCCGCGGCAGCTCGAGCTGCCGCGCGGGGGGAGATCGAGCGCGCGGTCTCCGTGCTGGATGAGGTCGAACTCGTCTGGCGCGCGTTCGAGGATGAACTTCGATCGGCGTGGCCCGCTCGCCAGAAGCCCGAGCAATACACCGACGCTTTCCTGGAGTCGTGGCTCGACGACATCCGTGACGATGCATGGGGGTTCGCGGGTTGTGAGGCGGCCCGTCGGGTGATCGGCCTCGCCAAGGTCAGCGATATCGAGACGCTCGATGACGAAGAGTACGTTCGCGGCGTCGAGATCATGCTCGGAATCGGGCGGTCCTGGCTGGTGCACCGGTCCCGTCGAGGCTTCGACTTCTACCGAGACGAGTTCGCTGAGCTTCTGCTCCCCGTGGCTTCGCGATGATTCGGCAGATTTCGGGCGAGTGGCATGAGCTGATCGAACAGCTCGGTGAAGTGGGCCGACAGAGTGTTCGCAACGGTCTCGCGATTGCCAGCGGGGGAAACTTTTCGGCGCGTCACGCGGAGTCGGGTGAGTTCATCGTCACAGGGACAGGGGCGTTCCTCGACCGTCTGACACCGGCTCACTTTGCGCTGATGAGTGAAGATGGCGAGCAGCTCGGTGGGAACGCCCCGTCGAGCGAATGGAAATTGCATCACGAGGTATACCGGCGCCGGCCGGACGCCCGTGTCGTGCTACATCTTCATCCTGAAGCCTGCGTGAGCGTTGACGCGCTCGGGTATCCGATCCGGCAGTTGACCCTCGATCACGTCGCGTACATTCCGCGTATTGAACGGATTCCCTTCTATCCGAATGGTTCAGTGGAGCTGGCGGTGGAATCGGCGAAGGCAATGACTGACGCTGACTGCGTCGTTCTGGGCAATCACGGCTGTTCCGTGTTGGGGGACACGGTCGATGACGCGTTCAGAAAGGTGAATAACCTTGAGCAGGCTGCGCGCATGACCCACATGCTGTTGGCGTTGGGCGATGCGTCGACCGAGTTTCCCCAGGAACTTCGCCGAACAGCAGTGCATCGCTAGAACCTACTGACCTGGGGCTTGGCAGGGTCGTCCACCGGTTCGTTCGACCGAAGGCCGCCCGCCCGACGCGCTAGACCGCCGCGTCAGTTCGAATCCCGAAGAGCGGACCCTCCGGAGTGCTCGATGCCAGCTCCGTGAAGCCGAGCCGGCGGTAGAACGCAATCGCCGCGGCGTTGGTCGGTGCGACTCCAAGGTGCACCGCCCCGACGCCGCGCTCGCGCAGCGCGGCGAGAATTGTTCGGATCAGTTCCCGGCCGAAGCCCTGCCCCTGCAGCGAAGGCAGCAGGTTGATGTGCAGGTGGGCCGGAAACTCGTCGAGCTCGGCGATGAGCATGTTCTCGGGGCGATAGCCGCGGTCGGTCATCTCCTCGGCGACGCTCAGCACGGAGCCCATCGGTTCGGTGCCCTGCTGGCCGGTGCCCGACTGCCCAGCCGCCACCGGGCGCGGGTGACGTTCGGCAAATCCGGGCAGCCATTCGGCGCGGTAGCGCTCAATGAACCGTCGGGTGTCGGCGGTGGCGACGACGTAGCCCTCGACCCCGCGGCCGGTGTCGACGACGAACGACAGCTCGGGTTCAAGTGCGAGGTACGGCCCGACGTAGATCTCAGCGACGACCGTGTCGTCGAGGTAGACACCGGTGGCATCGGTGCCGGCATTGCCGGTGAGCAGGCAGACGCGGTAGGCATCCGCTCGATCCTCAGCACGGGCGAGACGGATGCGGCCGGCTGGCCGGTTCGGTGAGGTGACGACTACTCGCTGCGTTCGAGGGTGCCGATTGTGTTGTTGTCGGCGTCGTGGAGCGTCATCGTTCCGCCGTTCACCGTGCCGGTGGTGGCGAGGTTCAACCAGGTGTCGACGCCTTCGCACGCCATCATGGTCGAGGCGAGTTCGCTGAACTCGACGGTGTCGCCGTCTTGAGTCCAGGTGCCCATCAGGCGGTTGCAGCCGTCAGTGCCGCTCAGTGCACCGCCCTCGGCCAGGTCGAGCGACGGCTCGCCCTGTACGTCGATCTTGCCCCAGGAACCCGTCGCATCGTCACCGGCGCCTCCGGCGTTCGTGGCGCAGCCGCTCAGCGCGAAAGCGAGGGCTGCAATGGCGGTCAAGCTTAAAACTTTGCGCATGTGAAGGATCCCCAATCGAAGTGACGGCCAGCCGTGCGGATGGCCCGCAGCGACTCACAATCAGTCATGTTCGTTGTAACTTACACCGGGCATCTGGCCGATGTCTCGCGCCGCGACGCCTACGCGCCGGCGACGGCCGGTGCGGCCACCCGGGCCACCGCATCCGCCAGCGCCGCACGTACGGCGAGAACGCCGGGGCGGTCCGCGCTCGAACGCCGCGCCGAGGTGAAGACCGTGCGCTCCGGGCGACCCGGCAGATCGACCAGGTGCACGCTCGGCCGGGCACCGGCCCAGACCAGGTCGGGCAGGATGCCGACGGCATTGCCCGATTCGATCAGCCGGATGTGAGCGATCAGGTCGGCGGTCTCGAAGCGCACGTCTGGCTCGAAGCCGGCCGACCGGCACAGCTGCATCGCCCAGTGCCTGGAGGCGGTGTCGGCCGGCTCCATCACCCAGGGAAGAGTTGCCGCGTCGGTGAGGGAGGTGACCGGGCGGGACGTGTGAGCGGGCGTCTCCGGCCGAGTCGCCGCGGGCGAGACGGCGAGCCGGAGCGCATCCATCGCCAGTGGAACGCGGTCGAGATCGGGCCGAAGCTGACGCGTGGTGCCGGGGTATTGCTCGGCGATGACCAGGTCGAAGTCGCGGGCCGAGACCTCGAACAGGCCCAGCTCCGGCTCGCGCTCGGTGATTTCGACGCGCAGATCGGGGTAGTCGGTGGCGAGCAGGGTGAGTGCCTGCGGAATGACGGCGTGCGCGGCCGATTGGAAGACGGCGACGCGCACGGTTCCCGACACGGTGGTGAGGGACGCCGTCACCTCGGCTTCGGCGAGTTCGAGTCGCTCGAGCACGAGCGCGGTGTGCGCCACGAGGATCTCGGCCTGCGGAGTGAGCTGCACGCGCCGACCGACCTTCTGCAGCAGCGGAACGCCGACCTCTTTCTCGAGCAGGGCGAGCTGCTGCGAGACGGCCGAGGGGCTGYAGGCGAGGGCGTCGGCGACGCCGGCGAGCGTGCCCCGGATCTTGAGTTCGCGCAGCAGGCGCAACCGTCGCACATCAAGCATCGTCGCTCGCTTTCTTGCCGCACGGGGCGCGGCCTCCTGGTCGGATGCGACGCTGTGACCAGCGCCGTGACATCCATCAATTCTGCTAACCATTATCGTTCAGAAAGATTCGCTTTTGCTTCATGAATGGGAGCGTCAGACTGAGATCAGCACCGCCCTACCCGCTGCCTCAGAGCAGACTCAGCGAACGAAAGACTAACCTCGTGACCATGACCAATCCCACTGTCCCCGCCCAGAAAGACCTTGCTACCGAGGTCGTTGCCCTGGTGCAGAAGTGGCTCGCTGAGAGCGCTGAGATTCCTGCCGACGCCTCGGCCGAGCGGCTGGCCGGCGTGCTCAAAGACCCGAACGGCCTCGACTTCACGGTCGGCTTCGTCGACGGTGTGATGCGCCCCGAAGACGTGATGGTCGCGGGCTACAACCTGCAGCAGGTCGCGAAGAAGGCCCCCGCCTTCCTTCCCTCCTATATGCGCGGAGCCATCGGCCTCGGCGGAGTGATGGGGCCCGTGCTGCCCTGGGTGGTCATCCCCGCCGCACGCACCGTGCTGCGCCAGATGGTCGGTCACCTCGTCGTCGACGCCACCCCCGACAAGCTCGGCCCCGCGATCGCGAAGCTGCGCGAGGGCGGCAACCGTCTGAACATCAACCTGCTCGGCGAAGCCGTGCTCGGCGAGAAAGAGGCTCTGCGACGCCTCGAAGGCACCCGCGCCCTGCTCGCCCGCAACGACGTCGACTACGTCTCGATCAAGGTCTCGTCCATCGCCAGCCAGCTGTCGATGTGGTCATTTGACGAGGCCGTCGACCGCGTCGTCGAGCGACTGACCCCGCTCTACCGCCTGGCTGCCGCGGCATCGACGCCCAAGTTCATCAACCTCGACATGGAGGAGTACCGCGACCTCGACCTCACCATCGCGGTGTTCGAGCGCATCCTCGACCAGGACGGCCTCGCCGGCCTCGAGGCCGGCATCGTGCTGCAGGCCTACCTGCCCGACGCCCTCGGCGCCCTGCAGGGCCTGACCGAGTGGGCGAAGAAGCGACGTGCAGCCGGTGGAGCGCCGATCAAGGTGCGCATCGTCAAGGGCGCGAACCTCGCCATGGAGCACGTCGACTCGGCCGTTCACGACTGGCCGCTGGCGACCTACTCGACCAAGCAAGATAGCGACACCAACTACAAGCGCGTTCTCAACTGGGCATTCACCCCCGAGAACACGGATGCCGTCAAGATCGGCGTCGCCGGCCACAACCTCTTCGACGTGGCCTACGCCCACCTGCTCTCCGTGCGCCGTGGCGTGGCCGACCGGGTCGAGTTCGAGATGCTGCTCGGCATGGCGACCAGTCAGGCCGAAGCGGTGCGCCGCGACGTCGGACGCCTGCTGCTCTACACGCCGGTCGTCAACCCGGCCGAGTTCGATGTGGCGATCAGCTACTTGATTCGTCGTCTCGAAGAGAACGCGAGCCAAGAGAACTTCATGTCGGCGGTGTTCGAGTTGACCAGCACGCCGGCCCTGTTCCAGCGCGAGAAGAAGCGCTTCCTGGCTTCGCTCGAGGAGCTGGACGCCGACACCATCACCGTTCCCGTCGCGCACCGCACCCAGAACCGGGCGCTGGAAACCGAGCTCGAGCGGGCGGCGCGGGCCGAAGCCGCTGAATCGGGCCGGGCGACGGACGCCGCTGCCATTTCCGCAGCGGACGACGCGCTCTCCTTCACGCAGCCACGTGCCCGCGAGGAAGACCCGCAGCTCACCAACGCCGTGCTCGGGCTGACCCGCGGGTCGCTCGGTACCGGAGCGCTCGATGCCGAATCGCTGGACGCTGGGGCCGCCGAGGCCGACGTGGCAGACGCCGCCGCCGCTCACGCATCCGGATTCCACAACGCACCGGACACCGACCCGTCGCTGCCGGCGAACCGGGCCTGGGGGCGCGCCATCCTGGCTCGCGTCGAGAAAAGCACGCTGGGGCTGGACACTATCGCCGCCGCGCGGATCGATGAGGCAGTCCACCTCGATGCGGTGATTGCCACCGTCGTCACCGCCGGAACCGCCTGGGGCCAGAAGAGCGGCGCCGAGCGGGCCCGCGTGCTGCACCGCGCCGGCGAGGCGCTCGCGCGCAACCGCGACCGGTTGATCGAAGTGATGGCCGCCGAGACCGGCAAGACCATCGCCGAAGCCGACCCCGAGATCAGCGAAGCCATCGACTTCGCGCACTACTACGCCGAGCGGGCCAAGGACCTCGACGCCGTGCAGGGTGCCATCTTCGTTCCGTCGACGCTGACCGTCGTCACCCCGCCCTGGAACTTCCCGGTCGCCATCCCCGCCGGCTCAGTGCTGTCGGCGCTCGCCGCGGGCTCCGGTGTCGTCATCAAGCCGGCCAAGCTCGCGCAGCGGTCCGGTGCGATCATGGTCGAGGCGCTCTGGGAGGCGGGAGTTCCGCGCGAGCTGCTCGCCCTCGTCGACCTCGGCAACCGCGACCTCGGCACCCAGTTGATCTCGCACCCCGCCGTCGACCGCGTCATCCTGACCGGTGGCTACGAGACGGCCCAGCTGTTCCGCTCCTTCCGCAATGACCTGCCGCTCCTGGCCGAGACCAGCGGTAAGAACGCCATCATCGTCACGCCGAGCGCCGACCTCGACCTCGCCGCCGCCGATGTGATCAAGAGCGCGTTCGGTCACGCCGGCCAGAAGTGCTCGGCCGCTAGCCTCGTGATCTTGGTCGGTTCGGTCGCGAAGTCCGAGCGGTTTGTGCGTCAGCTGGTGGATGCCGCGACCTCGATGCACGTCGGCTACCCGTCCGACCCGGCGACCCAGATGGGTCCGATCATCGAGCCGGCGAACGGCAAGCTGCTGCACGCGCTCACCTCGCTGGGCGTCGACGAGAAGTGGCTCGTCGAGCCGCGCCAGCTCGATGACAGCGGCAAGCTCTGGTCGCCCGGCATCCGCACCGGTGTCGCCCCCGGCTCGTACTTTCACCTCACCGAGTTCTTCGGCCCCGTGCTCGGAATCATGCACGCGAAGACGCTCGAGGAAGCCATCCGTTTTCAGAACGCCGTCGACTACGGGCTGACCGCTGGGCTGCAGTCGCTCGACTCCGACGAGCTCGCCGAATGGCTCGACACCGTCGAGGCCGGAAACCTCTACATCAACCGCGGCATCACCGGCGCCATCGTGGAGCGCCAGCCGTTCGGCGGCTGGAAGCGCTCCTCGGTCGGTGCCGGTACGAAGGCCGGCGGGCCGAACTACCTCTTCGGTCTCGGCAGCTGGGTCACCGACCCCGGCAAGAACAGCTCGACGCTGCACCTGCGCGGACTTGAGCAGCGCGTGACCGACGTGATCGAGGCCTCGCAGAGCTCCCTCGACTACACCGACTTCGACATCCTGCGCCGTTCAGCCCTGAGCGACGCGATCGCCTGGCGCAACGAGTTCAGCACCATTAAGGATGTCTCGGCGGTCGGCCTCGAGCGCAACCTGTTCCGCTACCTGCCGCTGCCGGTGACGGTGCGCCTCGCGGAGGACGGCTCACTCGGCGAGCTCCTGCGCGTGATTGCGGCGGCCACGCTCTCGCAGTCGAAGTTCGTGGTGTCGAGCGCAGTAGAGATTCCGGCGAAGGTGCGCAACCTGCTCGACGGCCGGGACGTTCCGGTGCGCGTCGAAAGCGACGCCGACTGGCTGAAGCGTGCCGCGCGCGGCGGCATCACCACCAGCCGGGTGCGCCTCGTCGGCGGCGACCAGCTCGACGGCGCTGCGGCCGCGGCCACCGCGCTGCTCACGGCCCTCGGCGGCAGCCCCGACATCGCGGTCTACTCGCACCCGGTCACGCAGGCCGGACGGGTCGAGGTGCTGCCGTTCCTGCGCGAGCAGGCGATCTCGATCACCGCTCACCGTTTCGGAAACCCGAGCACGCTCTCCGAGGGTGTGATCTAGCCCGGCACCCTCCGTTGACACACATGGCCCCCTGAATCGAATTCAGGGGGCCATGTGCGGCAATTCGCGAGTAGAAAACGGCGCTCGGTTCGGGCGGACTAGCGGATCCCGAGAGCGGCCGCGGCCAGGGCGAGTGCCTCGGCCGGGTCGACGCCGAGCGTCCTGATGCGGTCGGCGTACGCGGCCGCGGCCAGCTGCGCCTGCCGGTGCGTCGAATCACCGCTGGCCGAGACGAACGATCCGTTGCGGCCGCGCGTCTCGATCACCTCGTCTTGCTCGAGCGCGCGGTAGGCCTTGGCCACGGTGTTCGCGGCGAGCCCGAGGTGCTCGGCCAGGCCGCGCACTGTGGGCAGCTTGTCACCGGCGGCCAGCCGCCCTGATTGCACCCCGGCCAGGATCTGGGTGCGCAATTGCTCGGAGGCAGGGGTCGGCGACTGCGGATCGAACGTGACGAAAGAGGCATCCATCGTGGTGATCATTCTGTAACGACGCTGATGCGTTCCTTGAGAAACTCCACCACGCGATCGCGGGCGGCGATCGTCGGGTGGCCGGGCACCTCGCGCACCTCGTTGGTGAGCAGCGAGTGCGCCCCGGCCCCGAAGCCGGCCGCGTTGCCGGGGGAGGAGTCGAGTTCAATGACCTCGAAGGCGTCGCCGAGCCGTGCGCGCAAGGTGTCGAAGCGCGCGCGCGGGGAGGTGGCATCTTCGCTGAAACGCAGTCCGAGCACGCACAGGTTGTCGTTCTTCACGCGGTCGGCGATGCGGTTGAGTTCGGCCTCGCTGACCCCGGGATCGGATTTGCGGGCCCGGCCGAGCGGGAGCGGGACTGACGGCTGGCTGACCACGGGAGCCAGCACGACTTCATCCACTGCCGTCGCCAAGGCGAAGCCGCCGGTGAAGCACATGCCGATCACGCCGACGCCGGGCCCGGGAGTGCGGGAGGCGAGATCGGTGGCGACGGCACGCAGGTAGGCCGTGATCGGGCGCTCGGCGTTCATCGCAAAGGCGCGGAACTCGGCCGAGACGCAGAGGCGGGTGATCACCTGGGCGATGTAGCCGGGGGTGCCGAGTTTGCCGGGAGTGCCGAACGGGGAGGGGACGACGACGGTGAAACCGTTGGCAATGAGATGCTCGGCGAGGGCGAGGACTTCGGGGGTGATCCCCGGGATCTCGGGAATGAGAACAACTCCCGGCCCGCTGCCCTTTTCGAAGCAGTCATGGGTGAGGCCAGCCGCGGTGAACGGCGCGCGGCTCCAGCCGGTGAGATCAGACCGGGGAGGCGTGCCGCCCGGTGCGCTCTGATCGGTGGCGGATGCGGCGCTGTCGGTCATGGGAGTCCTGTCGGGTGTCGTGAAACAGCAATGTCGTGAACAGCAAGATCTCGAATTCACCAGTGTTGCAGCGAATGCGCAGATCGAGGGAGGAATCGCACTGAAATTCGAACCCCCCGTTCTGGTTGCGGGCTATGCCCGATCGGTGCGCAGCATCGACATGCCGATGGCGTCGATACGCTGACCGTCGAAGATCAGGGCATCGCGACGGCGGCCTTCCAGGGTGAAACCGGCGCGTTCGTACACGTGCTGTGCGCGCGGGTTGAACGCGTACACCTCGAGTTCGATTCGGTGCAGGGCGGTTGCAGCGAACGCATGATCGAGCAGAAGCGCTGTGGCCTCCGAGCCGAGGCCCCGATCGCGGCCGGCCGGGCCGATCAGGATGCGGAAATTGCAGCTCGCGTTCTCGGGCTCCCACTCGTTGAGCACGACTTCGCCCACGCAATCGCCCGTGCTGTTGTCGACAATGGCGAGATCGAGCCGGTCGGTCTGGTCGTTGCGGGAGAGATACCAGGCGCGAGTCGCATCATCGAGAGCGATGTCGTCGGTTCCGGAGTCGGCACTGGAGGCCTCGGCCCCCGCGGTCGTGTTGACGCTGCCGGTCAGCCGACGCACGTCGGGGTCGGCCAGAATGCGCGCCATTGCCGCAAGATCGGCGGGCTCAAAAGGGCGGAGGGTGACGCGCGAACCGACCAGAGTCGGCTTGATGCTGAAGTCTGCGGCAGGATTCATCCGATCAGCCTAGCCACGGGCCCGGGCGCGCTGAGTAGTCTCAAACCTATGACGTGGCCGGCCGAACTGTTCGCGCAGCTCGGCGCGCTCCTGCCGACCCTGCTCGGGCTGGTGCTCCTCGTCGCCGTCACCGTGTCGGTGCTGCGCGGCTACCGCACGCCGAACCCGTTCGCGCCGGCTTGGGCGCTCGTCCGCGGCATCCTGCAGCTCGGCGCGATCAGCCTGGTCCTGACCGGCGTGATTTCCAGCCCGCTCTGGGTGGCGGTCGGCTTGGTCGTGATGTTCGTGGCGGCGGTCGGCACCGTCACCCGGCGCATCGGATGGTCCTGGCCGCACCTCGGTGGTGTCGCCGCCGCGATGGGGCTCGGTATCGCCGTCACCCTGACGATTGTGTTCGCCACCGGGGCGATCGACTTCACCCCGCGCTACGTGCTGGCCTACGGCGGAATCGTGATCGGCAACGCCATGTCGATCGCGACCATCGCCGGGCGCCGCTTCGGCGAATCGGTCGGTGAGCAGTGGGACGAGGTCGAGGGCTGGCTCGCGCTCGGCGCGACCCCGCGCCAGTCGACGCGCTTGCTGGCATCGAGAGCCATCCACTTCGCGATGATCCCATCGACCGATCAGACAAAGACCACCGGCCTGGTCACTTTGCCCGGGGCTTTCGTCGGGGCGATTTTCGGTGGGGCTTCGCCGCTCGAAGCCGGACGGTTTCAGATTGTCGTGCTCGCCGGCATCCTGTGTGCCGGGTCGATTGCGGCCGTCGCCCTGATCCACGTTCTGTCACCGGTCGCGCAGAAGCCGGTCGCGGTCGCGAACTGACGGCTGCGTATTGCGTAATCGTTACGCTCGAAAAATATGCGTGACAAAGCGTACGTTCACTGCTAGCTTGCAGCCGAAGGATAGATCGATATCCTCTACAGATTTCAATGGCGAAAGGTAGACAATGGCTGGCAGTTCATCCGCACCGGGAGGTTCCTTCTCCGCGAGCGTCGAAGACCACGCGCTCACACCCGTTCCGCTTTCCGAGCGAAAATCAGGCTGGGGGCTGATGACGAACACGGCCGGCATCGCCTCGACTCTTGTTCAGATCGCAATCGCTGCGGCAGTGACGATGATCGCCGGCGTCGGCTGGGGCATCCTGGCTGGTGTCATCGTCGCAGTCTTCGGTGGCACGCTGGGCTGGTTCGTCGGACATGTGGCCTACGTGTCCGGCACCTCGAGCACCGTCACGGCGCGACACTACGGGCTCGGCCGTCGAGGGTCTGTTCTCGCTTCGCTTGTCTTCGCGTTCATGATCCTCGGCTTCCTGGCGCTGGAGAACGCACTCCTCTACTACGGCACGCTTTTCATGTTCGGCTGGGAGCCGACGCTGTGGAACGCGGTGCTGATCTACGGCGTTCTCACCGTCGGCTGGATCGTGCTGACCATCTACGGGATGAAGGCAGTGCAGCGCACGTCAACAATTCTGCTGATCGGCTTCGTTGCGCTCACCGTCGCGATGGCTGTCTTCGCCGTGATCGGATCGCCGATGTCGCTCGGCGACATCTTCAGCGCCGGGCCGCTTGACCCGACCGGCGACCCGGTGGCCAACTTCGGCCTGGTGATCTCGATGCTGGCCGGCAGCGCCGGAGCCCTGGCGCTCGTTGATGCCGACTACGCACGCTACGCGCGGTCCACGAAGGATGTCGGGATTCTCGCGATCGGCGGCTCGATCATGATTGACGTCGTCGTCGTCATCCTCGGTGCGGTCATTGTTCACGCCAGCAGCAATTCAGTGACGGCCTTCCTCACCGACAACCCCGCGGCAGCGCAGTCGCAGGTCGGCGACACCATTCAGGACAAGATCTCCTGGATGATCGCCAACAACACCGGCGCCTACTTCATCATCCTGTTCGGTGTTCTCGGGTTCATCCTCATGTACGTCGCGCAGGTCAAGGCTCAGGTTCTGAACACCTACTCCGGCTCGCTCTCACTCTCGAACCTCTTCGAAAGCGTCACGGGCAAGAACCCGGGCCGGCTCTCGATGGTGATTCTCGGAAACGTGATCGCGTTGCTCATGATCGCCGGGAACATTCTGGGCTTCCTCGGAAGCTTCCTCGGCATCCTCGGTGTGACGACGACGGCGCTCGCCACCGTGATCATCGCGGACTTCTTCATCGTCAGGAAGCGGCGCCCCGCCGTCGCCTCCGAGATGGAATCGGTCAACTGGGCCGGTGTGATCTCCGTCATCGTCGGTTCAGTGGCGGGGTCTGTGCTCTCCGAGACCGGCGTCACACCGCTCGGCTTCGTGGTCAGCCTGGTCATCGTTCTCGTGCTCTACCCGCTGCTTCGCATGACGGTCCTTCCCCCGCGGCGCTCGGCGGTCCAGGCGGATGCCGGCGACCGCCAGTCGGCAGCTGAGCGGGTTCCAGAACCCCGCGGCTAAACCACAAATACGGCCGAGAGGAGTTCTCCTCTCGGCCGTATTTTTTTTGGCAACCGGGATGCGTGTCGCCCCGGCCGGCACTCACCTCAGCTGCTATCCGGCCCACATCTGCGAATACGGGTGTGAGCACAGTTCGATGACTGTTCCCCACGGGTCTTCACAATAAACAACGGAGTACCCGCGGTCGGCGTTGATGATGACTGGCTCAGAACGTTGCCGACCGCCCTTCTCAACAATGCGCGCGATGGTCTCGGCGAAGGCAGGTGCTGTCAGCGCGAGGTGATAGATCCCGGTTTTCCAAAACTCGAAGTTGTTCTCTCGCGCAGAGGTTTCCGGTGAGGCGAAGGTGAAGAGTTCCAGACCCATGCCGTCCGGCCAGGTGAGGTGGGCGAAGGAGAAGCTCGTGAAGCCCACGCCGTAGATCGCCGACGCAGCACGGCCCAGAGGGCTGTCATCCTCGAGAACCTCGATCGGCCCGGCCACGAGGTACATGCCGAAGGTGTCCTGATACCAGGACACAGCCTTGTCGAGATCGGGAACCGTCACCCCGACATGGGAGAACGCTGTGGGATGGATCACGGAATGTTCCTTTCGCAGTGCGTACTGGTGGTGAGGTTCGATGCTGTGTGGGAGTGGGCTCAGTGGCCGGCAAACGCTTCGGCCAGCCACCAGGCGCCGCCGTCGCTGGCGATTTTTGCGTCGATCACGAGCGGAGCTGAGGGGGAGGAGCGCAGCCACGCTTCGACCTCAGACAGGTCTTCGATGCCGCGCACCGTGATGCCGGCGGCGCCGAAACCGCGGGCGATCGCCGCGATGTCGACATCCGGAAAACTGACGGTGTCGAGGTCGACGCTGTTGTCGCCCTGGTCGAAGTGGTGCACCTCGGCGCCGTACGCCGCATCGTTGTAAACGATCACCACGAGCGGAAAACCGAGGCGCACCGCGGTTTCGAGTTCCGAGATCCCCATCAGAAATCCGCCATCGCCGGTGCCGAGAACCGGCAGTCGATCGGGTCGGGCCAGTGCCGCGCCGATCGCCGTGTGAAGTCCGAGGCCGATCGATTGGAATGCCTGGGTGAAGCAGAAGCCAAACTCATCGGGAACCGACAGGTGCGTCGCCGGATAACCCATGAAGTTGCCGGAATCGACCGAGACGATGCGCTCGGCCGGCAGGATGCGATCGAGTTCGATCGTGAGTAGTCGGGGATCGATTGAGTGAGGAGTGGACAGATCGTCGACGGGTACATCCCGCCACCGGGACGATTCGGCAATGAGCGCTGAGACCGCGGGGGTGCGGAACTTGGCAGTGGGGGTCGCCTCGAGCGCACGGACCGCCGCGAGTACCTCTCGGGCCGTGGCGCCGGTGTCTCCGCGCACGCCCAGGTCGATTGCGCGGTTGGCGCCGAGGGCATCGTCGTCAAGATCAACCTGAACGAGAACGGTGTCGGCCCCAATGAGCTTGCCGTGCCGCATCGTCCACATGTTGAGCGTGCAGCCCCAGCCGATGATGAGGTCGGCCTCGCTGATCAAAGCGGCTGTCGTCGGTGAGGAGAACCCTCCCGAGATGCCCAGCGAGAACTCGTCATCGACGAACAGTCCACTGGCGACGGCGGATGTTGCCACCAGCGCACCGGTCTGCGCGGCCAGTTCCTGGAGTTGCGCCCCCGCATGGCGCGCGCCTCGCCCGGCAACGAAAACGGGCTTCTGGGCGTCCCGGAGGAGGAGGGTCAGCGCGTGAACCGCTTCGTCGGTGGGGCGCATCAGCTGCGCGGCCGGCAGCGGCGTTACCGCGGCGGGAGTTTCCGTTGGAGCGGGCCGCGCCTGGATATCAATGGGAAGGCTCAGTACCACGGTCTGCCTGTCGTTGACGGCCCGACGGTAGGCGCGCACCGTATCGGCGACCGCACTCTCCGCGGAGTGAACGCGTTCGACAGCGGCACCCACGCTGCGTGCCAAGGCATCCTGGTCGATTCGAAAATTCGCTCGAACCGCGGCGGCCGGCGAGTCGGCGGTGAGCACGATCATCGGCGTGCGACTCTTCGCTGCCTCGGCGATCCCGGTGATGGCATTGGACAGGCCGCAACCCTGGTGGGTGCTGACAATGCTGAGTCGACCTGACATTCGGGAGTAGGCGTCGGCCATTGTGGCGGCGCCACCCTCATGCCGGGCCGCGGTGTAGGGAACGCCGTGCTGACGCAGGGTATTCGTGACAGTGAAGTTCCCGCTCCCCACGACCCCGAAGACGTGTCCCACGCCAAGCTGCGCGAGAGTGCGCCCCACAAGTTCTGCAACGTTCATGCTCGTTCCACCTTCATCTCATGCATGAATCGACCCCGTCGACAAGAACGTTGGCGACCTGGTTGGTGCGCTCAAGCACCCCGCCAGACATCTCCACCTCGCCGGTCGGCGTGCGGAGACACGGGCGATTCGTGCCGTAACGAGAAACTGAGTCGTCGATGAGTGCGATCCCAACAATTTCTAATATATAGACTCTGTGACGTTCGTCAAGGTTCTGTCACAAATTGGTGTGATCCTCGGTGAGAGGGCGAGCTCAGCGGGCACGCGAACGCACGAGCGACTGGGCGACGAGGTGGCCGGAGCCGGCACCGAGCCCGGGGCCGGGGTGGGTGGATGACCCGATATGCCACAGTCCCGCAACCGAGGTGCGGTGCCGAGCGGCGCTCCGCAGCGGGCGCCAGAGGAGGTTCTGATCGAGCTCCGCCGAACCGCCGTATGGGTCGCCCTCAACTGCGTTCGGGTTCGCCGCCTCCAGATCGACCGGGGAGATCACGTCGATGCCGAGCATGCTCGCACGCAGTCCGGGGGCGAACTGCTCGAGCCGCGCCAGAGCGCGCTCTGCATAGGCGCGGGCAAGCTCCGGCGTCCAGCCGCCGGTGGTGTCGAGTGTGCCTCCGGCATCACCGACCGGCGTGTACGGCACTTCCTGGAGCTGGAGCCAGAGCGTTGCCGCTCCCTCAGGCGCTCGCGCCGGGTCGAGCAGGTACTGCTGGCCGACGACGATCGTCGGAGCGCTGGGCAGGAGGCCGGCCTCGGCCTGGGCGCATGCAATCCCCGTACTCGACGCCCCATCGCTGACGTGAATCAGCGGGACCTCGCCCAGGCGGGCGTCAGTCCACGCCGGCGGGCGGTCCAGGGCGACGTGAATCTGCATTGCACCTCGGCCGTAGCGATACCGCTGAGCCTGGTCACGCACGTCC
Organism: Leifsonia sp. YAF41; assembly: GCF_052113185.1. Taxonomy (NCBI): domain Bacteria; kingdom Bacillati; phylum Actinomycetota; class Actinomycetes; order Micrococcales; family Microbacteriaceae; genus Leifsonia; species Leifsonia sp. YAF41. The sequence goes on from NZ_JBFRCS010000002.1 coordinate 102,210, forward strand.
GGCTTCACCGCGGTGTCGGGCAGGAGCGTGTCGTACAGCGCTTGCGGAGTGACGCTGGCAATGACCGCCTGCGAAGCAAGAACCACTTCACCTGCCACGCGCACACCGACGGCTTTGCCGTTCCTCACGATGATMTGATCGACTGCCGCTCCGAGCCGGGTCTGCACGCCGTGTTCGGCGAACAGCCGGGAGAACGCGCCGATGAAGTTAGCGGCACCACCCTGCACAACGGGGAGCCCAAAGTTGTGCATTGTCATGGCCATGACCGGAAACATAAGCCCGCCGCTGGCGTGATCGGGGCTGAGCCCGGCGTGCAGCAACCACGGCGACCACAGCTGGTCGGCCTCGCGTCCGATGAAGGCGCCGCGGACATAGGAACGGCCACTCGTCACTGCATCGCGCACGAACGCTTCGCTGCCGGAGATCTTCTCCCGTCGCAGCAGTTTCAGGCCGAGTTTCACCAGCGCCGCAGAGCGCAGTTCGGCGCCGAGGGCCCCGAAGACGACATCCGCTCGCCCGCCGAGTTCGGCCAGCATTTTTCGGTAGGCCACCTTGTCAGCATCGTGCTCAAACCCGGCGACGGTGCGCTCGACATCTCGATAGGCGATCGACACCTGGCCCCCGTCGGAGATGCTTGCCGTCACCGCGTCGTCGGTGTTGCAGTACTCAAGTCCGTGACGGTGCAGCTCCGCGCCGAGCACGCCGTAGCCGGCGCTGGCGACGAAAAGCGGATGCCACGAGGAATAGGTGTCATGGATGTAGCCGGGAACGGTGCGCTCGCCCGACGCGATGAAGCCGCCAATGCTCTCGTTCCGCTCGATCACCATCACCGAGCGTCCGGCCAGGGCGAGCTCCGCCGCCGCGACGAGTCCGTTGACCCCCGATCCGATAATGACAAATTCAACAGTGCTCGACATGACGTTTCCTCCTTGAAACCGTTCTCACCGGCGCGCGCCCACTCACTCAGAAGTCGGGGTGGGTTGCCGTTGCATGATACGCGCCGCCGTGAAAGACGAGTGGATCCCCGCCGGGGGCGGCGTAGGATTCGACCTCGCCAATGTAGATCTCGTGGTCCCCCGAGGTGTATCGGGCAACCGTGCGGCACTCGAAAGTTGCGACGGTTCCCTCCAAGATTGGTATCCCGCCGATTCCATTCCTCGTGAGCACGCCGGCAAATTTGTCATCCGAGGGCGTGGCGAACTGTCGCGAGAGCACATGCTGCCCTGACGAGAGGAGGTTCACCGCGAAATGTGTCGATTCGGCGAAGGCACCCAGGCTCGGTGCCCGACTGCTGGGGCACCACAGCACCAGCGGCGGGTCCATCGACACCGAGGTGAAGGAGTTCGCGGTGATCCCCACCTTGCGCCCATCGGCTCCCCGCGTCGTCACCACGGTAACGCCTGTTGCGAACTGGCCGAGTGCGCTTCGGAAGTCGCGCAGGTCGAACGTGGAGGTGTCCTCAGCCGCCATCTGCTCGGTGAACTCTGCTGCCTCTGCCGCGTCGTACCACCAGGGAAAGAGCGTGCGTGGATCGTCGAAACCGCTGGCGATGGCGCCCGCCAGAGCCGGATGCTGCTCGGCCGCCCGCAGGAGGTTGATCTGGTGTTCCTTCAGCGGCTTGAGCATTGAGTTGGTCCAGGTGACTGACCATTGTGCCCACCCCCGCCAGAATTCGTCGAAGGTGCGCTTCATCCATTCCTGGTCAAATGGCTTGTCACCCTGCCTGACAATTGCGTCATGGTAGTAGCGGGCGGCCATCGTCGCATTGTTGGAGCCTTGCCCCGTGAGCGGGTCATTGAGCACCACCGCATCCCCGAGGCCGAAGACGTGGCGACCGGACGGCAGGGTTCCGACGGCGTGCCGCACCGTCGGCGTAATCCATCCGCGTAGCGTTCCTCCGTCATCGGTGAGCTGCGCATGAGTGAATCGCGCCGCCTCGTCCGGAAAGTGCTCTGCGAGGATCTCCAGGGACTTCTGCAGGTGTTCCGCCGGGGAAGCCACGCTGGTCCAGCAGTCCATCGGCCCGTCGGGAACCCCTTCGAAGACCATCATCTGGCAGAGCCCGCTCGTCGTGATGCCGGGGAAGGTGAAGAATTCGCCGACGCCCGGCTTGATGGTCATCCGGATGCCGGGCTCGGCATCCGGTTCCACCCCGTTGACGTAGGTCAGCGCGAGAGCGCGCTGCGGTTTGTCGAAGGGAGATCGCGACCGATCGGTGGTGAAGATCTGGCCAAGCTCGCCCTTGCCCGTTGAGACAACGACCAAATCGTGCACGCGGGTGAGTTCTTCCAACCTCCCCACCGTCACTTTTTCGATGAGGAGGGTGCCGCCTTCGGAAACGAAGTCGGTGATCCACACACTGCATTTCACTCGTTGATCGACCGAGCGCGCCGGCGAGTCCAGAGGGGAGGACCACGCCAGTGGCTCCGCGCCAGCGAGGGTCAGCGAGATGCGTTCCAGCTGCACCTCCGGGCTGCCCGGATCGACCGGGGTGACTGAGGAGATCTCCAGGGGCGCCTGAACCGCCAACGCTCCCGAGAAGACGCACTGGCTCGACATGACGTTGCCGGTGAGGATCTCGGCTGGATCGCGGTCTGAAATCAAGGTCACCGCGTAGCCGTTCCGGTGAAGCTCGAGGGCAAGCTGCACCCCGGATTCCCCAGCACCCACAATTGCGATCGTGTGCATTGCGTTTCTACTCTCGATCGGCGGGACGCTAAGACGTCACGGGCGTGAATGCGGCTTCTGCCGCAACCCGCTCCAGGTACGCCGTGCCCTTGTTCTGGTCAAGGAACCACTCTTCGAAGTCGGGCGGGTAGTTGAAGCCATTGGCGAAACGGTGAGCGATTTCAGGGAAGACCCCGGCGGCTCCGAGCAGGTTGACAGCGAATTCAGCGGGTGGGGCGAGCATGGTGTTCGTCCAGCGCGTGACCGGTCCTGCATACGTCCAGAAGGTTTCGAACGCCTGTTGCATGAATGCGCGGTCGAATTCTCTGTCGCCGTGAGCGATGATGCTCTCGAGGTACGAAGCCGCACAGTGACTTGCGTTGTTTGACCCCTGGCCGGTAATCGGATCATTGACGACGACGACATCGGCCAGACCGAGCACGAGCGCTCCGGAGGGAAGCTGCGCGACAGGGTGGCGCACCGTGGGGGCGAACCGTCCCTGGAGCACCCCGAGATCGTCGGTGAGCGCGACATCTGCTGCGCGGTCGGCCTCCCACGGGAGGAAGGTCTTCAGGATCTGTAGCGAGTTCTGCAGGTGCTGCTCGGGAGTAAGACCCTGCCAGGAGTCCATCGGACCGCCTGGAACACCCTCAAAAACCATGATCTCGCAGGGCCCGGTGGTGGTGAGGGCGGGGAAGACGAAGTACTCGCCGACGCCGGGGATGAGGTTGAACGACACAGCGCTGAACTCGTCGCGCGGTGTGAGCCCGTTCACGTAGGTGAGAGCGAGGGCCCGCTGCGGCGCGTCGTAAACACTTCGCGCGTCGTCTCGTTCGAACAGGCGAGCGATCTCACCTTTTCCGGCCGCCACGATGACCAGGTCGGCCCGACTCGTCTCCCTCTCCAGCTCAGCAACTCCGGCGTCTTCGTAGAGGATGCGACCGCCTCGCTGTTCGAACGCTTCCATGAACGCCGGCATCTTGACCCGCTGGTCAATCGACTGCGCGGGGCTGTCCAGGCGAGATGCCCAGCTCATTGCCTTCTCGCCCGGGAGCTCCGGGTGCGGGATCGTGAAGGAGATACCGTTCACGCTCGGGGCGTCTGGCCAGAAATCTGCGTCGATGTCTCGCTCATGCTGGATGGCCTTGTCGAACATGCACTGGCTGGAGGAGACCCGGCCATTTGTGATCTCTTCTGGTGTTCTGTTCGAGATGATGGTGACGTCGTATCCGGCACCAAGCAGCCCAAGGCCGAGCTGTAGACCGGACTGACCGGCTCCGATGATGGTGATGCTCCTGGTCATGAGAACGCCTTTCGTGTGTGTGGATCGAGGGGATTAATTGGCAGCGAGGAGTGCGATTGCCTCAGACGCCTGTTCGGGGCCAAGTGCGGAGTATCCACCATCGACAGCCCAGTCGGCGCCCGTGACGAAACTCGCCCGGTCTGAGACGAGAAAAGCGACGACGGCCCCGACCTCGGTCGGCAACCCGACGCGGCCGAGAATGTGAAATGGCGCTGCGACCTGGTTGGTCTTCTCCAGATTTCCTTGCGAAAGGTCATCCATGATCTTCGACCAGGTCCAGCCAGGACTCACCGAGTTCACCCTGATGCCCGATGACACGTAGTCGGTTGCCATGCTGCGGGTGAGCTGCACGAGCGCTGCCTTGCTTGCGGGATAGAGCCAACGCCCGGTCTGCGCAACGCTGCTGGAGATCGAGGTGAAGTTGACGATGGCGCCGTGCCCGCTCGCCTCGAGCATCGGCCGCGCCGCGTGTGCCAGCACTGCCGCGCTGACCAGGTTGACGTTCAACGCGGCGAGCCAGTCGGTTCGTCCGGAGTCTGGCCCCGCGTCCAAGTACGTTGCAGCGAGATTGACGAGGATGTCGAGGCGACCATGCGTCGTCCCGACATGGTCAAGCAATGCGGCGATCGCCGCATCGTCGGTGATGTCGGTCTTGACGAAAGAGATTCCGTCACCTGCCGCCGCAGCTTCTCCGCCCACGTCGTCAATGTCCGCGATGATCACTGTCGCGCCCGCGTCTCGGAGACACTCAACGACCCCGCGGCCGATCAACGTGGCACCTCCGGTGACAACAGCGACTCGTCCTAACAGCTCGCTCATGCCCATCCTTTCCTCAGGTTCGATGCGAGACACCGGAAAAGGAGTGGTGAAACAACCCCTGGCATCGTCGACAGTGGCACGCTATTCCGCGCCGGAGCCCGCCGGCTATCCATGACGCGCACGTCTTATCCGCATCGCGACAAAAGATGTCACTTGTGCGACGATCGTCACATGGGCACTGTCGCCGCAACGCCATTCCAGGCGGAAACCATTTTGGACACTCTCCAGACGGTGATGACGCACGATCCGGAGTCCGCGAGAGACACGATCAGCAGGCTCTTCGTGCCACACGACCTTCAGCCGCTCGAGCGACCACGCCGGCTCGCTTTCGAGCTGCGTTCGGCGCAGCAGGATGATGTCGGGCTCAACCTGCTCGACTATGGAACAGCAGTGCGAATCTCTGCCGAGCCGTTGTCGAGCTTCGTGCTTGTGCAGATCCCCCTCTCTGGACATGCCGAGCTGGAGGTGGGCGGGCGCACCCATTGCACGACACGTGGACAGGCGTCGATCCCGCCGGTCGATGCGCCATTTCGATTGACATGGCACGGGCAAACGCCGCACCTCATCGTCTACATGGGAGTCGCTGCGCTTGACCGCGTCGCCACCGCGATGTTCCCGGATCACGCGGGACGGCGCTCCCCGCTTCCGACGTCGCTTGACCTGACGACCCCAGCCGGCTCGGCCTTCGCCGGGATCGTCGCGGCGATGCACGAGGACGTGAACAGCGGAAGCAACGCTGCGGCAAATCCATTCGCCAGGACCCTGGTACAGGAGGCGATCATGATGCGCTTTCTCCTGGCGGCGACGGAACGAGCCCCTGAGCAGGCCGCCCTGTCTGGCTACCAGAAGAGCCGCCTCGTGCGCCGGCTGCTCGCCGTACTCGATGCGAGGAGCGCCGAGCCGTTGACACCGATGAGCATCGCGCAGGAACTCGGGGTTCCCCTGCGTTCGCTGCAGATCGCAACACAGCAGGAGTTGGGTTCGACCGTGACGACGTTGCTGCTGGAGGCTCGGCTCACGCTGGTCAGAGCTCGTTTGGCCTCCGGCGACCCGACGCGGCAGAGCGTGACCGAAATCGCCCTGAGTTGCGGATTCACGCACCTCGGCCGGTTCTCCAGCCGCTATCGGGCCGCCTATGGCGAGAGTCCATCCTCGACGCTCAGGCGCTAGCCGTCACATTCACGGCGGTCGCGGAACTCAGCGCCGAATGATGCTCCGCGCGTGCTCGCGGGCGAGCGGTCCGATGAGTTCGGCGAGTTCGGCGACCAGTTGCTCTGCCACCTGTCCACTCCAATTCTTCGGCAGGAACTCAAGCGGGAGTCCCGGGTCCAGGTAGGGGAGCCGGCGCCATTGGGTGAACATCGGCACATAGTCGACGAAGGCGTCACGTGCGGCGGACGGATCAGCATCGATTCCGACCCGTTCTGCCCATTTCTCCCGCAGGGGAGCGTAGCGATCGATGAAGTCGAGGTAGAGCGCGCTCAAGCTGTCCACGTCCCACCACTCTGCAACGAGTGCGGCGCCAGATTCCAGGGACAGCGAGTCAGCGCTGAAGAATCTCACATACTCGTCGAGGTGAAGACGAGAAATCTGATGCTCTGTCTGCTCCCGAACGGTGATCGGCGCGATCCACACCCCGGATGTCACCGAGCCGAATCCGAGGCGGGTGAGTGCCGTGCGGAGCAGGTGGCGTTTGTTGCGGTGGTCCTCCGGGACTGAGAACACCGCGAGGAGCCAGGGGTCCTCGGCTCGGGCTCGGACGGGCGCGTAGATGCGGGCATCGCCATCGATGAACAACTGCATGCCATCCGGGGAGATCGAATAGGCGGCATTTCCGTGTTCTCGGGTGCTCTGCAGAATTTCGCGATGTTTGAGCCTGGATACCGACGAGCGAACCCCGGGGGCATCGACACCCAAATCGCCCAGAAGGTGCACCAGGCCGGCAACGGGAAGCGACGAACCTTCCTCCCGGGCATAGAGACCGTAAATTGTGAGGATCAGCTGCTGGCTCCGGAGAGCAGGGGCTTGACCTGTCATACGTGGTATCCATCCCATTGGCTGCACTGCAGGTGGCTCTGAATGTCGAATATGCGTATTTCGTTGCGTTCGTCGCAAAAATGAAACATTATGACTCTATTCATCCCTCGCATCGACCCTAGATGATCGATACGGGTAGCCCTCCCACAAAGGACGAGACAATGACGACTTCATCCGTGAGTACTGACGCCACCGTTCTGGTCGACCTGGTCGCCGGAATCGCCAGCGGTGACCTTGACGTTGTCGATCTGACGAATCCGTTGAGCAGCACCACCCCGGCACTTCGTCTGCCCGCGCCTTTCGCCAACCTCATCGATTTCAGCCTGGAGGAGGTCAGCGCCTACAACGAGCCCGGCCCGTTCTGGCGGCACAACAACATCCACACCGGCGAGCACATCGGCACTCACATCGACGCGCCGGTGCACTGGATCAGCGGCCGCGATGGACACGACGTCTCACAGATCCCCCTCCCTCGACTCATCGGAACCGCCTCCGTCATTGATGTCAGTGCAGAAGTGGAGCAGAACCCTGACTTCCTTCTCGAGATCGAACATGTCCAGGCATGGGAACGGGAGAACGGCGAGCTGACCGCCGGCACCTGGCTGCTTCTCCGTACAGGGTGGGACCGCTTCGCGAACAGCCAGGAGCAGTTCCTCAACGTCGACGAAAACGGCTCGCACACGCCAGGAGTCTCCGCCGAGTGTGCCAAATGGCTGGCGGAAGAGACTCCGATTTCAGGCTTCGGCTCGGAGACCGTCGGTATCGACGCCGGAAACGCGGGGGCATTCGACCCACCGTTCCCGATGCACTACCACCTGCTCGGTCACGACAAGTATGGAATCACGTCACTTCAAAATCTCGACAAGCTCCCCGCGACCGGAAGCGTTCTCATCGTGAGCCCCTTGCCGATCGTCGGCGGCACCGGCAGTCCCGCGCGAGTGATTGCGCTGGTCGACCGCCGCCAGTAGCCCGGCGGTGGTGCTAGTCGATGCTCCGGTGGATCAGGCGGGAGAGCACGATCGCGCTGCGGGTGTGGTCGACGTTCGGCGCCATCCGCACCTTCTCGAGCGCCGCCTCAAGGCCGGGGATGTCGCGCGCCCTGATGTGCACGATCGCATCGGCGCTGCCGGTGACCGTGCCGGCATCGACGACCTCGGGCACACCGGAGAGGATGCGCAGCAATTCGTCGGGGGCGACGGTGCCGCGGCAGAACAGTTCGACGTAGGCTTCGGTGGCCATCCCGTCGACCGCCGGATCGACCTGGATCGTGAATCCACGGATGACACCGTCGGCAACCAAGCGGTCAACCCGCCGTTTCACGGCCGACGCCGACAGCCCGACTTCCCCACCGATGTCGCCGTATCCGGCCCGCGCATTTTGGCGAAGCAGGTCGAGGATGCTGCGGTCGAGGTTATCCATGGGGCAAGTCTAGCTAGATCGTTGCGCGATCGCGGTGTATTGCGCGGATTATCTGCGCGAATTAGCGGGAAACGTCGAATCGTGTCGTGTGAGACTGGTTCTGGCGTCTCGACGCGGCCGGGAATCGGGCGCGACGAGCTCTCGTGAGTGACCTGGTCCGCCATCAAGTGAAGTTCGGAGCGCGTGCGCTGCCGAACGCCGATGAAGGAGTCACTATGTCAATCGATCTCGACGAAGCCACGGTTTCAGCCGTGCCGACGCGCACGCCCATCACCCGTTCGGTGTTGATGTGCAAGCCAGAGTTCTTCACCGTTGTCTACCGGATCAACCCCTACATGGACCCGGCGCTGCCCACCGACACCTCGCTCGCCGTCGCTCAGTGGCAGACCCTGTATGACACCTACGTCGGCCTCGGCTTCGACGTGCACCTCATCGACCCGATCGAGGGGCTGCCCGACATGGTCTACGCGGCAAATGGTGGGTTCGTCATCGACAACATCGCCTACGGCGCCAAGTTCACCTATGCCGAGCGCMAGCCGGAGGGGCCCGCCTACATGGACTGGTTCCGCGAGGCCGATTTTGACGTGCGCGAGCCAGTCGAGATCAACGAGGGTGAGGGCGATTTCTTGCTCGTCGGCGACGTCATCCTGGCCGGCACGGGCTTTCGCACCGCGTCGAACAGCCACGTCGAACTCGCCGAGATCTACGGCCGCGAGGTCATCACGCTGAACCTGATCAACCCGAGCTTCTACCACCTCGATACCGCCATCGCGGTGCTCGACCCGGGCGCCGCCGACGGCAACATCGCCTACCTGCCGAGCGCATTCGACGAGCCGAGCCTGCAGATTCTGCGCACGCGCTACCCGGATGCCGTCATCGTCACCGAAGAGGATGCCGCGATCCTCGGTCTCAACTCCTTCTCCGACGGCTACAACGTGGTCATCGCCTCCCGCGCCACGGACTTCGAGCGTCAGCTGCGCGAGCGCGGCTACAACCCGATCGGCGTCGACCTGTCAGAGCTGCTGCTCGGCGGTGGCGGAGTGAAGTGCTGCACGTTGGAGTTGCGGCGCTGAGTTCTGATCCGCTGATCGAGCCGATCCGGTGATCGAGCCAATCCGGTGATCGAGCCAATCCGGTGATCGAGCTTGTCGAGATCCCGCGAGCCGATCCCTGAACGTTCGTCGCGTCTCGGGATCGGCCGCCTGGGGTCTCGACAAGCTCGACCACCGGTCTCGGCGCGTAGCGGTTTCGACAAGCTCGACCACCCGCTGCGCGCCTGCGTAGGCTGAGCGCATGACCGACTACGGGCACGATCTGCTTTTCGGCACCTTCACGACGCCCACGGCAGCGAACGCCGAGGCCGTCGTCGCGCTCGCTCAGCTGGCCGACCGGGCCGGGCTCGACCTCGTCACATTCCAGGATCATCCGTATCAGCCGGCGTTCCTCGACGCCTGGACGTTGCTGTCGTATCTCGCGGCCCGCACCGAGCGGATCCACCTCGTGCCCAATGTGCTGAACCTGCCGCTCCGGCAGCCCGTCGTGATCGCCCGCAGCGCCGCGAGTCTCGACATTCTGAGCGGCGGCAGGGTCGAACTCGGAATGGGCACCGGTGCGTTCTGGGACGCCATCGAAGCTTCGGGCGGCCGCCGGCTGACGCCCGGTCAAGGGGTCAGCGCACTGGCCGAGGCGATCGAGATCGTGCGCGAGATCTGGGCCGTCGATCGGCCAGGCGGCGTGCACCAGCGCGGCGCCTGGTACTCGGCCGACGGCGCGAAACGCGGGCCGGCGCCGGTGCACTCGATCGGCATCTGGCTTGGCGCCTACAAGCCGCGGATGCTGCGCCTCACCGGCAGCGCCGCCGACGGTTGGCTGCCGTCACTCGGCTATTTGAAGGGTGGCCCGAGTGATCTGATCAACCTGAATGCCCAGATCGACGCCGGTGCCGAGGAGGCGGGGCGTGAGCCGCAGGCCGTGCGTCGCCTGCTCAATATCGGCGGCACCTTCGCGCCGGTCGCGCGCGGTCTGCTGAACGGCCCGGCCAGCCGCTGGGCCGAAGACCTCGCCGAGATCAGCCTCGAGTACGGCGTGGGTGGCTACATTCTGGCGGCCGACGACGGAGCGACCATCCAGCGCTATGCCGAGGACGTGGCGCCGGCCGTGCGCGAGCTTGTCGCCGCGGAACGGGAGCGGCGCGCGCAGACGGCCGTCACGGCGCGGGATGTGGCGATGGAAGAACTCGAGCGGGAGTTCGTGGCCGCTGCCGCGGGCGAGCGGGGCGACGCCAGCCCACCAGCAGCCCCCGCGCTCGCACCGGGTCTCGGCCTGGTGCCGACGCCGGATGACGGCATCCGTTTGAGCGATGAACGTCTTTTCGAGGAGGACACGCGTCCGCTCGCGCCCCTGCCGCCGGCCGGCGTGATCTATACCGACACCGGGCGCGCGGTCGGCGCCCATCTGATCGAGGTGCACGATCACCTCCGACAGGAGCTCGCCCAGGTGCGCGAGATCATCGTGCAGGTGCGGCAGGGTGCGATGGAGGTCGGCGACGCGCGATCCACCATCAACGACATGACGATGCGGCAGAACGAATGGACTCTGGGCGCCTATTGCGCGTCATATTGCCGGGTCGTCACCGGGCATCACTCGCTCGAAGACGAGGCGATCTTTCCGCACCTTCGCGCCAGCGACGAGGGCCTGGCGCCGGTGATCGACCGGCTGGAAGATGAGCACGTGATCATTCACGAGGTGCTCGAGGGGGTGGATGCGGCGCTGGTGCGGTTCATCCTGCAGCCCGACGATTTCAGCGAGCTGCAGGAGGCCGTCGATGTGCTCACCGACACGCTGCTCTCGCACCTGAGCTACGAGGAGCGCGAGCTGGTCGAACCGCTGGCGCGGTTTGGCTTCTACGGAAATCAGGTGTGAGTCACCGGTGGTCGAGCCTGTCGAGACCTCCGACGGCCGATCTTTGGACGCGGTTTGCGTTCACAGGTTGGCTTACGGGATCTCGACAGGCTCGATCAACGGGACCGCTCGATCAGCGGGTGGGAAGGGGGACTAGCCCACGCGCACCGGAACCAACGAGCGTGCGTCACCGTAACCGTCGGCGATGATCGACGTCGGCACGTTGTACGCCCGTACCGCGCGGTCGGTGTTGTCGTAGGCGGCCCAGCCTGGCTGGCCCGTCGCGATGAAGGCGACGCTGCTGCCGTGAATGTCGTCGGCGAGTGCCTGAGGGGCCTCTGCGCCGGCGATGGCCGGCACGTGCGAGTCGGCGAGGACATCCCACATGAACGGAACGTCGATGCAGTGGCACGCACCGAGGTGAGCGCCCCACGAGAAACGGTAGACCCAGGTCGGTGCATCGATCGACGCGCGGATCTCGGCGAGGTCGAGCGTCGGAGCCCGGAACATCCGGTCGGTGATGTACTGACCGACGAGGGCGGCCGTGCCGAGTCCTTCGTGATCGGCGACATAGGCCTCGATCGTGGCCGGCTCGACGCCGATTCCGGCGAGCACAGCGGCGGCCGGGATGGCGTCCATCGAGTCGCCGGCGCCGGCGAGCATCATCGCAAACTCGTCGTCGGTGGTGCCGAGAATCAGGTGCTTGTCAGCGCCGATTCCCGAAGCCAGGGCGTCGGCCGTTCCCAGAGGGATCAGATCGCCGTCGACAACAGGGCCGAGCACGAGTCCGGCATTGAGGAATCCGGCGATGCCAGCCAGCGGGTCGGCGGGGGCAGTGCCGTCGACGGTCACGTCACCGCCGAGCGAGGAGACCTGGCCCTGCAGTTCGAGCACGCGCTCCTCGGGCAGCGATGACAGGCCGGCCACGGTCGGAGCGACCCCGCCGAGCTCGGCCAGGGTGCGGCCGAGGGCTTCTGACGCCTCGAGCGTGGCGCTGGTGGGCGGGCCCGACAGCGAGATCACGCTGCTGAACAGCGACTGCGCACGGGGCATGCCGAGCAGGGTCAGCACAGAACCGCCGCCGGCGGACTGGCCGGAAATGGTGACCCGCGCGGGGTCGCCACCGAACGACGCGATGTTGTCACGCACCCATTCGAGGGCGAGCAGCCAGTCGAGCACGCCGCGGTTCTGCGGGGCATCCTCAATCCAGCCGAAGCCGTCGAAGCCGAGGCGGTAGGAGACACTCACGGTGACGACGCCGTCGCGGTTGAACGCGGCACCGTCGTACCAGGGGCTGGCGGGGGAGCCGGCCACGTAGCCGCCGCCGTGGATCCAGACCAGAACCGGCAGGCCCGCATCCGTCGGCGTGGTCGGGCTCGGCGTGAACACGTTCACATTGAGCGTCGACAGTCCGGCGATCGACGGCTCGGGGATCAGGGTGATCTCGGCGAGCGTCTTACGCTGCGGCGTTGCGCCGTACTCGAGGGCGTCGCGCACGCCGTCCCAGGAGCCGTGCGCGACGGGCGCCGCGAAACGCAGGTCACCGATGGGCGGCTCAGCGAACGGAATGCCGAGGAACGCGGCGGATCCGTCGCGCCAGGCGCCGCGCACGACGCCGGCGGTGGTGGTGACTTCGGGGTGACCCGAGGTAGATGCGTGTGCTGACATTGCGATGCTTCCTTACTACGAGCTGATTTTTTGGCGTACTTAAGCTGACGCATGTGCCGCCCGGCGGATGCGCCGACGAAGAGAAGCGTGATCGGATGCATCCGTCAGCCGACGAAGCCGTCGGCTGACGGGTGCGACTATCGAACGCTCTTGATGGGGATGAGCACGACGGCGGCGATGATCACCGAGATCATGCCGAAGACGAACAGGCTTGGAAAGCCACCCATCGTGCCGATGATGAGAGCAGCGACAGCAGGGCTCATCGCCTGCGGGATGTTGGTGGCCACGTTCAGGATGCCGAGGTCCTTGCCGGCTGCGACGCCGCCGCCGGGCAGCACCTCCGTCATCAGGGCGGTGTCGCACGCCATGTAGAGACCGAAGCCGAGGCCGTTGATGGCGCTCATGATGAGCATTCCGGTGAGGTTGGGCATGAAGAGCGGCATGGTGAGGCCGATCACCATCAACACGGATGCGGCGTAGATGAAGATCTTGCGGCGCCCGATTTTGTCACTCCAGAATCCGGCCAGAATGATCGAGATCAGGGTGGGGACCATGCCGACAATGGCGAGCAGGCCGGCATTCAACGCTGCGTCTTGCAGGGAGAGGCCGATGTAGTCGGTGAGGATGTAGAGGTTGTACGCCGCGATGACGAAGTAGCCGAGGATGAAGAAGAATCGTGCGGCGAACGCCCAGGCGAAGTCGGGGTTCGCCTTCGGGTCGATCCAGAATCCGGAGAGGAACTGCTTCCAGCTGAAGGGTTCGACGACGAGGGCCTTGCTGGATCCGTCGCGGTTGAACAGCACGAAAAGCACGGTGACGACGAGCACTCCGACGCCGAAGACGGTGTACCCGATGCCGACATTGCTGGCGAACTGGCCGGCGGCAACGGTACCGACGGTTGCACCGATCATCATTCCCATCCCGACCATGGCCGAGGCGGCGCCACGCTTGGATCGGGGGAAGCGGTCGGGCACGATAGCCGACAGCGGGCCCTGGAGCGCGTTCAAGGCGACCTGGATAACGACCCAGAAAATGGTGATCCAGAGCACATTGGTCATGCCGCCGAGGCCGAGCAGGAAGATGGCGGCGACCGACGAACCGATGAGCATCCAAGGGGCGCGACGGCCGAGCTTCGAGCGGGTGCGGTCACTGAACGCGCCGACGATGGGCTGGGCGAACAGGGTGAAGACGAACGAGACGGTGGTCACGATCGCCAGGTTCTGAATCTTGTCATCCGCGTTGATCAGCGCAACCTGGATCGGAAGCAGAATTCCGGTGAGTGCCGCGTAGGTGGCGAACAGGAAGACCGAGGTGACGGCCATCCACGGGAGGAGCGCCTTCTTGGCCGGCGGGCTGACCGGCAGATTGTCAGTTCCGATTGCGCCGGTATAGACGTCGTCGAGCTGGGCGGGCGGCCGAGCGATTGATTCGCCGGTGCCGGAAGTCGAATTGGACACGATTCTCCTCGTCATTGAGTGACCTACAGGTTGCCTGCTCGAGGGCAGAGCGGTGCGTAGACGAGTATGCCGCTAAACGGCACATAATTCAAGCGTTGAACTAATTCGAACTAGGGGATGAGCTGCAGCGGATCCTGTAGTAGCCGATCGCGGGCGCTCCAGATCGCGCCGAGTAGTGCGGCGTCAGCGCCGAGCGTTCCGCCCTGGGTGGCGGACTGCTCGAGAAGCACGGCGCCGGGAATGCTCGGCCGCAGGGCGGCAACTTTTGCGGCAACCGAGTCGGCCAGCGCCGCCCAGTAGCCGCCGAGCACGACCACTTCGGGGTCGAGGGCCATCACCAGCATCTGCACGGTGTGCGCGATCCAATTCGAGGCGGCATCCCAGGCGGCGGATGCGCGGGGTTCGCCCTCCAGGATGCGCCGGGTGAGCTCGTCGAGCGCGGCAGTCAAGCCGTCGGAGGCGAGCAAGTCGCTTAAGCCCACTTCCTCGAGAAGAAAGTCGGGGCCGGCGACGGTGTCGAGGCATCCGTGTTGGCCGCACCCGCAGAGTCGGCCGCCGGGAACGACGGCGAGGTGTCCGAGTGCGCCGGCGAAACCGTGCGCGCCGGTGACGGGGGAGCCATTGACGATGATCGCTCCGCCGATGCCCGAGTTGCTCTTCAGATAGAGCATGGTGCGCACATCAGTGAGCTGGCTGCGTTCGGCCACCGCCGCCAGTGTGGAGTCGGGGGTCAGGCGCGCGAAATCGGGCAGCCGTGGCTCTCTGCTGCGCAGTCCGCCCACGACATCGACAGAGCCCCAGCCGAGGTCGGTGTCGGCGATCACGAATTCTGGATCGCCACCGACCGGGGCGAAAACGACGATCGTGACGTCGGCCAGACGGCGTCCGCGCAACTCGTCAGAGTCGAGAGCACGACCCAGTACGTCGGCGAACCGGTCGAGGATTAGGTCAGGCTGTCCCATTGGCCGGCCGTGGTGCTCACTGATCCGCAGGAGTGGCACGCCCGTGATCGTGGTGACGAGAGCGGTGACCTCGTCGGCATCCAGTTGCAACGCGAGAAGCGCGACCCCGTCGGCCGCGAGGTTGAGCAGAGTGAGTGGGCGGCCCTTGCCGCCGGACTCGAGAGGAGCGGCCTCACTGATCACCTGTGCGTCGAGCAGGGCAGCGGTGAGCGCGGTGACCGAGCCGCGCGTGAGGCCGGTGCCATCGGCGATCTGGCTGCGGGAACTCGGCCCATTCTCGACCAGGTAACGCGCGACGATGCCGAGGTTGTGCAGGCGCACGTCGCTGCTGATCAGCGTTGCGGCAGGCTCGATGCTGTTCGCTGCGGTGCTGTGCGCGAAGGTGCCCTGACGTGCCATGGATCGAGCCTAAGCCACTGGCTAGGGCCGCACTTCACTCGCCTGGCACGGGTGCCGGGTATCGAGTTTGAGTGTTGCGGTCGAGTTTGCCCGGCGGAACAGGGCAGCTCGACCGCAACGCTCACACTCGGCAATGATCGGAATGGAGTTACTCCGCGATGTCGGTCTTCATGGGCGGAGTGGCGACCTTTTTTGCGGCCGGCTTCCTCTTCGGAGCAGCGGTGGTCGCGCTGGTTGCTACCTCCGCCGCAGCAGCCTTCGCCGGAGCCTTCGCGGTTGGTGTCTTCTTCGTGGCCGGAGCCTTCGCGGTCGATGCCTTCTTCGCGGCCGGCACCTTCGGCTTCGCCGTGGTCGGGGCGGTCGACGTGACTGTAGCCGGAGCCTTCGCCGCCTTGGCGGCGGAGTCGGTGGTCGAGCTTGTCGAGACCCGGACCGGAGCCTTCCGTGCCGGAACCGCTGCCACAGCATCCGCCATGGGCTGAACCATCGGCATCAGGCGAGCCAGTTGGGTGACGTGACCCGGCTCGAGCTCATCGAGTGAGGCGACGCCGAGCAGCTTCATGGTGCGGCGGATCTCCTCGGAGAGGATGGCGATCGTGCGGTCGACGCCCGGGCGGCCGCCGGCCATCAGTCCGTAGAGGTAGGCGCGGCCGATGAGGGTGAAGCGGGCGCCGAGGGCGACGGACGCGACGATGTCGGCGCCGTTCATGATGCCCGTGTCGAGGTGAACCTCGGTCTCGGTTCCGACCTCGCGCACCACGCTCGGCAGCAGGTGGAAGGGGATCGGGGCGCGGTCGAGCTGGCGTCCGCCGTGGTTCGAGAGCACGATCGCGTCGGCGCCGAGCTCGACGGCCAGGCGCGCGTCGGCGACCGACTGGATTCCCTTGACGACGAGCTTGCCCTTCCACGTGTCGCGGATGTAGCTGACCTCTTCGGGGCCGACGCTCGGGTCGAACATGGTGTCGATGAGGGCCGCGACGGTGCCAGACCAGCGGTCGAGGCTCGCGAAGGCGAGGGGCTCGGTGGTCAAGAAGTTGATCCACCAGGCCGGGCGGGGGAGCGCGTTCAGCACGGTCTTCGGGGTGAGGGCCGGTGGAATCGAGAAGCCGTTTTTCACGTCGCGCAGGCGCGCGCCGCCGACGGGGGTGTCGACGGTGACCATCAGGGTGTCGTAGCCGGCCGCAGCTGCGCGGTCGACCAGGGCGAGCGAACGCTCACGGTCGGCCCACATGTAGAGCTGGAACCAGTTGCGTCCGTTCGGGGCCGCGGCCGCGACATCCTCGATCGAGGTGGTGCCCATGGTCGATAGCGTGAACGGGATGCCCGCGGCCTGGGCGGCGGTCGCGCCGGCGCGCTCGCCCTCGGTCTGCATCATCCGGGTGAAGCCGGTCGGGGCGATGCCGAACGGCATCGCGCTGACCTGGCCGAGCACCTCCCGGCTCGTGTCGACGTTCGACACGTCACGCAGCACCGACGGGTGGAATTCAATGTCCTGGAACGCCTGACGTGCCCGCGACAGCGAAATTTCGCCCTCGGCCGCGCCATCCGTGTAGTCGAAGGGTGCCTTCGGGGTAACGCGCTTGGCGATCGTGCGCAGATCGGCGATGCTCGTCGCGCTCGCGAGGCGGCGGGTGCGCGCGTTGAACTCGGGCTTCTTGAACTGCATCAGCGGCATGAGGTCGCGGGGCTTCGGGAACTGTCTCTTCACCATTGGATTACTTTCCTTCGGGGCTGGCGGTCAGGTGGGAAGTGGTCAAGTGGGTTTCCGCGTAGTACCGGGTGATGTGGGACTGCATCGCCGTGCGGGCAAGCGCAGGGTCGGCGGCGGCGATCGCGGCCAGAATTTCGCGGTGCTCGTGCATCAGGCGGGCGGATGTCACGGGCCAGGAGGTCAGGCTCGGCACGCCCGCGCGGGCATAGCCTTCGATCGCGCTGCGGAGCCCGGCCATGGTGGCGGTGATGACCTGGTTGCCCGATGCCTCGGCCAGCGACAGGTGGAACTGCGCGTCGAGGGCGAGGAACTCGGCTTCGCTGAGTCCGGGGGCTTCCATGGCGTCGAGGAGTTGGGCGGAATCGGCGAGGGCGGGGGCGGTGGGCGCGGGATCGGCTGCGGCCGCCGCTGCAGCCTCGGCCAGTTCGGTCACGATCGATGCTTCGAGCACCAGGCGGGTCTTCACGACATCGGCGACCGCAAATCCTTGCGCGGCGACCTGCAAGCGCATGAGCGCCGACATCCCGCCACCGGGCAGCGCCACGATGRTGGCGCCGGCGTTCGGGCCGGAGCCGGTCGCGGTGCGGATGAGCCCGAGCACCTCGAGCACGCGGATGGCCTCGCGCACGCTCGAGCGCCCGACACCGAGGTCGGTCGCGAGCGCGCGCTCGCCGGGCAGGCGGTCGCCGGGGCGCAGGCGGCCTTCGAGAAGGTCGCGTTCAATGCTCTCGAGCACGATTTCCCAGGCGCGGCGGTCGTCGGTCATGTGCGCCTCCTTCGTTGATGTGAGTCTGTGCTGAATGCGTGTGTGGTCGGACCACAGTGGTCAGACCACACACTCTACTGAATATGACGCCCGTGTGCACGACATTGTTGGCCATGGGAATCTTCTCGGCCAGGCTTGGTTGTGGATGATGCGCTGGTGTCAGCGGCAGTCCCTCACCGACGAAGGAGAAAAGTCATGGCAGAAACTTCGGTCAGCACGAATCGGGCCCGAATCGGCGACTCCGATCTTGAGGTGTTCCCGCTGGTGCTCGGCGGCAACGTCTTCGGCTGGACGGCCGACGAGCGGGCGTCCGTCGAGATTCTCGACTCCTTTGTCGCGGCCGGAGCAAACTTCATCGACACCGCCGACGGCTATTCGGCGTGGGAGCCCGGTCACACCGGCGGTGAGAGCGAGACGATCATCGGTAATTGGGTGTCGGCCCGCGGCAACCGCGATGACGTCGTGATTGCAAGCAAAGTCAGTACCCACCCGCAGTTCGCCGGGTTGGCGGCCGAGAACATCCGTGCGGCCGCCGATGCCTCGCTCGCTCGTCTGCGGACCGATCACATTGATCTTTACTACGCCCACTTCGACGACGAGTCGGTGCCGCTCGAAGAGACGATCGGCGCGCTGTCGCAGCTCGTCGATGCCGGAAAGGTGCGCTACATCGGAATCTCGAATTACACGCCCGAGCGCATCGATGAGTGGTTCGACGTGACGGCGGCGAACGGATTCCACCGGGCCGTCGCCCTACAGCCGCACTACAACCTGGTGGAGCGCGACTTCGAGCAGGGCCTTCGGGAGCGTGCGGCGCGCGAGAACCTCGCCGTTTTCCCCTACTTCGCGCTGGCCAGCGGGTTTCTCACCGGTAAATACCGGGATGTCGTTGAGGTCGCCGGCGACGGCCCGCGCGCCGAAGACGCCCGCCCCTACTATGACGAGCGGGGTCGCCGCGTGCTCAGTGCGCTCGATTCCGTCGCCGCCGCCCACGACGTCGCCGTCGCACCGGTCTCGTTGGCCTGGCTGCGCCAGCAGCCGACCGTCGTTGCGCCGATCGCCAGCGCGCGCACCATCGAGCAGCTCCCGGATCTGCTCGCGTCGGCCGAGCTGACGCTGACGGATGCCGAGCTCGCGTCGCTGGCGGAGGCATCCGCCTAGCTCGCCCTCGTGTCGCGCTAACTCCGCACGACCACGTTGACCGGCGCCTCGCCGGCCAGCATCAGGTCGATCTGACGGCGCAGCAAGCGCGCCATCCGCGGCATCATTGCGGTGGAGGCGCCTCCCACGTGCGGGCTGATCAGCACGTTCGGCAGTGCGAAGAGCGGATGCCCTGCGGGCAGCGGCTCGGGATCAGTCACGTCGAGGGCGAGACGCAGCCGGCCGGATGTGGCGTGCGCGAGCAGGGCATCCGTGTCGGCGACCGCGCCACGTGCGATGTTCACCAGCAGGGCGCCGTCGGGCATGAGCGCGAGGAACGCGTCGTCGACGAGGTGCCGCGTCGACTCGGTGAGCGGAACCCCGACCACCACGATGTAGGCCTGCGGCAGCAACTCGGGCAGTTCGTCGAAGCCGTGGATCGGGCCGCGCTCATCGGTGCGCGCCGTGCGGGCAACCCGTACGACATTCGTCTCGAAGGGCAGCAAGCGCGCCTCGATGGCCTGGCCGACTCCTCCGTAACCGAGCAGCAGCACCGTGCGGTCGGCCAGGCTCTCGTGGCGGGCCGGAGCCCAGCGGCCCTCGCTCGCGGCGCGCACGAAGTCAGGGATTCCGCGCTGCGACGCCAAGATGAGCGCGAGGGTGAGCTCGGCGGTCGAGGTCTCGTGCACGCTCGCGGCATTGGCGAACACGTGTCCGGCGGGCAGCACGGCCCCGACGCCGTCGAACCCGATCGACTGACTCTGCACGAGCCGCGTCGTCACGCCGTCGAGCTGCACGAGCCGGTTCGTCGCCCCCATGTATGGCTGCACGACGATGTCGATCGCCGCGGCCGGGGCCGGCCCGGTCATGTCCCACTCGATGAGGTCGACGCCGTCGGGAACGTCGCCGAGGGCCTGGCGCAGCGCGCGTCCGGGGAGGCTGACGAGAAGTCGGTTCGCGTTCATCCGTTCAGCCTAATCAGAGGCACGGGCCTGAACCGTCGCCGAGTTTGACACGTGCGGTCGAGTTTGCCTGCTCTGCCGGGCAAACTCGACCGGAACGCTCAAACTCAGCGGGCATGGCGGGCATGGCGGGCATGGCGGGCGAATCCGCGGGTGGCCGCGCGGCCTGACCGCTTGTCCCTCGTGCGGGGGACACCCCGGAGGTAGGCTCTTTTCTATGAGTACGACGGAGCAATCCCAGGCGGAACGCGACAACCACAGTTTCTTCGGCCAACCACGATCGCTCGCCAACGTCGCGGGCGTCGAGCTCTGGGAGCGGTTCTCCTTCTACGGCATGCAGGGCATCCTGTTGCTCTACCTGTACTACTCGGTGGAAGACGGCGGCCTCGGCATGTCGAAGGTCACCGCGGCAGGAATCGTCGGCGCGTACGGCGGCGCCGTCTACCTCTCCACGATCCTCGGCGCCTGGGTCGCCGACCGCCTGCTCGGTTCCGAGCGCGTGCTGTTCTACAGCGCAATGGTGATCATGGCCGGCCACCTTGCCCTGGCGCTGTTGCCGGGCGGAATCGGCGTGACCGTGGGCCTGATCCTGGTCGCGTTCGGTAGCGGCGGGCTGAAAGCCAACGCGACATCCGTTGTCGGGATGCTGTACAAGCCGGAAGACCCGCGTCGCGACGCCGGTTTCTCGATCTTCTACCTCGGAATCAACCTCGGCGCGTTCCTGGGCCCGCTGCTGACCGGCCTGCTGCAGACCACGGTCGGCTTCCACTGGGGCTTCGGCCTCGCCGCGGTCGGAATGGGAATCGGGCTGCTGCAGTACTCCTTCGGCCGCAAGCGCCTGCCCGAACGCTCGCGCATCGTGCCCGACCCGCTGCCGCGTTCACGGTGGACGTTCTACGGGCTCATCGGCCTCGCCGGCGTCGCCCTGGTCGTCATTCTGGTGATGACCGGGGTGATCACGGCCGAGAGCCTCTCGACTGTCGTGATCGTTCTCGTGATCGTGTCGACGATCTCGTACTTCACCGTCATCCTCACGAGCAAGCAGATCACGACCGTGGAGCGCAAGCGCGTCTACGCCTTCATCCCGCTCTTCATCGCCAGCGCGGCGTTCTGGTCGCTCTACCAGCAGCAGTTCACCGTCGTCACGATCTACTCCGACGAGCGACTGAACCGGGACCTGTTCGGCTGGACGATGCCGGTGTCGTGGGTGCAGTCGATCAACCCGGTGTTCATCATCATCCTGTCCGGCGTCTTTGCCGCAATCTGGACCAAGTGGGGCGCCAAGCAGCCGTCAACCCCGATCAAGTTCGCGGCCGGCACGGCGATCATGGGTCTCGCATTCTGGTTGTTCTTGCCGTTTGCCGGCGGCGGACCCAACTCGACCCCCCTGCTCGCGATGTTCGGCATCCTGCTCGCCTTCACCGTTGCCGAGCTGCTGCTCTCGCCGGTCGGTCTGTCGGTGTCGACCAAACTGGCGCCCGCGGCGTTCACGACCCAGATGGTGGCCTTGTTCTTCCTCTCCGTGTCGCTCGGAACTGCCATCTCCGGGCGGCTCGCCGAGCTGTACACGGCCGTGCCGGAGAACGTCTACTTCGGCGTGCTGGGTGCCATCGCCATCGTGATCGGTATCGCGTTGGCGCTGGCCGCGCGCCCGGTGCTGCGTCTCATGGGCGGGGTGCGCTGACGTTTCGCGACATAATCGCCTACGCCGCTGCTGGTGCAGCGGCGTAGGCAGCGGTAGCCGCAGGGTGCAGGGCCCGGTCAGGCTCCCCTAGAATTTGGGAGCTTCCGGTGAAAGGCTCCCATGCTCGAAATGTTCGGCGAGATCCTTCCTCTTGCGGTCGGTGTGGCGCTCAGCCCGCTCCCGATCATTGCGGTGCTGCTGTTGAACTCGCCGCAGACGCCGGCTTCCCCGCCGGCTTTTCTCGCCGGCCGGCTGCTCAGCGTCATCGTCATCGTCGCTTTCTGCGCCGTCGTCATCGATGTCGCGGTGGAGGAGGGCGAGACCGCTCCGTTCGTCTCGGTCATCCGCATTCTGGTCGGCATCGCCCTCGTCGTGCTTGCGGCGACAAAATGGCGAAAGCGGCCGGGAAAGAACGCGGATGTCGAATTGCCGCGCTGGATGGCGATGGTCGACGGGGCCGGACCGGCCCGGAGTTTCGGCCTCGCCCTGTTGCTCTCGGTGACGAACCTCAAGGAACTGCTGTTCGCCATCGGTGCCGGTGTGACGATCGGAGCGGCGAACCTCGGCCTCGGGGCCGATCTGGCCGCCGCCGCATTCTTCGGCCTGATCGCATGTGCCACTGTGGCGATTCCGGTCGTCGCGCTGCTCATCGCACCCGAGCGGATGCGCCCGCGGCTTGAGCTCACGCGCGACTGGCTGGTGCGCAACAACGGCGTGATCATCGGAGCGGTGTTGCTGCTGATCGGGGCCTCGTTGATCGGTGGCGGGATCGCCGAGCTCGGCGAACTCTGACGGGCTTCGGCGCACTAGCGAGGTGTCGTCGCCTCGATCACGGCGATCTCTCGAGTGGCGGTCTCCTGGTCGTCGCCGAGCGTCGTGCCATCGGCATCCGCGCCCGCGGCAATCGCATCGGCATCCGCCTCGGCCAGGGCGACAGCGACGGATGCCGTCGCCGGGAGCCCGTCGCCGGCGTAACGTACCCGGGAACGTTGATTGCCGCGCAGGCGCAGGCGCACCTTGAGGTCCCGATACTTCACCATCCAGATCAGCACGACGACGGCGGCGAGAATGCCGGATGCCGCGGCGACGCCGACTGCCCAGCGCGGGCCGAACTCGTCGGCGACCCAGCCGACGAGCGGGGCGCCGAGCGGAGTCCCTCCCGCGAAGATCGCCATGTAGAGCGCCATCACCCGACCGCGCATGGCGGGTTCGGTCGTCGTCTGCACGTAGGCGTTGGCCGTGGTCATCAGAGTGAGCGAGGCGAATCCGACGAAGACCAGGGTCACCGCGAAGAGTCCGTAGGTCGGCATGAAGGCGGCCACCCCGCAGGCCACACCGAATCCCGCGGCGCCGATCAGCACGAGGCGCAGCCGGGCCTCGGCCCGTCGGGCGGCCATCAGCGCTCCCGCGACAGAGCCGATCGCCATGATCGAACTCAGAAAGCCGAACTCGCTCGCCCCGAGGCCGAATGTGACGGTGGTCATCGTCGAGGTGAAGATGGCGAAATTGAAGCCAAACGTGCCGACCAGGAACACCACGATGAGCACGACGATAATGTCGGGCCGGCCTCGCACATACCGGAACCCAGCCATCAGCTGCCCGCGTTCGCGCGAGGCGCGCGCCTGCGGGCGCAGCAGGGATTTGCGCAGGAGGAACATGGCCAGCACGGTGAAACCGAAGGTCACCGCGTTGATCATGAACACCCAGCCGGCTCCGACGAGGGCGGTGAGGACGCCGGCGACGGCGGGGCCGATCATGCGGGCGCCATTGAACGAGGCCGAGTTGAGTGCGACCGCGTTCGACATGTTCTCGTGGGTGACCAGTTCGCCGACGAAGGTCTGCCGGGCCGGAGCATCGATGGCCGAGACCACGCCGAGCGCCAGGGCAAAGAGGTAGACCTGCCAGAGCTCGACGACGCCGAACACCGTGATGATGCCGAGTCCGAGGGCGAGCGCCCCCATCAGCGACTGCGTCAGGATGAGCAGTTTGCGCCGGTCAAACCGGTCGGCGATGAGGCCGCTCCACGGCATCAACAGAAGCTGCGGGCCGAATTGCAGGGCCATCACAATGCCGACGGCCGCGGCGTTGTGGTTCGTCAACTGGGTCAGAACGATCCAGTCCTGGGCAGTGCGCTGCATCCAGGTTCCGATGTTGGACACCAGCGCTCCGCTGAACCAAATTCGGTAGTTGACGCCGCTCAAGGAGCGGAACATGGCACTCAACTGTCGGCAAGCTCCTTCATGATCAGTGTCGCCTCGGCCAGCACCTGCTGCTGCTCGGGCGAGAGCTTCATCACGCGTTGGGCGATCCACGCGTCGCGGCGCTCCCGGGTTTCGCGAACGAGGGCGTTGCCCGCAGCACTCGGGGCGAGCATGACCTTGCGGCCGTCATTCGCGGCGTTCTCGCGTTGAACCAACTCGGCCTCGACGAGGGCATTGACCGTGCGGTTCATCGACGGCGGGGTGACCCGTTCGTGCTCGCTGAGTTCGCTCAGCGTGAGCGGCCCGTCGGAGAAGAGGGTGCAGAGCGCCGAGAACTGGCCGGCGGTCAGTTCGTCGTTCGCCCGCTGCTGACGGAGTCGCCGGGTCAGGCGAGCGTTGGCCAGACGAAAGTCGTGACTGAGCTCGGCCACGCGGTCGTGCGGCAGCGTGGCAGGTGTGGGTGATTCGGCGTTCATAACTAGTTAGCATAACAAATTAGCTTTGCTAAGCAATACCCGAACGCAACCAATTGCCTCCGTCGCGCATCCGTCACCGACAACCGCACCTGTCACCGAACGCCGCACAATCTGTGCGGCAATCGACGACAATTGCGCAGTTTCGACGCATCCTGCTGCCCCCGATCGCCGTCGCGTTTGGCCGAGTTTGAGTCGCTGAGGTGCAGAATGGCAACGTGCCCACATTCACCGACGCCCACGGGATCGAGATCACCTACTACGTCTGGCCGGTTGCCGAGCCGCGCGCGGTGGTTCAAATCACCCATGGTGTCGGGGAGCACGCCCAGCGCTACGTCGAGCTGGCTTCCGCGTTGAACGCGGCCGGCTACTCGGTCTATGCGGATGACCACCGCGGGCATGGGCAGACCGGGCTCAAGCAGCACAACGGAAACCTGGCGATGATGGGCAAGCTCGGCCCCGGCGGGCTGCGTGCCGCCGTTGCGGCGGTTCACCAGTTCAGCGGCGTCATCCGGGCCGAGAACCCGGGCCTGCCGCTCGTGCTGTTCGGGCACAGCTGGGGCTCGTTCATGGTGCAGATGATCGTCAACGAGCATGCCGCCGAGTATGACGCGGTCGTGCTGTCGGGCACGGCATATCGGTGGCCCGGTTCGCTCGACACGGGCGACCTCAACCGCAAACACAAGCACCTGGGAACGACGGGCGCAGAGTGGCTGAGCCGCGACCCGGCCGTCGCCCAGGCGTTCGTGGCCGACCCGCTGACAACGCTGTCGCCGATTGCGAAACTGTTCGGGATCCGTGACGGTTTGCGGCTGTTCGGCCGCCCGGCGAAGAATCTGCCGGAGCAGCTCCCGCTACTCGTGCAGGTCGGCAGCGACGACACCGTCGGCGGGGAGAAGAGTGCGCTCCGCCTGGTGCAGGTCTATGCGTCGCGCTCTGGCCTGCGGGACATCCTGCTGATCGTGTACCCCGGCGCCCGCCACGAGATCTACAACGAGACGAACCGCGACGAAGTGGCGCGCGATCTGGTGAGTTGGCTCGACGAGCGCTTTCCGGCGTCGGTATCCGAGCCCAGGCCTGCGACTGCATCCACGGATGCGTCGGCAACTGCTGCGCCGGCAACGGATGCGCCCGCAACTGCCGAGCCGGCCTCCGAGCTGTCCGATTCCGCAGTGAAAGCTCCCGACATCCCCTCCGACTCCACCCGCAGCAGCCCCGAGCCTCGCTGAGGGGTCGCAGATCGACCTTCGATGGTCCGATGAAGGTCGATCTGCGCCCCCTCACGGGCACCGGAACAACCGCCCGCACGCCACCCCAGACTCCGCGCGACGACGCGCGACACGACACAAGGAGCATCCGTGACAACGACGACCGGCCGCGTCTCTTTTTGGTACGACGCGACAGGGCTTCCGGCCCAGCGGCCCCCGCTGAGCGGTGACATCGACGCCGATGTGTGCATTGTCGGCGCCGGTTACACCGGCCTCTGGACGGCGTACTACCTCAAGAAAGCGGCGCCGCTGCTGCGGGTCGTGATCGTGGAGGAGCGCTTCGCCGGTTACGGCGCCTCGGGGCGCAACGGCGGATGGCTGACCAACTCAGTAACTGGCGGGCGCGAGCAGTACGTGAAGTCGCACGGCCGGGCCGCGGCGGTCGCCATGCAGCAGGCGATGAACGACACCGTCGACGAAGTGATCAGGGTGGCCGATGTCGAAGGAATC
Source organism: Leifsonia sp. YAF41 (assembly GCF_052113185.1). NCBI lineage: Bacteria > Bacillati > Actinomycetota > Actinomycetes > Micrococcales > Microbacteriaceae > Leifsonia > Leifsonia sp. YAF41. The sequence continues at coordinate 128,494 of NZ_JBFRCS010000002.1, forward strand.
GACGCCGACATCGTGAAGGGCGGTGAGCTCACTGTCGCGAACAACGCGGCTCAGCTGAACCGGATGCAGAGCTTCGCGGCTTCGGAGCGGAGCTGGCGAGACGCCGTCGACTTTGAGGTGCTCTCAGCGCAGGAGATGGCGGCCCGAGTGAACGTGGATGGCGCCCTCGGTGGGGTGTTTCAGCCGCAATGCGCGCGCATCCAGCCGGCCAAGCTCGCTCGCGGCCTGGCCGAGGCCGTCGAGAAACTCGGCGTGACGATCTACGAGGGAACCCGGGTGAGCGAGATTTCCGCGCAGCGGGCGGTCACCGCTCGTGGCACCGTGTCGGCCCGGTTCATCGTACGGGCCACCGAGGGGTTCACCGCCGGCCTCGCCGGATTGCACCGCAAATGGTTGCCGATGAACTCCTCGCTCATCGTGACCGAGCCGCTGGATGCCGCCACCTGGCAGTCGATCGGCTGGGAGGGTCGCGAAACTCTCGGCGACTTCGCGCACGTCTACATGTATGCGCAGCGCACCGCCGACGACCGGATCGCCTTCGGCGGGCGCGGTGTGCCCTACCGTTTCGGTTCCGGCGTCGACGCCGATGGCGCGACTCCCGACAGCACGGTCACCTCGCTGCGCGCCCTGCTGGGCCGCTTCTTCCCGGCCACCGCGGGTGCCGCGATCGACCATGCCTGGTCGGGAGTGCTCGGCGTTCCCCGGGACTGGGCGGCGACGGTCGGCCTCGACCCGACTTCCGGACTGGCCTGGGCCGGCGGCTATGTCGGAACCGGCGTGACCGCAACCAATCTGGCCGGGCGCACGCTCGCCGACCTGCTGCTCGGCGCCGACACCGCGCTCACCCGCCTGCCCTGGGTCAACCACCAGGTGCGCAACTGGGAGATCGAACCGCTGCGCTGGGTCGCGGTCAAGGGATTGTATGCCGCCTATCACGCGGCCGATCGTGCCGAGGATCGGGGTCGCACCTCCACCTCACCGATCGCATCGATGGCGAATGTGGTGGCCGGGCGGCACTAGCGCGACCGGTGATCGAGCCTGTCGAGATCTGGCGACCGAGTTTCGAGATCGGCTCGCGGGGTCTCGACAGGCTCGACCAGCGAGGAGAGGGGTTCTACGCGCCAGCCTGCCCCGTGAGTGTTGACCAGAGAAAGTCGATGTGGTCAGCCATGTCGATGCTCGGGTCCAGCATCCACTGCACCTGGATCCCGTCGGCGAGGGCGATCATCGACGCGGCGAGTTTGTCGGCGTCGAGTGACGCCGGCACCGTGCCGTCTGCCTGACGGCCGCGGATGTCCTCTGCGAACTGGGTGCGAAAGGACGCGTAGCGCTCGACGAAATACTCATGCGCCGGATGCTCGGGGTCGCTGGCCGCGGCGGAGAGCGTCGCGTAGAGCTGAACGAGGCCGGGCACCTCGGCATTGTGCCGCATGACGGCAGCCAGTGCGGCGAGCGGCGCGTCGTGCCGGCGGTAGGTGTCCTCGTCGCGTTCATCGCGTTTCTTGAGAATCGCGGCGAGCAGATCCTCTTTCGAATCGAAGTAGTGCATCAGGCCGGGCAGGCTGAGCCCGCTCGCCCGCGCGACCTCCCGCAGCGACGTTCCGCGGTACCCCTCCCGGGAGAACACCTCCAGCGCCGTGCGCAGGATTTCTTCACGCTTGGCCACGCCTTTGGCGTATGACCCTCTCTCTGACATGCCTCTGATCGTACGACACCTCTGAGCCGACCAATCGGCCTTGCGACGGAAAACCGAACGTTGTATTGTTTTGGTCACTGCGCCAGAGAAGACGCACTCACGAGAGGCTTCACCCTATGACGACGACGTCGCCCGCCGCCAAAGAAACCCCCCAGCGCCCTCCGGCCGACAACGGCCGCCGTCGCTGGCAGTGGGTGGCCGCAGCCAGCGCCGCCGCCTTTATCGTGTTAATGACGCTCACCCTGCTTCCTGCGCCGGAGACGCCGTTCTACCAGGGCCTGGATGTGTGGTGGCACTCGATCACCGCAGGCCCCGCCGGCGGTGAAGTGACCGGACTCGTCGCGTTTCTCAACGCATTCGGCGGACCGGCCAGCCTGATCGTGATGCTGGTCGTTCTGATCGTTCTGGCCATCATGCGTCGCTGGTGGGCGATGTTGTTCGCGTTCCTCACTTACCTCGTGCCGTCGCTCTTCGCCCAGCTGTTGAAGAACATCGTCGACCGGCCGCGCCCCGGCGATGCGCTCGTCATGGTCGACCACGGCTCGTTCCCGTCGGGTCACGTTGTGACGACGGTGGCGTTCGTCATCATGATCGCCGTGCTGCTGCCGGCTGCAGCCCGCCGCATCTGGTGGCCGATCGGCATCGCCTTCGTGCTCGTGATGATGTGGAGCCGCACCTACCTCAGCGCCCACTGGGTCACCGACACCCTGGCCGGAGCCGTTGTCGGGGCCGGCGTCACGCTGATGCTCTGGTGGCTCTTCGCTCCGCTGCTCGCCCGTGATGACGCTCGTCGCGCCCGCCGCAAGCAGAAGCGCGCGGAGCTGCAGTCCGGCGCAGCCTCCTACTAGGCGTCTCTCCAACGCAGCCCGGCGCATCCACCCCGATTTCGACATCCGCAACTCAAATTGAAAGAGGAATCTCCGATGAGTGAGACCCCATCCACCCCCGTCGACCCGACCTACCGCGACGCGACGCTGCCCGTCGCCGAGCGGGTTGAGAACCTGCTCGGCCAGATGACACTGGAAGAGAAGGCCGGCCTCTTCTTTCAGACGATGATCAGCATGAGCCAGGACGGCGGGCTCGCCCCGGCTGACCCGGTGTTCGGGCTGCCGTCCAACGAGGAATACGTCATCGGCAAGGGAATGACCCACTTCAACGTGCTGGGTTCAGCGCCCACCGCCGAGCTGATGGCTGAGTGGCACAACTCGCTGCAGGAGCTCGCGGCCACCACGCGCCTCGGCATCCCCGTGACGATCTCGACCGACCCGCGCCACTCCTTCAGCGACAACCCGCTTGCGGGCATGATGGCCGGCCCGTTCTCGAGCTGGCCCGAATCGATCGGCCTCGCCGCCATCCGTGACGAAGCCGTTGTCGAGCAGTTCGGCGACATCGCCCGTCAGGAATACCTGGCCGTCGGCATGCGCGTGGCCCTGCACCCGCAGATCGACCTGGCCACCGAGCCGCGTTGGGGCCGCCAGGTCGCCACGTTCGGTGAAGATCCCGAGCTCACCGGCGTGCTCGGTGCCGCCTACATCCGTGGGTTCCAGGGTGAGACGCTCGGCGCTGACTCCGTCGCCACGATGACGAAGCACTTTCCGGGCGGCGGCCCGCAGATGGATGGCGAGGACGCCCACTTCGCCTACGGCCGCGAGCAGGTCTACCCCGGTGGCCAGTTCGAGCTCCACCTCAAGCCCTTCGAAGCCGCCTTCGAGGCCGGAACCAGTCAGATCATGCCGTACTACGGCATGCCGGTCGGCACCGAATACGAAGAGGTCGGCTTCGGCTTCAACAAGAGCGTCATCACCGGGCTGCTGCGCGAACGCTACGGCTTCGACGGCATCGTCTGCACCGACTGGGGACTGATCTCCAACGACGACGAGATCATGGGCGAGCCCTTCCCGGCCCGCGCCTGGGGCGTCGAGCACCTCACCCCGCGCGAGCGCATGGTCAAGATCCTCGAGGCCGGCGCCGACCAGTTCGGTGGCGAAGCCATCCCCGATCTGCTGATCGAGCTCGTGCAGAGTGGCGACGTCACCGAGGACCGCCTCGACGCATCCGCTCGTCGCCTGCTGCGCGAGAAGTTCGTGCTCGGACTCTTCGATGCACCGCTCGTCGACGCGAAGAAGGCCGGCGTCATCGTCGGTTCCGACGCGTTCCGCGCCGCCGGTGAGGCCGCCCAGCGCGCCTCGATCACGGTGCTGACGAACACTGCAACGGATGCCGGCACGCCGGCGCTTCCGCTGGCCACGGGCCAGAAGATCTACGTTGAGGGCATCGAGCCCGATGTTGCGGGGGAGTACGGCACCGTCGTGGCGACCCCGGCCGAGGCCGACCTGGCGATCATCCGCATCCAGGCGCCGTTCGAGGTGCGCAGCACGATGTTCGAGAACTTCTTCCACCAGGGTTCGCTCGACTTCACCGACGAGACCATCGCACACCTGCGCGAGGTCGCTGCTGCGGTTCCGACCGTCATCGACGTGCACCTGGACCGCCCGGCCATTCTCACGCCGATCGTCGAGGCGCCGATTGCGCCCGTCGCGATCGTCGCGAACTACGGCGCGAACGCCCGAGCACTGCTCGACGTGCTCACCGGCGCAGCCCAGCCGAAGGGCAAGCTGCCGTTCGACCTGCCGTCGAGCATGGCTGCGGTCGAGGCAAGTCGCGAGGATGTGCCGTTCGACACGAAGGACCCGCTGTTCCGCTTCGGTCACGGCCTGGCGTACTAGAACCCCGGGTGGTCAGGTGGCGACGCGGTCGCGTCGCCTGACCACCCGTGCACCCGGCGTTCCCCATTCGACGGAGATTCTTCCTGATTCAGCCCATTTCAGCCCGAAACAGGCCCCGGATGCAAAAATCTCCGTCGAATGGGCGGGTGACTGCGACGGCCGGGGCGGTACACCGACGATTAGGCTTGCTGCATGCACGGTGAATATAAGGTCCCAGGCGGCAAGCTCGTGGTCGTCGATCTCGAGCTGGTCGACGCGAAGATCGCGAACTTCCGGCTCGCCGGTGATTTCTTTCTCGAGCCGGACGAAGCGCTCGAGAACATCAACGCTGCCGTGAACGGCTTGCCGGCCGACAGCGACGCCGCGAGCATCGCCGCCGCCGTGCGCGCCGGGCTCCCCGAGAACGCCACCTTGCTCGGTTTCTCCCCGGAGGCGGTGGCCGTCGCCATCCGTCGATCGCTGTCGAAGGCGACGAGCTGGAAAGACTACGACTGGGAGATCGTTCACTCGCCGGCCGTATCGCCGAGGATGCACCTGGCCCTCGACGAGGTGCTGGCCGCGGAGGTCGGCGAGGGACACCGCAAGCCGACGCTGCGCATCTGGGAATGGAACGAATCGGCCGTCGTGATCGGCAGCTTCCAGTCGCTGAAGAACGAGGTCGACCCCGACGGTGCCGCCAAGTACGGCTACGACGTCGTGCGCCGCATCTCCGGCGGCGGCGCGATGATGATGGAGAAGGGCGCCGTCATCACCTACTCGCTCTACGTTCCGGCCGAACTCGTGCAGGGCATGAGCTTCGCCGATTCCTACGCCTTTCTCGACGAATGGGTGCTCGAAGCGCTCAAATCACTCGGCATCGACGCGAGTTACAAGCCGCTCAACGACATCACAAGCCCGACGGGCAAGATCGGCGGCGCCGCCCAGAAGCGCCTCGGCAGCGGCGCCGTGCTCCACCACGTCACGATGAGCTACGACATGGATGGCGAAGTAATGGCCCAGGTTTTGCGCATCGGTCGCGAGAAACTCAGCGACAAGGGAATCGCCAGCGCCGCCAAGCGCGTCGACCCGCTGCGCAGCCAGACCGGACTCAGTCGTGCCGAGATCATCGAGCGGATGAAGCAGACGTTCACAACGATGTACGCAGCGACCCCCGGCGACATCACGCCGGAGGAATATGCCAAGGCGGAGAGCCTCGTTGAGGAGAAGTTCGCCACGGAGGCGTGGCTGACCCGGGTGCCGTAACGCACACGCAGGGCGTTCGTACAACTCCCAGCTTCGCGGGGAGGATAATTACCGCGGGACGACCCTACAGTCCCGCGAAATTCGACAGGGAGCTCCGTTGAACGGAAACGCAACGACGATGTACCAGAACGTCGCCCTGCTGTCGGTGGCGAGCACGATCGCCCCGCGGATCACGACCTCTGACGAAATCGACCACCGCTTGGCGCCCGCCCTCAAGCGGTTGCGCCTTCCGAAGGGTCTGCTGCAGCGCGTCGCCGGTGTGCACGAGCGCCGCAACTGGGACGAGGGACAGAAGTTCGATGACGCCGCCGTGTCGGCCGGCCAGCGTGCCCTCCAGGCGGCAGGCATCGAGCCGGGCCAGGTCGGGCTGCTGATCAACACCTCGGTCACCCGCAAACACCTCGAGCCGTCCGTCGCCGTGCGCATCCACCACGGCCTCGGCCTGCCGTCGTCGGCGACCAACTTCGACATCGCCAACGCTTGTCTCGGCTTCGTCAACGGCATGAGCCTCGCCGGGCAGCTCATCGACGCCGGGCAGATCGACTACGCGGTCGTCATCGACGGCGAAGACGCCGACGATATCCAGACCAACACGATCGAGCGCCTCAGCACGCCCGAGATCGGTCGCAAAGACTTCATGAGCGAGTTCGCGAGCCTCACCCTGGGCTCCGGCGCCGCTGCCGCTGTGCTCGGGCGGGCGGATGCGCATCCGTCTGGGCATCGGATGCTGGGCGGCGTCAGCCGTGCAGCCACCCAGTTCAACGACCTCTGCGTCGGCAGTGTCGACGGCATGTTCACTGACGCCAAGGCGTTGCTCAAGGGCGGGATGGAACTCGTCGTCTCCGCCTGGACCGAAGCAAAACGCGACTGGAACTGGTCGGGCATGAACCGCTACATCTTGCACCAGGTCTCCGATGTGCACACCGACGCCATTCTCAAGGCCACCGGCATCGACCGCTCGAAGGTGCCGCTCACCTACCCGAAATTCGGCAATGTCGGACCGGCGTCGATTCCGATCACGCTCGCGGCCGAAGCTGAGACGCTCCGGCCCGGTGACCGAGTGCTGCTGATGGGCGTCGGTTCCGGTCTCAACACGGCGATGATGGAACTCGTCTGGTGACTCCCCGGCTGCCACACTCCGCGTCGATCCCTGCCCCGGCATCCCACCCGCCCGCCGGACTCCCGGGACTCGACCCGGCGTTCTCGCGCCTGATCGACGTGCCAGAGCGCGATGCGGATCGGCAGCTCACAAGCATCACCCGACGCTGGCATGTTCTCGACAATGCGGCGGAGCTTGACCGCCTCGGCGTGCAGCCGGTCGGCACCGTGCTCTGTGTGCACGGCAACCCGACCTGGTCGTATCTCTGGCGGCGTCTGGTCACTGAGGCCACGGCGGCGGCCACGGATGCTGCGACTCGGGGCGACGACGCCTGGCGTGTGATCGCAGTCGACCAGTTGGAGATGGGATTCTCCGAGCGCACCGGCCGAGCACGCACGCTTGAGCAGCGGGTGCGCGATCTCGCCGACTTCACCGCCGCCATCGAGCTCGACGGTCCGGTCGTCACCCTCGGGCATGACTGGGGAGGTGTCGTCTCGATGGGCTGGGCGGTCGACCATCCCGAGTCGCTCGCCGGCGTCATGCTGCTGAACACCGCCATCCATCAGCCGGAAGGCACGCCGATCCCCGCGCCGCTGCGCCTGGCCTTGCGCCAGGGGATACTCGGCCAGGCGACGGTCAGCACGCCGGCATTCTTGGAGACCACGCTCGCCCTCGCGCATCCGCCGTTGTCTGCCGAAGTGAAGCGCGGCTATCGGGCTCCCTATCGCGGCGCGTCGCGCCGGGGCGGAATCGGCGCGTTCGTCGCCGACATCCCGGCCGACGACACGCATGTCAGCACCGCCGAACTCGACCGGATCGCCGAGGGCGTGCGCCACCTCGGAGTGCCCGCGCTGATGCTCTGGGGTCCGCGCGACCCGATCTTCAGCGACCGCTACCTCGACGACCTCATCGACCGGATGCCGCAGGCCGACGTGCACCGTTTCGAGGGTGCTGGGCACCTCATCGCCGAGGACGTCGACTATGCGTCGGCAGCCCTGGCCTGGTTGGGTGACAATCGGTCGGCGGTCGAGCCTGTCGAGACCTCCGCCGGCCGATCCTCGAACGCAACCCGCGCACAGGGGTCGGCTCACGTGATTTCGACAGGCTCAATCACCGAGTCTCCGGTGGTCGAGCCTGTCGAGACCGAGCCGGCCGACACCGAGTTCCGCCCGCTCTGGCATTACCTCGACGAGCTGAGCCAGAGCGACGAAACCGCGCTGATCGAGATGGTGCCCTCCTCGGGCACCGCCCCGCGCGTGGTCAGCTGGAGACTGCTCTCCACCCGCGTGCGGGAGATCGCTGCCGGGCTTGCTCGCATCGGCGTGCAGAAGGGCGACCGGGTCTCCTTGCTCGTGCAGCCGGGAGCCGACCTCACCGCGGTGCTCTACGCCTGCGTGCGCATCGGCGCGATCGTCGTCGTCGCCGACGCGGGTCTTGGCCTTCGCGGCCTGACCCGGGCCGTGCGTGGTGCTCGCCCCGACTATGTCATCGGTGCGCTCCCCGGCCTTGTCGCCGCCCGCACGCTCGGCTGGCCCGGCCAGAAAATCTCGACCGTGCGCCTTCCGGGGCCCGTTGCCCGCGCGCTCGGCATCGCGTTCGTGCTCGCGGATGTCGCCGCGCTCGGCAGGGAAGCCATCGACCTGCCCGGTGCGGCCGCGATTCTGCCCGCATCGCCGTCGCCCGATGACACGGCCGCCATCCTCTTCACCTCGGGTTCGACCGGTCCGGCGAAGGGTGTCGTCTACACCCACGCGCAGCTCTCGGCCGTGCGCGATGCGCTCGCCGCACAGTACGGCGTGGGCGTCGGCACCGGCCTGGTTGCCGGTTTCGCACCGTTCGCACTCCTCGGCCCGGCACTCGGCGCCCGCTCGGTGACTCCCGACATGGACGTGACGAGCCCGAAGACTCTCACCGCCTCAGCCGTCGCCGCGGCGGTGGCCGCCGTCGACGCGACGGTGGTCTTTCTCTCGCCGGCCGCGATCACGAATGTCGTGGCCACGTCCGACGCGCTCACCCCCGCCGACCGTCGCGCCCTGACAGGCGTGCGCACCTTCCTCTCGGCCGGTGCGCCGGTGTCGGAGCAGCTGCTCAGCGCGGCGTCACGGCTGATGCCTGGCGCGACCGCGCACACGCCGTACGGGATGACCGAAGGCCTGCTGATGACGGATATCTCGCTCGACGGGATCCGTGTGGCGACAGCGCACTCAGAGTCCGGCGACGCTGCCGAGGCGGGCGATGCCGTGGGTGAGTCCTCGGACAAGCCAGCGGGCGGCGTCTGCGTCGGGTTGCCCGCCGCCACGACCCTCGTGCGGATCAGCGCGCTCGACGAGCACGGTGCAGCCACCGGGGAACCCGCAGAACTGCCCGGTGTGACCGGCGAGATCGTAATCTCCGCCCCGCACCTCAAAGACCACTACGACCGGCTTTGGCTGACCAACCGGGCGTCCGCGCTCGGCACGACGAGCGGACAGATGAGTGGTCGACGCTGGCATCGCACCGGCGACGTCGGCCACCTCGACTCCGTGGGGCGGCTCTGGGTGGAAGGGCGCCTGCCGCACGTCATCACGACGGCGGAAGGCGTGCTCACCCCGGTCGGCCCCGAGCAGCGCATGGAAACCCTGCCCCATGTCGCGCGCGCGGCCGCCGTCGGCGTCGGCCCGGCGGGGGTTCAGCAGCTCGTCGCGATCGTCGAAACCGAGCCCGCCGCGCGCGGCGTCGGTCTGGCCTCGCCCACACTGGCCGCCGCCGTTCGAGGCGCGGCGGGGGAGCCCGTTGCCGCGGTGCTGGTCGTGCCGAGGCTGCCCACCGACATCCGTCACAACTCGAAAATCGACCGTTCGCGGCTCGCTCGCTGGGCCGAGGGCATTCTCTCCGGCAAACGGATGACGCGGCCGTGAAGGTGCTCGTCACCGGAGCCAGCGGCCTGCTCGGTCGTGCGGTCGCAACGGCAATGCTGGCCGCCGGGCACGAGGTGCGCACGTTCCAGCGGCGGCCGTCCGGTGTGCTCGGGGCCAGTGATGCGCTCGGTTCGGTGACCGATGCCGACGCGGTCGCTCGCGCTGTCGACGGCATGGACGCGGTCGTACACCTCGCCGCGAAGGTCTCACTGGCCGGCGACCCGGCCGAATTCGATACCGTGAACGTCGGTGGCACGCGCGCTCTGATCGCTGCGCTGAACGACACAGCAGTGGATGCCCCCTTGGCGAATGGCTCCGCGACCGTTGCCGGCGCCCGACGCCTGGTCTATGTGTCGTCGCCGTCGGTGGCGCACGCCGGCGCATCCATCGTGGGCGAGCCGGCGATGCCGGCCGACCCGGACCGGGCCCGAGGCGACTACGCCCGCACCAAGGCCCAGGCCGAACTGCTCGCGCTCTCCGCCGATTCGCCACGGTTGCGCGTCGTCGCTGTTCGTCCGCACCTGGTGTGGGGGCCGGGCGACACCCAACTCGTCGCCCGCGTCGTCGAACGGGCCCGTTCCGGCCGTCTTCCGCTGCTCGGTCACGGCGCCGCACTGATTGACACGACCTACATCGACAACGCGGCCTCCGCCATCGTGGCCGCGCTCGAACGGGCGGACGACGTGCACGGGCGGTCCTATGTGATCACCAACGGCGAGCCGCGCCCGGTCGCCGAACTACTGGCCGGAATCTGCGCGGCGGCCGGCGTGCGCGCCCCCGGTTGGCGCGTGCCGGCCGGGCTGGCGAGAACCGCCGGATCCGTGATCGAAGCGGCCTGGCGCATCCGCCCGGGTGTCGACGAGCCGCCCATGACGAGATTCCTGGCCGAACAGCTCTCGACGGCGCACTGGTTCGACCAGCGCCAGACCCGTGCCGACCTGCACTGGCAGCCCGCTGTCTCTCTCGATGAGGGATTCCGTCGGCTCGCGGCATCGTACTCGGCCTGACCCGTATTCGCGCTCGCGAGCCCGCACCGGGCTATCAGGTTACGCTTGACCCATGAACTGGTGGTTTCTGATCGGAGTGGCCGGGGTGATCCTGCTCGGATACCTCGCGAACCGCCTCGGCTGGATCGACCTTTCCAATAAGAACACCCGCCCCGGCGGAGGCGGAAGCCTGCTCACCATCGGCGACGAGGTCTTCGCTCCGAGCCGTCACGAAGCGGCGATCGAGCTCGACCGGCAGAGCAGCCTGCCGGCGCCTGCGCCGGTCGCCGGCGACCGCGATCTCGGCATCTACGACGGACGTATCCGCATCGACCTCTGAGGCACCCACCTCGAGCAATTGACGCCCGGTCATCGGGCTTAATGTCGGGACAGTCATACGGGCAGCGTCGCAATCCGGTGTGGTCAGATCCGCGAGTTTTCTAGGGGGAGTGCCCCGTAGATGGCCCGCTTGCGGCGTCCGCTCACTCACTCATCTGCGGTACGCCGTACATCAGCAGGCACGATGCGCACGTCATTTGACTCGGTATTTGAAGCCTGTGTGCGACCCAGTGAAGCCCAGGCGCTCGTAGAACCGGTGCGCGTCGCGCCGTGCGACGTCGGATGTCAATTGCACAAGGCTCGAACCAAGTTCGCGCGCTGCGACATCCGTTACCCACCGCATCATGGCGCCGCCGATGCCGCTTGAACGTTGATCGCTCCTGACTCGTACCGCCTCCACCAGAAGGCGCGTTGATCCCCTCCTGGCCATTCCCGGGATGCGGGTCAGTTGCATTGTGCCGACCAAAGTGTCAGAGGCGTCGACGGTCACGATGAGGGCGTTCGCCGGGTCCGAGACAATTGCGAGGAGCGCCGCGAGGTACGCAGGTCGGTCGTGTGCATCGCCGACATCACCGCGTTTGGCACTGATCGGGTCGTCGGCCAACAACTGCATGAGGGCGTCGAGGTCCCTTTCGGTGGCATTGCGAAGCGTGACCGGGCCATTCCCTGTCGCGAGAGAAGCCGGCAGCGAGAGATCCTTGAGCATCTCACCAGTCTGACGCACACCGGAAAAGCGACGACCAACGGATGCCCGTACGCGGCCCGAAGAGCGCTTCGCTTACATCGCGCTCGGCTCCGCCGACCCGCATCCAGGTAGTCCAGCTACTGCTTCTGGCTTACAAGCTCGTTCGGCGGCGATCAGGCGCCCATTAACCCGTGCCGGCCGCCGACCGCGTGGAAGCGGCAAACTGCTCCACCACCGCGCCGATGACCTCGATCAGGCGTGCCGTTCGTGCCGGGGGCTGGTCCCAGGTCGCGGTCACCGCGCAGAGCCGAGACGGGGGGACGTCCTCCTCGATCCGTAGGGGGACCAGTCTTCGGCCGCAGTGCGTCTGGCCTGTCAGGTGTTCGTGGTGCAGCAGGGAGTACCCGAGTCCGGAGGCGACGTAGGAACGGATCACCTCGTAGTTCGGCGAGGTGTACTTGATGTTCGGCGCAATGTTCAACATTCGGAAGTAGCTCATGTAGCGCTTGAACGAATGCGGGATCGAGAGGAACGCTGCTGGTTCATCCGCCAGCTCATGCAGTGAGACGGACGTGCGCCCCGCCTGAACGAGCCGGTGGTCCTCGGCGACCACGACGTGGGGTGCGACGGTACGCAGCGCGGAGATCCCGAATTCCGGGGTCAGCTCGTCGGTATACATCAGTGCCACGTCGAGCTGCCTTCGGCGCAATGACTCGGGAAGCTCGTCCAGGTTCCCCTCGGTCATGGTGAGCGTGACCCCCGGCATGAGGCGCTCCGCCTCAAGCTGAATCGTGGGGGAGTAAAAGGGGGCAATCGGGGAGTAGATTCCCACGCTCAGTTCGCCCTTCAGCGGATCGTCGGTACCTCGGGCGATCGATCCCAAGCGACCGACCGAATCCAGCAGCGGCTCCACTGCCGACAACAGCCGGCGGCCCGCGAGCGTCGGCTCGACGCCCTTGCGCGGGATGCGCGCGAGCAACTGGACACGATACTGCCGCTCCAGGCGGGCGATCGCCGACGATAACGTCGGCTGGGTGACGCTCAATGCCTCCGCCGCGCGGGTCAGGCTGCCCAATCGGACCACCGTGCGAAAGTACTCCAACTGGACGATCGTTGCCTCATCGAGCACGGACGATTCTCCTTTGAATTGATTTTGACAATGCTAGAGCGAAAAAGCATTGATTCGACACGCCATACGGAATCGGCCCAGACTGCACAGCAAGATACTGAGATTCCTTGGAGGCTTTAGTGGGTCAATCACCCTCACCGCGTGGCGATACCCGGACAGCGCGGTCCGGATCGATGCAAAAGCGGGTTCTGGCAGGCGGTGCCGTCGGCCAGTTCATCGAGTTCTACGATTTCAGCTTGTACGGGCTCAGCGCCCTGATCCTGGCGACGCATTTCTTCCCTGCAGGATCGACGTTCACCGCGATGCTCGCCACCTTCGCCACCTTCGGTGTGGCCTTCCTGATCCGCCCGCTCGGAGGGTTGTTTTTCGGCTCCCTGGGCGACCGTATCGGCCGGCGGCCGGTTCTGTTCATCACTCTGATGGGCATCGGCCTGGCGACGGTTGGCATTGGCCTCCTGCCCTCGTACGCGGCCATCGGGTTTGCCGCACCGGTCCTGCTGGTGTTGTTCCGACTCATCCAGGGCTTTTCGGCCGGCGGGGAATCCGTTGGGGCGCCGGCGTTCGTGCTGGAGCACGCGCCCCTGGAACGACGCGGACTGTGGCTGTGCATCACCATTGCCGCCACTGCGCTTCCCGGCGTCTTCGCCGGCGGACTGATCCTGGGGCTGAACGTGGTGTTCGGCCCCGAAGGATATGAGGAGTGGGCCTGGCGCATTCCGTTCCTGCTGGCATTGCCGCTGTCGGTATTCGGGTTCTGGATCCGAAGCCGAACTGAGGAGTCGCCGGAATTCCAGAAGGTGCTCAAATCTGCCGCAGCCAAGGAATACAGCCCGATCCGGGAGGCGTTCCGCACCAACGGAGTGCGCATGGTCCAGGTGGCGCTTGTCTGTGGTCTGACGGCACTGTCGTTCTACTTCCTGGCCGGCTATTTCGTCTCCTTTCTGCAGACGGTCGGCGGCCTGAGCCGACCCCATTCGCTGGGACTCAACGCGGTGATCATGGCGATCATGGCACTGGCCACCCCGTTCGCCGGGCATCTCAGCGACAAGGTAGGACGCCGGCCGATGCTGCTGGTGGGCTCGGCCGGCGTGGTGATCCTGGTCATTCCCGCGTTCCTGCTGATCACCAGCGGCAACGTCTGGGTCGCGATGCTCGGCCAACTGGTTTACATCCTGCCGCTGCTGATCTACAGCGCCGGAAGCGCCACGATCTTCGTGGAAATCTTCCAGACCAAGACCCGGTTCACCTCCGCCGCCGTGAGCTACAACGTCGGCTACGCGTTGCTGGGTGGCACCGCCCCGTTGGTCGGCACGTGGCTGGTCGAAACAACCGGCTCGGCGATCTCTCCCGGCGTGTATCTGGCCATCTATGCCGCGATCGTGTTCCTCGTGGTTCGCTTCGGTGGTGTTCCGGAGACCCATCCGCTGCTGAGCAAGGTCAGCCCGCAAAAAGCAGAACTCGTCAGCCTGCAATCGAACCACGCATCCTGATTTCCCGCACCACGTTCAGAATCAACGAAAGGCCACTTGTCTTCCATGGAACCCACCATCGTCTACCCCGCCCGCATGATCCGCACAATGGACCCATCGCGACCGACCGCGGAGGCAATCGCGGTGCGCGGCGAACGGATCCGCGCGCTGGGCACCGTGAACGAACTCATGGCGTACCCGGATGCGGTTCGTGATGACCGCTATGCAGACGCTGTCTTGGTTCCGGGTTTCGTTGAATCCCACAGCCACGCAGGCTCGGGAAACATGTGGAATGACATCTACGTGGGATTGGTGGATCGCACCGATCCCGACGGAAAGCGCTGGTCCGGTTGCCGGACAATCGAAGATGTCCTCGCGCGGCTGATGGAAGCCGACCGTGAGTTGCAGGATCCCGGTGCCCCCTTATTGGCGTGGGGACTCGATCCCATCTACTTCCCGGGGAAAACGCTCTCGGCGAAAGAGCTGGACACGGTCTCGACCACTCGTCCCATCCTCGTCGCGCATACCAGTGGACATGCGAATTCGGTGAACTCCATGGTGCTGGATGCCAATGGAATCGATGCGAGTACAAACGTCATTGGCGTCGTGAAAGACGCGAGTGGCAGGCCGACGGGTGAACTGCAGGAAATGGTGGCCATGGCCCTGGTGGCCCCCCTGGCCGAAGGGCGGGGCATCATGGCGGTCAACCCCGCCGCGTTGCGCGCCCTGGCCCAAGACGGCGTGAACACGGGCACAACAACACTGACCGACCTGGGTTCGCAGGTGCTCATGGATGACGACGGAGTGGACCTTTACCATTCCGCGGTTGATGACGACTTTCCGGCTCGGCTCAACGTGTTCCACTTCGGCTTGGGTGTCGGGAAAGTGGCGTTGTCATTTGAGGATGCGGCGAAGCGGCTGGTGCACTTGCGTGGACTCTCCAACAGCAAATTGCGATTCGGCAATGTGAAGCTCATGCTGGATGGCACAGTCCAAGGCTTTACAGCGCGACTCCAGGAACCGGGCTATTACGGCGGACAGCCCAACGGGATTTGGGCTGTCAACCCGGAGGAGTACTACGAGGCGTTCGAAGCATTCCACCGTGCAGGCATCCTGATCCATGTTCACTGCAATGGTGACCAAGCAACCCAGTTGTTCATTGAGACGTTGGAAGCGATCCTCGCCGAGTACCCGAGGCCGGATCACCGCCATACGTGCACTCATTCACAGCTCACCACCAGCGCACAGTACCGCCGCCTGGCCGCGTTGGGTGCCTGCGCAAACATCTTTGCCAACCACATTTGGGCCTGGGGCGACCAACATATCGATCTCACGGTCGGCCCCGACCGGGCGGCACGAATGAATGCGGCGGCCACGGCGCTGCGTCATGGGGTTCCGATTTCATTGCACTCTGACACGCCCGTAACACCGTTGGGTCCACTGCGCACGGTGAAGCACGCTGCCACCCGGTTGACGGTCTCCGGGCGGGTCATGGGGGAACAGGAACGAATCAGTGCCCAGAACGCATTGGAAGCGGTTACCTTGGGAGGCGCGTACATGTTGAAGATGGATCATGAGATCGGGTCTCTTCAGGCGGGAAAATTCGCCGATATTGCGGTTCTGGCCGAGGACCCACTTGAGGTGCCAGACACCCTGATCGGTGACATCCATGTGTACGGCACTGTGGTCGGCGGCCGCCACCATGCCAGCAACGTTTCTGCACCGGTCAGGGCAAGCTCGCGGTGACTCCCCGTCTGGGTGTGATCGGCGGCTACCTGGGTTCGGGAAAGACGACCTTGGTCAATCGGCTGCTTTCCGGGGCCTTGCCGGGTCGCACAGCCGTGGTCGTCAATGACTTCGGCAGTGTGAATATTGACGCGGACCTCATCGTTTCGGCGCAAGGCGACACGATTGAGCTGAGCAATGGGTGCATTTGTTGCCAGCTCAGTGACGACGTGTCGCGCACCATGAAGGCGCTGGCTGAACGTGACGATCTGGACAATGTGATTTGCGAAGTTAGCGGGGTAGGTGACCCCGGTGAGCTGGCTGCCTGGCGAAGCTACCCGGGGTTCAGCCCTGGCCCTATTGTCGTCTGTGCTGATTCGACAGCCGTCGTGCGTTTGTCGCGCGATGAGTACGTGGCCGATACGGTTCGACGGCAGCTGGGGTCGGCAGAGTTCGTTCTCGTTACGAAGACGGACTTGGCAACCCCGGGAGATGTCGCCGCGACACGTGCCGCTTGTGAATCAGCTGCCCCACAAGCGGATGTGGTGCAGCAAGACACGCTGAACCCGCAACTCACCGCGGCTCGGATCTTTAATTCCGATGTGCGTCCCTCCACGGCACCCAATTCAGTGACGGCCGATGCACATACCGACGTCCATTCCACCTGCACGATTGCGGTGCCCGGCCCAGTCGATGTCGATTCACTGCATCGGGCCCTGTCGGCCCACTCAGAAAGGCTGGTTCGTGCCAAAGGCATTGTTCAAGATGCAGACCACCGATGGCATGAGGTGCATCTGGCGGCCGGTCGGGTTGAGGTCAGTGAACGAGCGCCGGGTGCGCCGGTGCCCGACTGCGCCCGATTAGTCTTGATCGCAGCGGGGGCCGATCGAACGGCTGCCTTGGAGAAAGCCCGGACCGAGTTGGCCGGTGTGGCGGGCGTCGTCCCAATGACGGTTCCCGGTAGATAGCGGCGACGGACGCATGCGCCTCGACCTCTGAGGCACCCGCGTCGCGTGACCGACGCGTTCGTGCGTGATGGCGGGCGTACGATCACATCATGGGTGCAGTCGGCGAGTATCTCAGCACGTTCGAGGGTGACGATCGCGCCGCGCTCGAACGGGTCTACGTGATCGCTCGCGCAATCGTGCCCGACGCCGAGGAAGGCACGAGCTACGGCATGGCCGCGCTCCTCTATCGGGGGAAGGGTCTCGTCGCCGCAGTGCGGACAAAGAACTTCCTGTCGCTCTACCCCTTCAGCGGATCGGTTGTGGCAGACAACCTCGACGCGCTGGCCGATTTCGAAACGACGAGCGGAAGTATCCACTTTTCTGCGGAACATCAACTCTCCGACATCGCCCTGCGACGCATCGTGCAGGCACGGCGAACCGAGATCGACGCAAAAACCCGTTAGATCGCGGTCGGCCGCCTCGGGTTGACGTGAGACCTGCGTTCGCGCACGGCCGCCACGACCTGGGCAACCTGGGCGTCGAAAGCGTCAAGCTGCAGAGCTTCGGCACCGCTCGCGACGAAGGCGCGGCGGTCGCACGCGCTGCCTGCGCGCCAGATCCGCTCAATCGCCCGCGTTGCGGTGATGTCGATCAACGGGTCACCGGATACGAGAACGAGGTCCGCGCGCTGCCCGACCGCGACACGTCCTCGGTCGGCGAGGCCGAACACTCGTGCCGGTTCGCTTGTGGCGGCGGCGAGAGCCTGCGCCGGGCTCAGACCGCACCGAACCAGCAGCTCCAATTCCCGGTGCAGGCTTGCTCCGAACACGGTCCCGGGGTTCGGAGCATCGGTACCCGCCAGCAGAGTAACTCCCGCCTCGGCCAGTCGCCGCACGTTGCCCTCGGCCCGTGAGTAGGGCGGCATCTTCCGGCCAAACAATCCAGCGGTACCTGAGTCACCCGAGGTCAACCGGCGTACCCAGGCGTCCCCGAGCGCCTCCGCGAGCCGCGGGTCGCCGACCACTGCCGCGCCACCCGGTTCGCCCAGGGTGTTCTCGATGGTGGCCAGCGTCGGACCGACCGCGATGCCGGCCGCGGCCATCCGTTCGACCAGAGCCGTGTCCAGCTCGACGTCCGCGGGGACGTGGGCCACCACGTCGACACCGGCCGACACGACCTCCTCGAGACCCGCCGCCGAGCTCACGTGCGCGACCACGACCAAGCCCCTGGCGTGCGCGGCGGTGACCAGCGCCGTGATGGTTTCGGAGTCCAGCGACGGCCAGAGACCCCCGGCGCCGGAGATGATTTTCAGATAGTCCGAGCCCTCCGCGATCCGTTCCGCGACGAACTGCTCGGCCTGGTCAGTGGCGGTCAACGTCGGGAACGGGGCGTACATCATCGACGGGTGCCCGTCCGGAGCGGTGGCACCGACACCAGAAGACCGCACATCGGCAACGTCCGCAGACGAGCCGGCCTGTTCTTTGGCCGCGGCCACCATGTCGGGTTTGCTGAACATGTCGAGAATGGTGGTCACGCCGAAGGTCAACGATTGGGCGAGGGCACCGGGAACGAGGTGCACGTGCGCGTCGATGAGACCGGGAAACACCGTGCCGCCGCCCGCGTCGATCACGTCGTCGCCTTCGCGGGCGGCCGAGGCTTTCGAACACTCGGTGATCAGGCCGTCGGCGAACCGGACCGACGTCCAGTCCCGCGACTTCGCTCCGTCGAACACCCTGGCGTTCACAATCGTCGTTGCAGCGGCCCGCCCGCGACCCTCCGATAAATGCACTCCTAGCGCCCGCGCGTCAGCAGATCGTGATACTCGGCGTGCTGGTGAATCCACTTGCGCACGTACGGGCACTGGGCAACGACCCGGAGGTCAGTGCGTTCCCGCACATCGTCAAGCGCGAACTCGACCAGGATGCTCGCCAAGCCTTCCTGGCGATAAGCCGGGTTGATCTCGGTGTGGGTGAACTTCACCTCGTGCCCGCTGATCGCGTAGTCGGTGAGCCCAACGTGCTCGCCATCACGCCAGATTGTGTAGCGGGCCAGCGCCGGCTCGTGCCGCACCTCGATGACCGGAGCTGGATCAGAGGCAGCGCCGGCCGCCGCTTCGGTCACGGGGCCAGCGCCCGGTTCGAGATGGGGGTCTCCCGCCGTATCGCCAAAGCCGGAGGAAGTTTGCACAGATGAGCCGTTCGCCGATGCGGGAATCATCGTTTCAGCCTACGGCTGCTGACAGAATGAGGGAATGCCAATCGCGTGGTCTCAGACCTCTCCCAGTTCTGTGTTTCACGCCGACAATTTGAGCGTGCTGCCCGAGCTGCCCGACGAGTCCTTCACACTGATTTACCTCGACCCGCCGTTCAACACCGGGCGCACCCAGAAACGCCAGTCGACGACATCCGTTCGGTCAAAACTCGAGGGCTCGGCCAGCGCGGTCGGCACCATCACCGGCTTCAAAGGCCAGCGCTATGAACGCATCAAGGGCGATCTGCTCGGCTACGACGACCAGTTCGAGGACTACTGGGCGTTTCTCGAACCCCGCCTGATCGAAGCCTGGCGCTTGCTCGCCGACGACGGCACCCTCTATCTACACCTCGACTACCGCGAAGCCCACTACGCGAAGGTGCTGCTCGACGCACTGTTCGGCCGCGACTGCTTTCTCAACGAGCTGATCTGGGCCTACGACTACGGCGCGAAATCGAAGAACCGCTGGCCGACGAAGCACGACACGATCCTCGTCTACGTGAAGAATCCGGCGAGCTACTACTTCGACTCGACCACCGTCGACCGCGAGCCCTATATGGCACCGGGTCTCGTCACGCCTGAAAAGGTGGCGCTCGGCAAGCTGCCGACGGATGTCTGGTGGCACACGATCGTGTCACCGACGGGCAAGGAGAAGACCGGGTATCCGACCCAGAAGCCGGTCGGCATCCTGCGGCGCATGATTCAGGCGTCGAGCCGTGAGGGCGACTGGGTGCTCGACTTCTTCGCCGGCAGCGGCACGACCGGCGCGGTGGCCGCGGCGCT
Organism: Leifsonia sp. YAF41; assembly: GCF_052113185.1. Lineage (NCBI taxonomy): Bacteria > Bacillati > Actinomycetota > Actinomycetes > Micrococcales > Microbacteriaceae > Leifsonia > Leifsonia sp. YAF41. The sequence goes on from NZ_JBFRCS010000002.1 coordinate 148,467, forward strand.
CGGACGCAAGTTCGTGCTCGTCGACCAGAACCCGGAGTCGCTCGCTGTGATGCACGCCCGTTTCGCCGCGGTGCCCGACGTCGATTTTGTTGAGCCGCCGGCCGCGCCCAAGGCGCGCAAGGCGGCCAAGCCCACGGTGCCGAAGCCGACGGCACCGAAGCCCACTGCCGCGAAAGCCAAATCGCCGAAGCAGCCGTCCAACACAAACTGACCCAATTTTGTTCCCGGCGGAATGTAACTGATGCCCGCCGAGTTCATGACTGGGGCGGCGCACTCGCACAATTGCTCTGCGAGTGCGTTTTCAGCGCCGATCACAGCTACCCACCTAAGGACTCACAGATGAAACACACCAAACGCTGGCTGGCTGCGCTCGCCGTCGTTCCGTTCGCTCTCGCTGTCGCGGGATGCACGGCCCCGAACAGCAACGTCGAGACGTCGAAGACGACGTCGGCATCCGGCGACAAGATCACGATCGCCCTGGTCACGCACGGCAATGCCGGCGATGCGTTCTGGGATGTCGTCAAGAGCGGCGCCGAGCAGGCCGGCAAAGATCAGGGCGTCACCATCACCTATCAGAGCGACGGTGACCCGGTGAAGCAGAGCCAGCTCATCGACGCCGCCGTCGCCACCAAGCCCGACGGACTGATCGTGTCGATGGCGAACCCGGCCGGCGTCAAGGGCGCGGTCGAGGCCGCCGTCGCCGCGGGCATCCCTGTCATCACGATCAACTCGGGGCTCGAGGAGTCGAAGGCGTTCGGCGCCGAGACCCACGTCGGGCAGAGTGAGCTCATCGCTGGTGAGCGATCGGGTGAGCAGCTGGCCAAGGCCGGCGTGAAGAACGTGATCTGCGTCATCCACGAGGCAGGCAACGCCGGTCTCGAAGACCGCTGTGCCGGTGCGAAAAGCACGCTTGGCGGCACCGTGAACAACGTGCAGGTCGACATTGCCAACCTGGCGGATGCCCAGAACACCATCACGAGCAAGCTGCTGGCCGACCCGTCGATCGACGGCATTTTGACGCTCAACAGCGGCGTCGCGGTGGCGGCAAGTCAGGCGCTGACCGAGGCGAACAGCACCGCGAAGCTGGCGACGTTCGACGTGTCAGCCGACGTCACGAAGCTCATCCAGGACGACAAAATCCTGTTCGCGGTCGACCAGCAGCCGTACTCGCAGGGATACCTGCCGGTCGTTCTGCTCACCCTGCAGAAGCGCAACGGCGACGTGGTCGGCGGCGGACAGCCGATCTACTCCGGCCCCGGTTTCGTCACCAAAGACAACGCCGCCGAGGTCGAGAAGTTTGCGAGGAACGGCACCCGATGACCCTCGCTGCACGCGCGGCGACCGATGAGCGGGTCGCGAGGGCTCACCCTGCCCTCGCGCTGTTGCGCCGACCCGAGGTCGGCGCAGCCGTCGCCGCGCTTGCAGTCTTCGTTTTCTTCTCGGTCTCGACCGAGGCGTTTCTGACCCCGGCGGGCGTGTCGACCTGGCTGTACTCGGCCTCCCTGTTCGGCATCATGGCCGTCGCCGTCGCCCTGCTCATGATCGGCGGCGAATTCGACCTCTCCGCCGGTGCCATGACGGGTACCACCGGCCTGATCGTCGGCGTGATCACAACCGAGTGGGGAATGAACATCTGGCTGGCGATGCTCATCGCCTTGGTCGCTGCGCTCTCGATCGGCGCCGCAAACGCCTACGTCGTGATGAAGACCGGCGTGCCGAGTTTCATTGTGACGCTGGCAACCTTCTTCATCCTGCAGGGCGTCAACCTCGCCGTCACCAAACTGATCACCGGCACCGTCGCGATTCAGGGCATGAGCGAGGTCGCTGGTTTCGAGCAGGTCAAGGTCTTCTTCGGCTCCTCCTTCCCCTTCCTCGGGATGAACGTGAAGGTCTCGATCGTGTGGTGGATCGCGGTGACCCTGATCGCCACGTGGGTGCTCCTGCGCACCCGCTCCGGAAATTGGATTTTCGCCGTCGGCGGTCAGGTGACCAGCTCTCGCCAGGTCGGCCTGCCGGTGATGAAGGTCAAGCTCGGCCTGTTCATGACCACGGCCGGTGCCGGCTGGCTCGTTGGAATGCTGCAACTCTTCGACGTGTCGACCGTGCAGGCGACGACCGGCATCGGCCAGGAGTTCATCTACATCATCTGTGCGGTGGTCGGCGGATGCCTGCTCACCGGCGGGTACGGATCGGCCGTCGGCGCCGCGCTCGGCGCGTTGATCTACGGGATGACGTTGCAGGGCATCGTCTTCGCCCAGTGGGACAACAACTGGCTGAAGGCCTTTCTCGGCGTGATGCTGCTGCTGGCCGTGCTGGTCAACCGGTCGGTGCGCAGGCAGGCGGGAATCCGATGATGGCCCACGACGACGCATCCGTCGCCCCACCCATTCTTGAGGTGCGCGACCTCGGGAAGAGCTACGGAGCATTCCGCGCGCTGCACGGCGTCTCGACCTCGGTCGGCGCCGGCGAGGTGCTTTGCGTGCTCGGCGACAATGGCGCCGGCAAGTCCACATTCATCAAGATCCTCTCCGGCGCGCACCGGCATTCCGAAGGGGAGTTGCTCGCCAACGGCGTTCCGCGCAGCTTCACCAGCCCCCGCGATGCTCTGGATCTCGGAATCGCGACGGTCTACCAAGACCTTGCCGTCGTTCCGTTGATGCCCGTCTGGCGCAACTTCTTTCTTGGCGCCGAGCTCACCCGCGGCGTCGGGCCGTTCCGGCGCCTCGCCGTGCAGGACATGCGTGCAATCACGCAGCAGCAGCTCGCCACGATGGGCATCGACCTGGCGGATGTCGACCAACCGATCGGCACGCTGTCCGGCGGCGAGCGGCAGTCGGTCGCCATCGCGCGCGCCATCTACTTCGGGGCAAAGGTCGTCATCCTCGACGAGCCGACGTCGTCGCTCGGCGTGAAACAGGCCGGCGTCGTGCTCAAGTACATCGCCCACGCGCGCGATCGCGGCCTCGGAGTGGTGTTCATCACCCACAACCCGCACCACGCCTACCTGGTCGCCGACCGTTTTCTGCTGCTCAAACGCGGCGCGAGCCTCGGCAACTTCGCCCGGCGCGAGATCACGATCGACGAGATGACCCGGCTGATGGCCGGCGGCGCCGAGCTTGAGGCCTTGGCCCACGAGATGGAGCGGGCGGAGCAGCCGCAGCACCCGGAGCATCCGGACCACCCCGAGCACCCTCGCCGAGCTTGACACTTCCGGTCGAGTTTGTCCGGCACACCGGGGTACCTCGACCGCAATGGTCAAACTCGGCGAGAAGCGTGAGTCGAACCCGCTCGTCAGCGGTCCCACCGAAACTGAAAGACTGAACCCATGAGATTCCGCATTTTCACCGAGCCGCAGCAGGGTGCCAGCTACGACGACATCCTCGCCGTTGCGCAGGCCACAGAGAAACTCGGCTTCGACGCCTTCTTCCGCTCCGACCACTACCTCTCGATGGGCGGCGACGGCTACCCCGGCCCGACGGATGCGTGGACCACGCTGGCCGGCCTGGCCCGCGAAACCGAGCGCATCCGCCTCGGCACCCTCGTATCGTCGGTGACCTACCGGCCGCCCGGAATTCTCGCGATCCAGGTCGCCCAGGTCGACCAGATGTCGGGCGGGCGCGTGGAGCTCGGCCTCGGAACCGGCTGGTTCGCTGAGGAGCACGCGGCCTACGGAATCCCGTTTCCGGCCAAGCGCTTCGGCATGCTCGAGGAGCAGCTCGAAATCGTGACCGGACTCTGGGAGACCCCGCTCGGCGACCGCTACAGCTTCGCCGGCGAGCACTACGAACTCGTCGACTCCCCGGCCCTGCCGAAGCCCGTGCAAGACCGCATCCCGGTGATCGTCGGTGGTGGCGGCGCCACACGCACCCCGGCCATGGCCGCCCGTTTCGCCACCGAGTTCAACCTGCCGTTCCCCGAATTCGCGGATGTCCCGGCCAAGTTCGCCGGCGTGCGCGCGGCTTGTGAGGCCATCGGTCGCAACCCCGACGAGCTGGTCTATTCAGCGGCATTCGTCGCAGCGGGAGGCGCGACCGAGGCCGACGTCGTTCGTCGTGCCGCCGCGATCGGGCGCGAGCCGGCCGAGCTCCGCGAGCACGGCCTGGCCGGCACCACCGCGGAGATCGTCGACCGAATCGGCGCGCTCGAGGCCGACGGTGTGGAGTGCGTCTACCTGCAGATGCTCGACCTCAGCGACCTCGATCACCTCGACTACTTCGCGCGCGAGGTCGTGCCGCAGCTCGCCTAGGCGAGTCGCCCCTTGCGTCGCAGCGTGTGAGGGGTCGTAAATCGACATTCGTCGACGGAACGAAGGTCGATTTGCGCCCCCTCACGACCAATGGACGCGAGCGAGGAGTGTCGCCATCCGTCGCCGAGTTGGCGCGAACGACACGAACGGCTTGGAGCGAGTAGGGATCGCTCACGGAACGGTGACGGCCATCCGGCGGACGCCGATGAACTCGAACGAACGCTCCAGAATGGCGCCGACCGGCCAGCCTTCGACGAGTGCCAGAAGGTCTTTCGCGAGCTCGGCGGCTTCTGATGGATCCATCCGCCAGCCTCGAGACTTGCTTCGAGCGCGGAGACGTAGTCCGCGACAGTCAACCCGGGGATCTCGGCAATTCGAACAGTGGTGGTCGCGCGATGGGAACTGAGCCCAGCGAACCCGCGCGAGCAGCCGCATCCGACTTCACCCGGCCCCGCCCGTCGGTCCCGACCGCACGGCTCCTGAATCTCGATCAACTCGCCCTCGATAGCGAAGTGGTAGTCGGTCGTGCGTTCCCCTTGCGACTCGGATGTCGCGACAATGACTTTCATCTCGATTCCTCCTTGGCTTGGATGCCTCTGGAATCGTTGTACGCCCGGCCGCCGACATGCTCCTGCCGCCGCGTGTGAAGGGTCGTAAATCGACCTTCGATGGCCCCACGAAGGTCGATTTGCGACCCCTCAGGAGGAGGAGGAGGAGGAGGAGGAGGAGGAGGAGGAGGAGGAGGAGGAGGAGGAGGAGGAAGGAAGCGAGGTGGGAAGCGAAAAGGATGCGCCCCTACGCCGAGTCGCGCTCCACGAGTTCAGTCGCCAAGCGCGTCACCCGTTCCACCGGCGTGCCCTCGATCAGCTTGACGAGCACCTCGGCGATCGTCGTACCCATCTCAACCGCGGGCTGGTGCACCGTCGTCAACGCCGGAGTGGCCGTCGCGCCGAAATAGTCATCGTCGAAGCCGACCACCGCGATGTCGTCGGGGATGCTCAGCCCGCGTTCGCGGATTGCCGCATACGCCCCGGCCGCCATCTGGTCGTTCGCCGCAAACAGCGCGTCGATCGGCGCCCCACGGTCGAGTAGGCGACGCATCGCGGCAGTGCCGGATTCGGGGGAGAAGTCGCCCACCTCGACCAGAGAGTCATCGAGGCCGGCGGCCAGAACCGAATCGCGCCATCCGGCCAGCCGGTCGACACCCGGCGTCATATCCTGCGGGCCGGCAATCATGGCGATGTTGCGCCGCCCCAGCCCGATCAGGTGCCGGGTCGCGGTCGCCGCGCCCGCCGCATTGTCGACATCGACGTAGTAGCTGTCGTCGGCCCCGGTCAGCGGTCGTCCACCGAACACGATCGGCAGGGCCTGGCCGAGATGCGCATAGGAGTGGTCGCCGCTGTGATGCGAGACCACGATCGCCCCGTCGACGTTGCCGCCCAGCAGGTAGCGCCGCGTTTTCTCCGAGCGCGCCTCGGAGGCGATGATCATGTTCAGGGTGAAATCGGTCTCGGCCAGACTGAGCGCGATGCCCTGCACCACCGACGCGAAGAATGGGTCGGCGAAGACCCTGGCCGTCGACTCCGGCACCACGAGCGCTACGGCCTGGCTGCGCCGGCTGACCAGCGACCGGGCGGCACGGTTCGGCACATAGTTGAGCGTCGCGATCGCCTCGTTCACGGCCGTGCGGATGTCTGGCGTCACCTTGGGCGACGCGTTGACGACGCGGGACACGGTCGCGCGGGAAACTCCGGCCAGAGCCGCGACCATTTCCAAGGTGGGAACCGACCGGTTCCGGCCCGAGCCTGTCTCCACGAGTGTCTCCGTCACGAGGTAGCGGTCAGATATCTTTCCCTCAGAGTACGGGGTCAGAGGGCGGGCACGACCTCAGCCGAACGAACCGATCTGATCAGCGCCGCATAGTCGAGGCCGCTGTCTTTGATCGTGCGTTCGAAGGTCGACTCGTCGACCCGGATGATGCCGAATCGCTTGCCATACCCCCACGACCATTCGAAGTTGTCGAGCAGCGACCAGACGAAGTACCCGCGCACGTCGGCGCCGGCCTCGATCGCCTGCCCGATCGCCGCAACATGATCCTGAATGTAGCGACTGCGTTCCGGATCATGCACCTGGCCGTCGGCACTCGGCTCATCGTCAAACGCCGCGCCGTTTTCGGTCACGTAGAGCGGGGGAAGCGTGGGGTACTCCGCGGTGAGTCGCACGAGCAGGTGGCGCAGCCCATCGGGATTGACCTCCCAGTCCATCGCCGTGCGCGGCAGCCCCCGGGTCGGGAAGGTGAGGTCCTCGGCCCCGATCCAGGGCGACGCGGTCGCGCGTTCGGCCCCTCCTGAGTGCCCGTCGGCGCTTCCGCCGGCATCCGGAGAGACCGGATGCCCGCTCACCGAATCATCGTGATAGTGGTTCACCCCGAGAAAGTCGATCGGCGCCGAGATGATCTCCAGGTCGCCGGATTCAATCACCTCGCTGAGCCCGAACGGTTCGAGATCGCGCAGGGTGTCGGCCGGGTAGGAGCCCAGCAGGATCGGCTCGAGGAAGATCCGGTTCTGCAGCGAATCGAAGCGGCGGGCCGCCTCGAGGTCGACGGGATCGCTCGGGTCGCGCGGGATCGCCGTGCTGAGGTTGAGGGTGATGCCGAGGTTCTCGGCACCGAGCTCGCGGAGCGCGGTGACGGCGAGACCGTGGGCCAGATGCTGGTGATGCACCGCGGCGAGGGCGGCGCGCGGATCCTGGCGGCCCGGTGCGTGCACACCGGAGGCGTAGCCGAGCAGCGAGGAGCAGAACGGCTCATTGAAGGTGGTCCAGTGGGCGACCCGGTCGCCGAGCGCGGCGTAGACATCCGTCGCGTACTCGACGAAGCGAGAGGCGGTGTCCCGGTTGGCCCAGCCGCCCTTCTCCTCGAGCGCCTGCGGCAGATCCCAGTGGTAGAGCGTCAGCCAGGGCAGGATGCCGGCGCCCAGCAGCTCGTCGACGAGGCGGGAGTAGAAGTCGAGTCCGAGCGGGTTGACCGCCCGGTCGCCGGGGCGCACGCGCGCCCAGCTCGTCGAGAACCGGTAAGAGTCGAGACCGAGTTCGCTCATCAGCCGCACGTCGCCGGGCATCCGATGGTAGTGATCGACGCCCTTCTCGAGCGTGTCGCCGTTGGCGATCGCGCCGGGAACGCGGGCGAAGGCATCCCAGACCGAGTCTTCTTTGCCGTCTTCGCGTCCGGCGCCCTCCACCTGGGCCGCGGCGGTCGCCGACCCCCAGATGAATCCGGGCGGCCAGCTCATTGAGTTCAGATTCGTCGCTGTCATTAGCCCTTCACCGCTCCTTGCATGATGCCCGAGATGAGTTGTTTGCCCGCAATGATGAAGAGAATGAGAAGCGGGATCGTGGCGAGGATCGCACCGGTCAGCACGACGGAGAAATCGACGTAGCGCGCCGACTGCAACTGCGAGAGCGCCGTCTGCAGGGTCGGATTCGAGGAATTCAGCACCAGTAACGGCCACAGGAAGTCGGTCCAGGCCATCATAAAGGTGAACAAGCCGAGGATGGCCATGGCCGGCCGGGCCGCCGGAAGCGCCACGTGCCAGAAGGTGCCGATCATGCTCGCGCCGTCGACGCGGGCGGCCTCGATGAGCTCGTCGGGGATGACATCCACCAGATACTGACGCATGAAGAAGACGCCGAACGCCGTCACCAGGGTGGGCACGATGACCGCGCCGATCTCCCCGGTCCAGCCCCACTGCCGCATGAGCATGAAGAGGGGGATGATGCCGAGCTGGGTCGGGATGGCCATGGTCGCGACGACGCCGACCATCAGCACGGTGTTGCCGCGAAAGCGCAGCTTCGCGAAGGAGTAGCCGGCCAAGGTCGAAAAGAACACGACCGAGACGGTGATGATGCTCGAGATAATGATGCTGTTGCCGACGGCCAGCCAGAACGGAACGCTGTCGAGCACCTCGCCGACATTGATCCAGAAGCGGCCTCCCGGCAGCAGCGGCGGCCAGGTCTCGCCGCGCGCCGAGTTCTCGCTGGAGCCCATCACGAACGACCACCAGAGCGGATACGCCGAGGAGAGCAGCACCGCGATGAGCAGGCCGTAGACCAGGAAGCCGGGGCGGCGGTCGATTCCCATCGCTCGGCGCCGTCGACGCAGGGGGGAGGGGGCCGTGGTCATGATCGGTTCTCCTGTCCGGTCGGGGGCGTGGCTTCGAGAGCGGTGGCCGTGGCCGTGATCGGCGCGGCCCCGGCTGCGGACTCGGCCGTGCGCATCCGTTCGAGCTTGCGTCGGGACCGGCGTCGGGAGTTGCGCACTTCGGCCGAGGCGATCCGCCGGGAGAGCAAGAAGTTGAGCGCGCCGATCACGACGATGATCAAGAACAGCAGCCAGGCGATCGCCGAAGCTTCGCCGAAGTTCTGCCTGAAGAAGGCCATTTCCCAGAGGTAGAGCACCGTGGTCTGAAACTGACGGGCGCTGCCGCCGGCCGTGATCGGGTCGAACAGGCGGGGCTCGGTGAAGATCTGCAGGCCGCCGATCGTGGCGGTGATGATCACGAAGATCATGGTCGGGCGGATGCTCGGCAGCGTCATGCTGAAGAAGCGGCGGATGGAGCCGGCGCCGTCGAGCGCCGCCGACTCGTGGATGTCGCGCGGCACCGCCTGCATGGCGGCCAGCAGAATGAGCGCGTTGTAGCCGGTCCAGCGCCAGTTGACCATCGTCGCGATCGCGATGTGGCTCGGCAGCGTCTCGGTTTTCCACATCACGGGATCGAGTCCGACGGCGCCCAGAATGTTGTTGATCAGCCCGTACTGCTCGTTGAACATGTTCGTAAAAATCAGCGACACGGCGACCGGCGTGACGATGTAGGGCAGCAGCACGCTCATGCGCCAGAACGTCTTGGCGCGCAGGTTCTGGTCGAGAACGGCGGCGATCACGGTGGCCATGACGAGCTGCGGGATGCTCGACAGCAGAAAGATACTGAAGGTGTTGAACAGCGAGTTCCAGAAGAACCGGTCCTGCAGCACGGCGGCGAAGTTGTCGAGGCCGACGAACGGGCCCTGGCCCTTCAGCAGATCCCAGTCATAGAGCGAGACCACGAAGGTGTAGATGAGCGGGAACAGGCCGATCAGCCCGAACAGCACGAAGAACGGTGCGATGTACAGGTAGGGCGAGGCCTTGACGTCGAGGCGACTCAGTCGTTGACGCCGTTCCGAGCGCACGGGCCGGGCCGTCGCCTCGGGCAGGGGTGGCGCCTCACGGATGTCCGGGGGGCTGAGGGTGACAGACATGGGGCTTCCTTCATTCGTCTGTGCGGCGATCGGGAGAGTTGCAACCCCGCGAGGGTGATCGGCGGGGCGGATGCCGGTGGCCGGGTCAGTAGACCCGGCCACCGAGTTGTTACTGGCCGACGAGCTCGTCGGTCAGGGCGAGTGCTTCGGCCCACCCGGTTTCGGCGTTGAGCTCGCCCGATTCGACGCGGTCGAGCACGGCCTGGAACACGTTCTCCTGAATCACCGAGTCATCCGGACCCTTGAACTGGGCGACGACTCCCTGAGCGCGGGAGGCGAGGATGGCGCCAACCGGGGCTCCCTGGAAGAACTCATTCGGAGTGGCCTCGTCGGCCAGCGTGGTCTGAGCGTCAGTCGTGCTCGGGAAGGTGCCGGCTGCCTCGAACTGCGCAACCTGCTGCTCCGGTTCGGTCAGCCAAGCCGAGAGCTCGGCTGCTTCCTTCTGGTGCTTCGACGTGGTCGGAACGGTCAAGAACGCACCGCCCCAGTTAGAGGCTCCGCCGGGGTTGACGTCGGCGAAGTCCCAGCCGGTTGAGGCGTCGCCGCCGCCGGATTCCGTGTTGCCCTGCACAACGCCGAGCATCCAGCCGGGGCAGACGAAGGTGGCGAAGCTGCCGTCAACGAAGCCCTTGCCGCCGCCCCAGTCCCAGCGGGCCTGCTTGGCTGAGAGGCCGTCGGCGATGCTCTGGGTGATCCAGCCCCAACGCTCTTCGAGCTCGGGGTTGCCCGCGACATTGAGTTCGCCGTCGGCGGTGTAGTAGCCCTCGTCGAGCTGGTTCACCATTGAGTTCCAGACGAAGGCCGACTGGTCGTACCAGGCCTTGCCCGTCTTGGCTTTGTACTCGTTGCCGAGCTTGAAGTACTGGTCCCAGGTGGCGTCGGCGCCGCCGAACAGTTCGGCGACCGCTTCGCGGTCCTTCGGCAGGCCCGCTGCTTCGAAGAGTGCACCGTTGTAGCAGAGACCCTGGGGGCCGATGTCGGTGCCGTAGCCGATGAGGCGGCCATTGGCATCCGTGCCTTGAGCCAGCTTCCAGTCGACCCAGCGGCTGCTGATGTCTTTGCCGCCGAAGTCATTGAGGTCGACGAACTGGTCGGAGACCTCCATCACCGAGCCGAGCCAGCCTTCTTCGACGGCGACGACATCGGTGAGGCCGGAGCCGGCCGCGAGCTTGGTGAACATATCGGTGCGGGCGTTTCCGCCGGTATCGATGTTCGTGGCCTTGATTGTGATGCCGGGGTGTTCGGCCTCATAGGTCTTATAGAGGTCGTCGTAGCCGAACGTGCCGAACGTGGTCACGGTGAGCTCGATCGGGTTGTCCGAGCTGGCGGGTTCGTCGCCTGTGGATGCCGTACATCCGCTGGCGATGAGGGCGAATGCTGCTGCACCGGCAACGGCTGCAACGGCCTGTGTGCGTCGTGAAAGCTTCACGGTCACTCCTTTGTGTGCGTGGTGGGTCGAGCTGAAAGTGGTGGATCAGTAGCGAAGACTGCTCTCGCGCCGATCGGTGGTGATTGACCTGGCCGAGGCCGGCCGGGGAACGCTCTCGATGCGTGAGAGCGCTCTCACGGTGGCGTAGATGAGCTAAGCGCACCTGCGCAGTGTTGTCAAGAGAGCGCTCTCACGAAAATGGATTTGCGTTCACAAGCGTGCGCTAGATGACACCGACTTTGAGCGTTGCGCTCGAGTTTGAGCGGCGCAACAGGGCAACTCGACCGCAACGGTCAGGCTCGGCGGTGTGCAACGCGGTCCGAGCGCGTGCGGATGCGGCGCGCGCGTCAGGCGGGCAGCGGCGGCGGCGAGCCCGACGGTTCAGGCGGTCCCTCCGAGGTGCCGGGCGGAGGCTCCGCCGTCGACGGCACCTGAACCGGCGTCGACCCCGTCCCGGGCTCCACCAGGGCACCCATCCGGTCGCCTGCGGACTGCGCCTGCCGGGCCAGTTCGTTCTCGTCGGCCACCTCTTGCAGCGCCGAGGTCTTGCGCAGCGGGGGAGTCCTGAAGAAGAAGCTCAGCACGAACGCGAAGGCCAGCACGAAGAAGCTGACCCAGAACACCGTGACCGCCGCCTCGTTGAAGGCGTCGAGGAACGGCGCGGCAAGCTGCGGGTCAGAGGTGTTCAGAAACGAGGTATCCCCGTCGAGTGCTCCGGCGAGAGCGCTCGGGTCTTGCAGCAGCTTCAGAATCTGCTCATTGGCCGGGTTGGACTGCACGGCCGGGTCAGCTGCGGCGGTCTTCAGGGCGGTGATCGTGGCGGGGTCGCTGAAAATCGCGGTCAGGTCGATCGGGATGCGCGTGAACAGCACCGAGAACAGCACAGCGGTGCCCAGCGTGCCGCCGATTTGCCGGAAGAAGGTGGCCGAGGAGGTCGCCACCCCGATGTCGCGGGCGCCGACCGAGTTCTGGCTGGCGATCGTGAGTGTCTGCATCAGCTGGCCGAGACCGAGGCCGACCAGCAGCATCCCGACCATCATGAACGTGACGGGCTTGTCGGCGGTGGCGAAGGTGAACCAGAAGAAGCCGGCCGACATGAAGAAGGTGCCGAGGATCGGGAAGATGCGGTACTTGCCGGTGCGGGCGATGAGTTGGCCGCTCGCGATCGACGCGATCATCAGGCCGAGGATGAGCGGCAGCATGAGAAAGCCGCTCTCGGTCGGGGTCGCGCCGTTGACCAGCTGCAGGTAGAGCGGGAGGGTCATCAGTGCGCCGAACATGCCGAATCCGACGAGCACGCCGAGGACGGTGGCCATCGAGAATGTCGCCGATCTGAACAGTTTGAGCGGAATGAGCGCGTCGTCGCCCATCACCTTCTCGATCAGGATGAAGGCGATAGTGCCGAGCGCGCCGACCAGGTAGCAGGCCCAGGCCGACACGGATCCCCAGCCCCAGATGCGCCCTTGCTCGGCCACGAGCAGCAGGGGGACCGTCGCGATGATGACCGTCGCCGCGCCCCACCAGTCGATGCGGGCCGGCCGCTTGAAGTGCGGGATGTGCAGAAAGCGCAGCACAATGGCGAGGGCGACCAGGCCGATGGGGATATTGATCAAGAAGACCCAGCGCCAGCCGGTGATGCCGAGAATCTCGGGGGTGCCGGCGAGAAGCCCGCCGAGCAAGGGGCCGATGACGCTCGAGATTCCGAAGACGGCCAAGAAATAGCCTTGGTATTTCGCTCGTTCGCGCGGGGCGAGGATGTCGCCCATGATCGTCAAGGGCAGGGCCATTAGTCCGCCGGCGCCGAGACCTTGCACCGCTCGGGCGATCGCCAAGCCGTACATCGAGGTGGCCAGTCCCGACAAAAGCGATCCGATCATGAAGATCGAGATCGCGATGATGAACAGCGGCCGCCGCCCGAAAATGTCGCTCAGCTTGCCGTAGATCGGGGTGCTGATCGTCGAGACGATCAGGTAGGCGGTGGTCACCCAGGCTTGCAGGGCGAGGCCGTCGAGATCGTCGGCGATGGTGCGCATCGAGGTGCCGACCACCGTCTGATCGAGCGCCGAAAGAAACATGCCGGCCATGAGGCCGAAGATCACGAACAGAATCTGCCGGTGCGTCATCAGCGGGTTCGACGCTGACGGGGCATCGATGCCGGACGGGCCGGAGGCACCGGATGCGCTGGCGCCCGACCCACCTGCGCCGGATGACGCGGCTGATGAACCCGGGATCGCCGCGTTCGTCGGATCGGGGGGAGGCACTGCGGAGGGGTCCGAAGGCGTCATCGCGAGCAAAGTTACTCCGTGGCATTCGCCGCAGCAAGAAAAATCTCGCGACCCGCGAATCGGGGGTTAGCGGTCGCGGCTAAACTCAAGAGGTGTCAGAAGATCGTCCGCGCACGCGGGATTCGCAGCAGGTGCGCCGGAGGCGATTCGTACTGATCGTTGTCGCCGGCGTGGTGCTCTCCGTGCTGGCTCTGGGGGCCGGTGCAGTCTCCGGACGCGCGTCGAGTCCCAACGCCGCGATGCCGTCGCCGGTCGTCACCGACACGCCGACACCGACTCAGACGCCGGTTCCGACCTTCACTGCGCGGCCGGTGCCGGCGCAGACCGCCGCCCCGGTGCCGGTGCCGACGTTCAACCGCGCGAAGTTCTCCATCGATGACCCGGCGAGCATCTGGGTCGTCGTGAACAAGCTCCGGCCACTGAACCCGGTTGACTTCGTTCCGCCCGACCTCGTCGCCGTTCCCGTGCCGCACACCAATGCGCCGGAGCTTCGCCAGGAGGCGTCGAACGCCGTCGTCTCGATGTTCGCCGCAGCATCCGCCGAAACCGGCCTGACCCTCGCTTCGAACAGCGCCTACCGCAGCTATGAGACGCAGGTGCGGGTCTACGGCAACGATGTGGCCGACAACGGCCAGGCTTTCGCCGACACGAGCACCGCTCGCCCCGGCACGAGCGAACACCAAACCGGACTCACCATCGACATCGGCGCTGATTCCGGAAATTGCTCGCTCAACACCTGTTTCGCCGACACTCCTGAGGGTCAGTGGATGGCCGCCAACGCCTGGCGGTTCGGTTTCATTCTGCGCTACCCCGCCGACAAGGTCGCGGTCACCGGGTACGCGTTCGAGCCGTGGCACTTTCGCTATGTCGGAGTTGAGCTCTCCACCGAAATGCACCGCACGGGCGTGACCACGCTTGAGGAATTCTTCGGCCTTCCCGCAGCCCCGAACTATGGCTGAGCCGGCCGCCCCGCTCGCCGTGGCCGCCGTGCGCCGGCGCCTCTCCCGACGCACCGGGTGGATGCCGCTGGCCCTGTTGATCGTGAATCAGCTGCTGGCCGGGGTGGGCGTCGCGTCAGGCATCGCGGTCGGCGGCCTGCTCGCCGAGCAACTCACCGGCACCGTGACCATGGCCGGATTCGCGCAAACCTCCAGCGTCTTGGGTGCCGCGCTCGTCGCGATTCCGCTGGCCAGGCTCGCCACCCGGGCCGGCCGGCACGTGGCGCTTGCGGTCGGCTACGGCCTGGCATTGGTCGGAACCCTCCTCATTTTCGCGGCGTCGGCATCCGGCAGCATCGTGGTGCTGTTCATCGGGCTCGCCGCATTCGGCGCCGCCAGCGCGGCCGGTTTGCAGTCGCGCTTCGCCGCAACCGAGGTGGCGTCGAGGGGGTATGAGGCCCGGTCGATGTCCATTGTGCTCTGGGCGACGACGCTCGGCTCGGTGGCCGGGCCGAACCTCTCGCAGCTCGGCAGCGACCTCGGGCGAAACCTCGGAATCGAGCCGCTCGCCGGCCCCTACCTCTTCTCCGGGGCGGCGTTCGCCCTGTCGACGCTGCTGGCCGCTTTCTTGCTGCGCACCCCACCGGCCGGCCAACTTGCCGGGGATGCGGCACCGGTCGCCGCCCTCGGCCTGCGCGCGGCGCTCCGCAGCGCCCTCGGCCAGCCGAAAGCCGTGTTCGCGATGGTCGCGATCGTCTGCTCGCAAACGATCATGGTCGGTGTGATGGTGATGACCCCGGTGCACATGCACCACCAGGGCCTCTCGCTCGGTCTCGTCGGCCTCGTGCTGAGCGTGCACATTCTGGGCATGTATGGCGCGAGCCCGCTGATGGGCTGGCTCGCCGACCGTATCGGGCCGAGCCGGGTGATCTTTGTCGGCGTGATCGTGTTCGCGGCAGCTCTCGCCCTCGGTGCGGTTCTTGCCCCTGACGACATGATCGGCCTGCCGATCGCCCTCGGTCTGCTCGGGCTCGGCTGGTCGGCCGGCATGATCGGCGGTTCGACGTTGCTGACCCGCACCGTCGAACAGCGCATTCGGGTGCCGCTGCAGGGGGCGACGGATGCCGCGATGAACCTCGGTGCCGCCATTGCTGCCGCCGCGTCAGGCCTGCTTCTCGGCTGGGGCGGTTTCACCGCCGTCAACGGCTTTGCGGCGTTGGTGCTCGTTCCGGTCGTCTTTTTTGGGTTGCGCGCCCGGTTTCCGCGCCGCTGACGTCGAGGTGTGGGCGCAGGGCCGCCGATCGCCCTGAGGGCACGGATCTGCCCGCACGCGGCATCCGCTCACCACCCACTCAAACGGCGTCGGCAGACCATGCGTTCGCATGGGATATGGATGCTTTGCACAGCACCTTGCCAAAGATGAGTGTTTCTCTGGAAAGTCCCCCTTTCCTGATCAGAAACGATTGTGTGCGCCCCGCCTTCACCAGAGTTACTCGTCATGTCCTTGAAAACCTCACCCCCAGTCGCGGCAAGCACCGCGCTGAATCGCTGCAGAATGATCGCCGACTCGTGCTCGGCGCCAGCGTCGTCGCCGGTTGCACCGCGATCGCCATCTCCTTGAGCGTCGCCACCGGAGCCGGCGCCATCGGCGCATCCGCCGATGACTCGGCCGTCAGGGCGGTCGCCGCCATCGACCGGCCCGTCGCCGGACCAGACCCCATCGTGCGCAGCAGCATCATCGCCTCCGACGGAGCGTCGGCCGGACCCGTGACCGGCGGAACCGTCGTCACCGTCACCGGCGAAGACCTGAGCAAGGTGGCCGCCGTCAGCTTCGGCGGCACCCCCGGAGCCGTCACCTCGGCCACCACCGACACCGTGACGATCACCACCCCGCCGGCGAAAGACCTCGCGACCGGCACCGTCGCCGTTGAGCTCTTCGACATTGCGGGCAAAGCGGTGAAGGTCGACGACACGTCGCTGGCCAAGACCGATGCGACTGCCGCGGCCGACTCGGCCCCAGCGGCAGCGGCAGCGGCCCCGGCGGCATCGCTCGCTTCGCCGTCGTCGCTGACTCCGGCGCTTCGCGTCGCAGCGGCCGCTCCGCTTACCTTCAACTACATTCCCGACCCGCAGCTTGCCGCCGCCGCCCAGGCTGCCGCTGCCGCCCAGGCCGCTGCCGAAGCTGCCGCCGCAGCCCAGGCTGCCGCAATCGCGGCACAGACCGACTACGTGCTGGCCCACTGGCAGAACTACAACACGCTGCAGTACGGCTCAATCGCAGGAAACGACTGCGTGAATTTCACCAGCCAGTCGCTCATCGCGCGCGGCTGGACCATGGATTCCGAGTGGTCGTACAACGGCACCAGCGGCGGATACAGCGCAGCCTGGTCAAGTTCGACCGCCTTCGCCAACTACCTCAGCAACCACCCCGAGCGCGCCACGCCACTGAGCGACGCCCAGCGCGACCAGGTGAAGGTCGGCGACATCGCGCAGTTCGACTGGGACAACTCAGGTGACCGCGACCACACCGCAATCGTCACGCGCGTCGACAAGACGGCGTCTGGCACGCAGATCTTCTACGGCGGCCACACCAATGACACCGACTTCAAGTCGGTCGATGAGTCGGTGTCGGGCACCGGCGGATCCGTCTCGTACTGGAGCGTCGCGTAACCTGGAACCACACCCGTTTGGGGGTCAGCGTTCAGGATCCATGTGCAGCATGGGACCGAGCACCTGAAAGAATAGCTTTCCCCAACTCGTACCCGACGAATTGAGAAGATCGTGGCGTTTTCCCGGACCGCCCGCCGAGGCATCACCGCAGTTCTGATCGGCGGTCTTGTCGTCGGCGGCGCCGTTTTTGCGATGCAATTCGCGGATGGCGCGGACTACTTCGGCCTGGGTGGCGGCGGACAGAGCGGTTCAGGCGCCCCGGGATCCTCCGGCGGCAGCGCGAGCGACGCGCAGCCCCAGGATGCAGCGGTTGAGGCCCAGTTGGCCTACGTGCTCAAGCACTGGAAGCACTACAACACCGCCGAATACGGCGTGGTCCCCGACAACGACTGTGTCGACTTCGCCAGCCAATCGCTGATCGTGCGGGGCTGGACGATGGACGACGACTGGTGGACAGAGGGAACCGGCGACGATTTCGATTTCTCCTCAGCCTGGGTGAGCTCGACGGCGTTCAGGGACTATCTCGAGGAGAGCGGGCGGGCGACCGCGCTGAGTGACTCCGAGCGCGATCAGGTCAAGCTCGGCGACATCGCGCAGTTCGATTGGGACAACTCGGGCGACCGCGACCACACCGCCGTTGTCACCCGCATCGAAGGCACGGGCGACAACATCAAGATCTACTACGCGGGGCACACCGACGACACGGACTATCGTTCGGTGGACTGGGCGATCACGACGAATCACCCGGGGGCCTCGGTCTACTACTGGAGCATTCCGTAGCCGTCGGTCGCCATTTCGTTGATCGAGGAGCGCCCGACGGAGTCGGCCGTGTCTCGAGATCACGCGATCCGATCTCTGAACCTGGGTCGCGTTTGAGCGTCGCCTCGCCAGATCTCGAGACACGTGCTCGCAAGCTCGCGCGCTCCTCGATCACCGGTACGGATAGGTCCGGCTACGCGATCGCCGCGTCGACGATCGCCTTGGCCTCGCGCTGCACCTCGGCCAGGTGCTCTGCACCCTTGAACGACTCGGCGTAGATCTTGTAGACGTCTTCGGTTCCGCTCGGGCGCGCGGCGAACCAGGCGTTCTCCGTGACGACCTTGAGGCCTCCGATTGCCGCACCGTTTCCGGGGGAGTGGCTGAGCTTTGCGATGATCTCCTCACCGGCGAGCGTGGTGGCCGCGACATCGCTGCCGCTGAGCTTGCCCAGCGCAGCCTTCTGCGCGGGCGTCGCCGCGGCATCCACGCGGGCGTAGGCCGGCGCGCCGAACTGCTCGGCCAACTCCGCGTACCGCTGGCTGGGGGTCTTGCCGGTGACAGCGAGAATCTCGGCGGCGAGCAGCGCGAGCAGGATGCCGTCTTTGTCGGTGGTCCAGACCGATCCGTCGAAGCGCACGAAGCTGGCGCCCGCGCTCTCTTCGCCGCCGAACGCGACCGAGCCGTCGAGCAGGCCGGGCACGAACCATTTGAAGCCGACCGGAACCTCCCAGAGCGGCCGCCCGAGCGCCGCGGCGACCCGGTCGATCATGCTCGAGGAGACGAGCGTCTTTCCGATCTCGGCATCCGCCGGCCACTGCTCGCGGTGGCTGTACAGGTAGTCGATCGCGACGGCCAAGAAGTGATTGGGGTTCATCAGCCCGGCGTCGGGGGTGACGATGCCGTGGCGGTCGGCGTCGGCGTCGTTGCCGGTCAGGATGTCGTAGTCGTGCTGGTGCGCCAGAACGGATGCCATGGCCGACGGGCTCGACGGATCCATCCGGATCTTTCCGTCCCAGTCGAGCGTCATGAACCGCCAGGTCGCGTCGACCTTCGGGTTCACCACGGTCAGGTTGAGCTCATAGCGGTCGCGAATCGCGCCCCAGTAGCCCACGCTGGCGCCGCCGAGCGGATCGGCCCCGATGCGGATGCCGCTGGACTGGATCGCCTTCATATCGATGATGTTCTCGAGGTCGTCAACGTAGGCGCCCCGAAAGTCGTAGGCCTCGACGGCGCTCGGCTCGCTCATTTTCACGTCACGCATGCCGTGGGCGATGAGGTCGTTGGCGCGGGCGGCGATCCAGCTGGTCGCGTCGCCGTCGGCCGGGCCGCCGTGCGGCGGGTTGTACTTGAAACCGCCGTCCATCGGCGGGTTGTGGCTCGGCGTGACGACGATGCCGTCGGCTTCATCGCCGTGACCGGCACGGTTGTAGGCGAGGATCGCGTGCGACAGGGCCGGCGTCGGCACGTAGTCGTCGAACTCGTCGACGAGAACCCGCACATTGTTGGCGACGAGCACTTCGAGCGCTGTCGTGTACGCCGGCGCGCTCAACGCGTGGGTGTCCGCACCGATGAAGAGCGGGCCGGTGATGCCCTGCTCCGCCCGGTACTCGACGATGGCCTGCGTCGTCGCGGCGATGTGATTCTCGTTGAATGCGGTGTTCAGCGAACTACCCCGGTGCCCCGACGTGCCGAAGGCCACGCGTTGGGCGGGGATGGCGACATCCGGTTTCAACGCGTAGTAGGCGGCAACCAAAGCGGTGACGTCGATCAGATCTGATTCCTGGGCCGGGGTTCCTGCGCGCTCACTCATGCCCCCAGTCTGGCACCGCTTCGCGTCGCCTGGTCGGGCGAACTGGTGCGTTGTCATCGTCGGCCGTACAACCCCGGTACGACCTCCTCTTCCGCCTTGCATTTCACCAGACCAAACGCCGCTCGTGTCCGGGGACTTGACCAGGCGCGCGCTCCCGGCTTCGAGGCGGCACTCCAACTAGGCTTGCAGCCATGCCAGAGACCTCACCTGCCCCCGACAGCTACAGCTTCCTCGGACCGGCCGGCACGTTTACTGAGGCGGCATTGGCCCAGGTGCCCGAGGCAGCAGGCAAGACCTGGCGCGCGGTCAGCAACGTGGGCGAGGCACTGGCCGACGTCGTCGCCGGGCGCAGCGTCGCGGCGATGATCGCCATCGAGAATTCCGTCGACGGAGGGGTGACCGCCACCCAGGATGCCCTCGCCAACGTTCCGAACCTCCGCATCATCGGCGAATACCTCGTGCCGGTCAGCTTCGACCTGGTCGCGCGCCACGGAACGACACTCGCCGAGGTGCACACCGTCAACGCGCATCCGGTCGCCTACGCCCAGTGCCGCGCCTGGCTCGAAAAAGCAGTGCCCGGACACGGCCACATTCCCGCGTCGAGCAATGTCGCGGCCGCCGCCGCGCTGCTCGAGAATGGTCACGCGGATGCCGCGATCGCGCCGCCCGGAATCGTCAAGCACCACGATCTGGCCGTTCTCGCCACGAATATCGGCGACAACCCCAACGCCGTCACCCGTTTCGTGCTCGTTGCGAGCACCAGCGAGCTTCCGGCTCCGACCGGCGCCGACAAGACGAGCCTGCTCGTCGAGTTGCCGGAGGATCACTCGGGCGCCCTGCTCGAGATGCTCGAGCAGTTCGCCACCCGGGGGGTCAACTTGAGCCTGATCCAGTCCCGGCCGATCGGCGACGAGCTCGGGCGCTACCGGTTCGTCATCGACGCGGATGGCCACATTCTCGACGAACGGATGGCCGACGCGCTGCTCGGCCTGCGCCGGTTCAGCCCCAACGTGACATTTCTCGGCTCCTACCCCCGTGCCGACAAACGCACGATCGAGTTCACCGATCGCTACGACGATGGAATCTTCATTGAGGCCCGCGATTGGCTGCGCGGGATCATCGGGCAGGAACCGGCATGACCTCCGGCGCTGACGCAGACGGTCAGCCGCGGTTCGATCCGCGGCACGACCCCATGTTTCAGCGCGGCTTTCGGCCGGGTGAGCACTCCGCTGCTCGTTCCTCTGGTGGGAAGCGTTCTCGTGCGGATGCGACCTCGTGCCGATGCGACTTCTCGTGCCGATGCATCCACGCGAGCGGATGCCGCGCCTCACGTCGCGTCCGTCACTCCCGTCGCATCCGCCTCACCCACCTCACCAGTACCATCCACCTCACCCGTTTCCTCGCAACCCGTCGCCCCGCCGCCGAACCGTGCCAAATCACCGATTTCCGACCCGGAAAGTGGTCATTTGACACGGTTCGGCGAAAGTAATCGCCGGGATGATGATTACGACGACGGTGACGGGTGGGCGACGGATTCGCGGCCACCGCGCAACCCGTTCCTCACCGCCCTCTGGGTGATCGGAGTCGCTCTGATCGTCGGCGGAATGTGGATGGTCTGGCAAGCCATTGCTGCTCAGAACCGCGGCTATAGCGGCATTTCGGGGGAGGCGCCCATCGAGTTGATTCTGCAGCAGCTGACCTGGTCGCTCGCGCCGTCGATGACCTCGACGGGAATGCTCGTGCTCGTCGGCCTCGTCTTTGAACGCGCAATTCGGTGGCAGCGCGAGCGTCGCGCGGCATCCTGACCATCGAACCCTCACCGCGTGCAGCGTGAGGGGTCGCACATCGACCTTGAACCGGCCGACGAAGGTCGATCTGCGACCCCTCACGGCCAGGTAGCCCCGTCAACGGGCTACGACGTTATGAGGATGCCGCCGGCACCTTCACGATCAACGCCCGCGGATCGGCCCGCACGAACAGCGCCCGCACCGACCCGAACTCGTCGCCGTCGATCTCGAACGGCTGCGGGTTGTCCACGGTGATCCGGATGTCCGCCGACTGCAGCGTCATCATCGTACGTTCGTTGTTCTCCTCGGTCGCCTCGATCAGCTTGCGGCCGGTCTTCGAGCGGCGCAGCACACCGTTCTCCCAACTGACCCGGCGCCAGATCTTCAGCCAGCCGAAGAGGCCCTTCGGTTGCAGCATGGCAATGTCCAGAATCCCGTCGTCGACCTGCGCTTCGGGAAGAAATTGCAGGTTGCCGGGCAATGTGCCGCAATTGGCGATCAGGATCGTGCTGATGTGCGCCGAGCGGTCGGCCCGCCCGGCCACGCTGTAGCGGATGCGAAACGGCACGGCCTTCGGAATCACCCGCATGCCGGCGTCGATGTAGGCCAGCCAGCCCACCTGCTTCTTGAGATCGGGGCGGGTCGCCGCAATCATCTCGGCGTCGAGGCCGAGGCCGGCCATCACCAAGAACACATGGTCGTCGGTGTCGCCGGTCACCCCGGTCACGCTGGCCACGCCGAGGTCGATCGCCCGGTCCTCGCCGCCGAACGCGATCGCCGCCGCGTCGTCGATGCTGCCGAGCGGCAGCTGCAGGTTGCGGGCCAGCAAGTTTCCGGTGCCCGACGGCACGATCGCCAGCGGAATCTCCGAGTCGCGCAGGGTTTCGGCCACGGCGCGCACCGTGCCATCGCCGCCCGCCGCGATCACCATCGCGATGCCCTGTCGTATCGCGCGACGGGTGGCCTGCTGGCCGGCATCCTTCTCGCTCGTCGGAAACCAGAGGGTATCGGCCCAGCCGGCCGACTGCGCGGCCGCATTCACACTCGCGCGCAGCTTCTTCAGGTCGACTTTGATCGGGTTGTAGATGACCGCCGCATGCTGAGCGACGACAGACGCCTGGCGATGAGGGTCGGTCACGCCGGGGGCAGCCACCCAGCCAGGCTATCGGGTTGCCCCGGCTGGCGCTTGTAGACTGGCCAGCGTGATTGATCCGGTGCTGCTTCGCGAAAATCCTGACCTCCTCAAGCGTTCACAGGAGGCCCGTGGCGCCTCCGTGGAGGCCGTCGACCAGGCGCTCGCCGCCGACGCCGAACGTCGCACGACGATCGCGGAGTTCGAAGCCCTGCGCGCCGAGCAGAACCAGTTCGGCAAGCTCGTCGCCGCCGCGCCCAAAGACGAGAAGAAGGCCCTCGTCGCCCAGGCCCAGGAGCTCGCTGCCCGGGTCAAGGCTGCCAGCGCCATCGCGACGGATGCCGAGGCTCGCTTCCACCAGATCGTGCGCACGATCGCGAACCCCATCATCGACGGCGTTCCGGCCGGCGGCGAAGACAACTTCATCACCCTGCGCACGCACGGCACGACCCCCGAATTCGACTTCGAGGCGCGCGACCACCTCGAGCTCGGCGAGCTGCTCGGCGCGATCGACATGAGCCGCGGCGCCAAGGTGTCGGGCTCGCGCTTCTACTTCTTGAAGGGCATCGGCGCCCGCCTCGAGATCGCCCTGATGAACATGGCCCTCGACCGCGCCCTCGACGCCGGCTTCACGCCGCTGATCACGCCGACGCTCGTGCGCCCCGAGATCATGGACGGCACCGGCTTCCTCGGCGAGCACGCCGACGAGATCTATTACCTCCCCGCCGACGACCTCTACCTGACCGGCACCAGCGAGGTCGCGCTTGCCGGCTACCACGCCGACGAGATCCTCGACCTCTCGGTCGAACCGCTCCGCTACGCCGGCTGGTCGACCTGCTACCGCCGCGAAGCCGGCTCCGGCGGAAAAGACACCCGGGGCATCATCCGGGTGCACCAGTTCAACAAACTTGAGATGTTCGCCTACGTGCTGCCTGAGAACGCCGAGGCTGAGCACGACCGCCTCGTCGCGATGCAGGAGGGCATGCTGCAGTCGCTCGGCCTGAGCTACCGCGTGATCGACGTCGCCGCCGGCGACCTCGGCTCCAGCGCCGCCCGCAAGTTCGACATCGAGGCGTGGGTTCCCACGCAGGGTGCCTACCGTGAGCTCACCAGCACGAGCAACTGCACCACCTACCAGTCGCGCCGTCTCGACATCCGTTACCGCACCGAGTCGGGCAAGACCACGCCCGTCGCGACGCTGAACGGCACCCTGGCCACCACGCGTTGGATCGTCGCCCTGCTCGAGACGCACCAGCAGGCGGATGGCTCGGTGCGCGTTCCCGAGGCGCTCCGCCCCTACCTCCGCGGCCTCGAAGTGATCGAGCCGATCCGGTGACCGACTCCAGCCGCTCGACCGAGCTCGTGGGCGCCCCCGACCCGGCCGACACCCCGTGGCTCGTCGCCCTCGACATTGATGGCACGACCATGCACGAAGACGGCACGATCAGCGACGCTGTGCTCGCCGAGGTCGACCGCCTCGACCGGGCCGGGCACGAGGTCATGCTGGCCACCGGCCGCTCGGCCGCCGCGACCCTGCCGGTGCTCACCCGCCTCGGCATCACGCCGCGCTTCCTCGTCTGCTCGAATGGGGCTGTCACGCTGGCGCACGATCCATCCGAGCCGTCGGGATACCGCCGCGAATGGATCGAATCCTTCGACCCGTCCGACGTGCTCACCACCATGCGCTCCCACCTCGACAACGCCCGCTTCGCCGTCGAAGACGAGCAGGGTCACTACCGCTTCACCGAGGTCTTTCCCGACGACACCATCGGTGACGACAGCGAACGCGTCGACTTCGACGAGCTGCTGGCGTACCCGGCAACCCGCGTCGTCGTGATCTCGCCCGACCACCAGATGGAAGAGTTTCTCGCCGTCGTCGATCGGATGGGTCTGCACCGTGTCAGCTATGCCATCGGCTGGACCGCGTGGCTCGACATCGCCCCAGACGGCGTGAACAAATCCACAGCGTTGGAGCGCGTGCGCACCGAGCTCGACATCCCGCGCAGCCGCATTCTCGCCGTCGGTGACGGCCGCAATGACATTGACATGCTGCTCTGGGCCGGCCACGAAGGCCGCGGCGTGGCCATGGGTCAATCACCCGACGACGTGATCGCCGTTGCCACCGAAACCACGGCTTCGGTGCAGGGCGACGGCCTGGCGCACGTGCTCGCCACGCTCTAGGCACACCACCACTCTGAGCGTTCTCAAAGCCTCAGAGCGACAGCAGCACCGCGGTGTAGGGTCTCCGCATGATCACCAGATCAGCGGCAGATCCGCCTGGACCGCGCGGCGACGCCCGCCTCGCGCCGCCGGCTCCCGCGCCGATCGCCCGGCACGGCCGATTGCCCGTGCAACCGGTGTCGATCACCCTGCTCAAGGGTTTTGCCGTGGCGGTCGCCGTCGTGCTGGTGAGTGCGGCGACGGTGACCGGAATTGCCATCGGCGACGTGACATCCAGCCTCAAGGCACCCGTCGCGCTGCCGGCCGACTCCAACGGCCCCGTTCCGGAGATCGGGGCGATCGAGGGCGGGGTCAACCTGCTGCTCGTCGGCAGCGACAGCGGCCAGGGTGACCCACGGTTCGGCCCGCGTGGTGAGCACCTGGGCGACGTGACGGTGTTGCTGCACATTTCACAGGATCACACCGCGGCCACCGTCATCAGCTTTCCGCGTGACCTGCAGGTCGACATACCGGCCTGCTCGGCATCGCCCGACGAAAGCGCGCCGGGTACCGACGGCGGCTTCACCGACAAATTGAACGCTGCGCTTTCCTACGGCGGGTTGGGCTGCACGGTCGCGGTGGTGCAGCAGCTCAGCGGGCTCACGATCCCGTTTGCGGCGGAGATCGAATTCAACGGCGTGATCGAGATGTCGAACGCTGTCGGGGGAGTGCCGGTCTGTGTGGCCGAGCCGATCCAGGATGAGTACACGGGCACGTTCCTGACGGCAGGAGAACACGTGCTCTCGGGCTGGGACGCCCTACAGTTTCTGCGCACCCGCCACGGTCTCTCGACCGGCAGCGACCTGGCTCGAATCGGCAACCAGCAGGCGTTCCTGGCCTCGCTGATGCGCACCATCACCAGCGAGGGGACCCTGAATAACCCGCTGACGCTCTACAGCCTGGCCAAGGCGGCGGCCAGCAATATGCGTCTCTCCACCAGTCTGCAAAGCCTTGACTCGATGGTGTCCATCGCGAAGGCGCTGCAAGACGTCACCCTCGAGCAGATGGTGTTCGTGCAATACCCGGTCGATGAAATGCCCGATGGGCTCATGGGGCGCACCGATGACGCGGCAGCCCTGTTCGCGGCGCTCGCCGCCGACCAACCCATCCAGTTGGGCGGCCAGCTGGGGCCGGCCAGCGAGCAGGTGCCGCCAGCGTCGCCGGCGCCCATCGCATCCCCGGCACCGTCATCGCCGGACACGATCGCGCCCACCGGCACGCCGACGTCAGCGGCTCCGGCCGCTCCGCCGACGGCTCCGGCCGTGGTTCTCCCGCCGAGCATCACCGGGCAAACTGCGGCGGATCGCACCTGTACGGTGGGGCGCTCGCTCAGTGATCAGTAGGCGCCGCGGGGGCCGAGCGGGCTCGTCCAGCATGTTTACAGGATGTCCTGTCAGTCTGATGAGGCTGTCATCGGATAGGATCGTTGCTTGTTCGTTCGCGAACTGGAGGGCTGTCCGAGCGGCCGATGGAGCCAGTCTTGAAAACTGGTGGGCAGAAATGTCTCGTGGGTTCGAATCCCACGCCCTCCGCACTATGACGTGTCAGGGCCCACATCCGATGAAAGGACCTGAGTGAGCGACCAACTGCGCCCGCGATCCAATCGAGCGCAGCCGCTCACCGCCATTCGGCACGGCCGACTGAAGAAGTCCAACCCCTTCGGCACCCTGGCCAAGTTCACCTCTGCAGCGCTCGCCGTGCTGCTCGTGAGTGGGGCATCCGTTGCGGCAATCGCCGCGCTCGACGTTGCCAACAGCGTCAAGCCCAGCGTTCACCTGGCCAACGAAAAAGAACTCGGCACCATTCCGCAGATCGCCTCCATTGAGGGCGGCGTCAATCTGCTGCTCATCGGCAGCGACAGCCGGGCCGGCCAAGACCCGGCATTCGGCGGCGAAGATGAGACCGGCGACCTCAACGACGTGACGATGCTGCTGCACATCTCGCAGGATCACAAGAACGCCTCGGTCATCAGCTTTCCGCGCGACATGTTCGTTCCCATTCCGGAGTGCCCGTTGCCCGACGGCGACACCTCGGATGCGATGAGCCGACAGAAGATCAACACCACGCTCAGCTACGGCGGCATGGCCTGCACCGTGCTCACGGTTGAGGCGCTCACCGGGCTGAGCATCCCGTTCGCGGCCGAGGTGCAGTTCAGTGGTGTGATGGCGCTGTCCACCGCCGTCGGCGGCGTTCCGGTCTGTGTGGCCGAGCGCATCGAAGACGAATACACCGGCGTCTTCCTCGACCCCGGCATGCACGAGCTGCAGGGCGTCGACGCGCTCCAGTTCTTGCGCACCCGGCACGGCATCGGCGATGGCAGCGACCTGACGCGCATCAACAACCAGCAGGTGTTCCTGTCGTCGCTCGTGCGCACGGTGAAGAGCGCCGACACCCTGTCCGACCCGCTCAAGGTCTATTCGCTGGCCAAGGCCGCCACCGGCAACATGACGCTCTCGGCAAGCCTGAACGACGTCGGAACCATCGCCTCCATCGCGATGGCGATGAAGGACATCCCGCTCGAGGACATCGTCTTCGTGCAGGTGCCCACCGGCGGCACCGAGGGTGGCGTTGTTCCTTCGCAGCCCGACTTCGACGACATGTTCGCGGCCATCGCCGCCGACCAGCCCCTGAAGCTCAGCGGGGCGATGGGTCGTGGAGCAACCCTCGATCCGAACGCCCCGGCTCCTGCCGCCGACGCGCCGGCTGCGGATGCCCCGGCTGTCGATCCTGCGGCACCAACCGACGGTGCGCCGGTTGACCCGGCCGCTGACCCCGCCGGCGGCGTGGTTCTGTCAGATCGGGCCACCGGTCAGACTGCAGGCGAACTCACATGTTCGGTCGGGCGCACGCTCGACGACCAGTAACGAGTCGGGGCATCCGATCAGACCCGCGCCTCGGCGATGGTCGAAAGGGTGCCTCGGATTCGGTTATGATTACAAGCGTGTGTTCGCTCCGGCGAGCACCCAGGAACCGTCGCATAGTTCGGCCTAGTGCACCACCCTGCTAAGGTGGAGTACCCTTTACAGGGTACCGTGGGTTCAAATCCCACCGGTTCCGCAGAAGAAATAGCCTCGTGAATCCCAGTGATTCCGGGGCTATTCGTCTGTCTGCGTCACAATGCTCGGGGGTCGGCTCGCGTGGCCTCGACAACCTCGACCATCGGCGAACGCTGCTGCTCCCAAGCGACGCGCTTTGACGGCCGGCTTCGGCCGCAACGAGCCTCCACCCCATCCACGGAGGGGACCGAAATCAGGAGTGGAGGTGTGTCGTCCGTGACGTGCTCGCGGAATTCCGGGCCTTCGTTGCCGCGACACGCACTCCGTTCCTGACTTCGGACCGCAGCTGGTTGCGACCGAGTGTTCGTGATTGGTGCGTTTGTGCTGTGTGGACGATGAATCTTCACGGCCCTAGAAAGCGGGGTCGCGGTCGGGCGTGAAGGGTAGCTAGCCTCCGAGCAGCCTCGACAGGGTGGCTAGGGGGCGGGGGAGCTGTGAAACGACGTCGTATTGCTCGAAAACTATTGCTCGAAACGCCTTTGTCGCGGTTGCGGTGCTGATGCAGGCCGTTTCGCCGCCAACGGATCAGTCGCACTTACGGGGAAGTGAAGATGACAAATGATGCGCACAAATGGGGTGGGCTGCACCGACCGGCGCTGCACTTGTTCTGGGCGATACCCGTCACGGCCTTCCTTAGCATTCCACTGGCAGGCCTAGCCGGATTAGCTTGGGGCGCAATCGGCGGTTGCAGCCAAGACCCCCTGGGTGTGCAATCGCGGTACTTGGCCCTCGCGCTTGGAAGCTGTGTTGGTGCAGCAGTCCTGATGATGTTGCCGTTGTTGATCGTTCCGTGGGTCAAGAACGTGCCGACTCGGGTTGGTTTGACGATCGTCTTGGGGCTTTTCTACGGGCTGATTGTTGCGCTGGTAACTCACGGTCCGTGCTCTTGGCAGCTCTGACGCGAGAGCACGACGGATGAAGGCGTCAGCAAGACCACTACAGCGTTGTTTGACTCGCAACCGAAGCTCCACTGTCCGCCCCGCTCATAGAGGTATTGGGCAGATCATCAGAGGCGGCACACTGTCCGAGTCATGCCGTGGAATTAATTCGGCGTTGTGGTGGAAAAGTGATCTGGTACGAGCTCGGAGTCCCGTGTCACTGCTGGGCAATCGGAATGTCGTGAATTTCCCGCAGAAGAAATGGCCCAGTGGTTTCGGGGCTATTCGTCTGCCTGCGTCGAGCCACGAGATCTCGGGTCCGCCGCATTTCTCCCTGCCCCACGTTCCTGGTCTGTGACCAAAATCAGGAGTGGAGGTGTGTCGGCCGGGGCGTGCCCGCGGAATCGCGGGACCCCACATCCGCGACACGCACTCCATTCCTAATTTTGGCAGGGGCATGAGTTGGCAGCGATGGTTTCATCGTTGCCAGACGGGCTGGCGGGATTCCCCACCCCGACCGGTGGCGGACTTCACTCCTGCCCGGCGCCCAGCGCGTCTGTCATGCTGGAGACACCAATCCCCGCCCGAAGGAGATGTACAGGTGGCCCCGACGCTGCGCGCGACATATGTGGAGATTCCGGTGCGGAACATGGACCGCGCCCAGGCCTTCTACGTTGCGGTCTTCGGCTGCACGACCCGCCGCACCGTTGTCGACGGCCATCCCGCCTGTCTGCTTGACGAGGCCGCTGATCCCGACTCGGAAGGCTCGGGAATCGCCCTGATGGCAGGGGACAGCTATGTTCCCTCGCTCGACGGCACAAGGATCTACATCACGGTCGACAGTGTTCCCGATGCCCTGCACCGGGCGCTCGCCAACGGCGGTGTCGAGCTCTATCCGCCGACATTGGTCGGCGACGGGCTGACTGTTGCAGAGATCGCCGACAGCGAAGGAAATCGCATCGCCCTGAGCGACCGGTAGGTCAGCTACTCAGCTACCCGGCTACCCGGCATCCTTCGACTGGTTGCCCAAACCGACCGCCGGCAGCACGACGCCGTCGATGAGCGAGACGAGAAACTCGCGGTCGACGGGCTTGCGCAAGATCAGCACGCGGTACGCGGCCATCGACGGAGCGATCAATGAGATCGCCTCGACGTCGCATCCGGCCGATATCTCGCCGCGGTCGATCGCCCGCTGCATGAACACGCGGTTGACCGCCGCGCGAGGCTCGACGATCGCTGCGTTCGCCGCCTCAGCGAGTTCGGGTGCGCGGGACAGCATCGAGACCAGCCCGCCCATGATCTGCAGCTTCTTCTCGCCATCTTCGATCGAGTGCGGCTTGATCATCGCGAGAAGGTCGCCGCGCAGGGTCCCGGTGTCGGGAAGGTGCGCCGGGTCGAGGTCGATCTTCTTCATGCAGGCCACGGCGTCGATGACGAGCTCGGCTTTGGAAGCCCACCGGCGATACACGGTGGCCTTGCCTGCCTTCGCCCGGGCGGCCACCATGTCGACGGTCATGCCGTCGTATCCGACCTCCGCCAGCACGTCGAGGGCGGCATCCAGGATTTCAGGATCGCGGGTGTGGTCACGTTTTCGACCAAGTTTCGCGGGCAGCTCTGCTGTTTCCGCTGTCTCGACAGCCTCGTCAGTGAGGCTGTCGTCAGTGAGGTTCGGTTGCGTCATTGCTCCCACCTCCATCTCTGTGAATTGTGCCATTGAGTCTGTACGAATATTCAGGAACTATTAAGATCCGGAACTCCACAGTATCGTATAGTCTCGGGTTTATGCCTCAGACTTCAACAGTTTCTTTAGACGCGCCCGCCGCCGTGGCCGCGTCAACCCGGCGCTGGTGGACGCTCTCCGTCGTCGCTCTCGCCCAGTTGATGGTCGTTCTCGACTCGACGGTCGTTAACATCGCATTGCCCTCAGCGCAGGCCGAACTCGGCTTCACGAACGGCGAACGACAGTGGATCGTGACCGCCTATTCGCTCGCGTTCGGCAGCCTGCTGCTGTTCGGCGGACGTCTCTCCGACCTTGTCGGCCGCAAACGGATGTTCATCATCGGTCTGATCGGATTTGCCGCGGCCTCGGCACTGGGCGGCGCGGCGGGAAGTTTCGGTGTTCTGGTCGGAGCGCGGGCCCTGCAGGGTGCGTTCGGGGCGATGCTCGCGCCGACGGCGCTGGCGGTGCTGACGACGACGTTCACCATTCCGAAGGAGCGCGCCCGCGCGTTCGGCGTCTTCGGTGCGATCGCCGGTGCCGGCGGCGCCGTCGGCCTCCTGCTCGGCGGCTTCCTGACCGAGTACTACGACTGGCGCTGGAACCTCTACATCAACGTCTTCATCGCGATCTTCGGCATCATCGGCGCCCTGATCTTCGTGAGCAACGCGAAGCGGGTCGGCCCGCGCCCGAAGCTCGACGTGCCAGGCACTCTGCTCGTCTCCGGCGCTCTCTTCGGGCTGGTCTTCGGATTCTCGAACGCCGAGACCGAGGGCTGGGACTCCCCGTGGTGCTGGGGGATGCTGGCAGGCGCCGTCGTGCTGCTCGTCGCGTTCGTGCTCTGGCAGCGTCGGGCGAAGCATCCGTTGCTGCCGCTCGCCATTGTTCTCGACCGCAACCGCGGCGCCGCGTACCTCTCGGTGCTGATCGCCGGTGCCGGCATGTTCGGGATCTTCCTCTTCGTCACCTACTACCTGCAGACCTCACTGCACTACACGCCGATGCAGACCGGTCTCGCCTTCTTGCCGATGATCGCGATGCTGGTGCTCGCCGCGCAGCTGTCGACGAATATCTTCGTGCCGCGGTTCGGCCCGAAGGTGATGGTGCCGTTCGGGATGGCGCTCGGTGCGACCGGAATGGTCTACCTGACCCACCTCGGGCTCGACAGCACCTACGTCGCCGACATCCTGCCGCCGCTGCTGATTCTCGGCTTCGGCATGGGGTCGATCATGCCCGCGTCGATGCAGACGGCCACCCTCGGGGTCGACCGCCACTTCGCCGGGGTCGCCTCCGCGATGGTCAACACCAGTCAGCAGGTCGGTGGCTCGATCGGCACGGCTCTGCTGAACACACTCGCCGCGACTGCGGCCGCCGACTACATCGCGTCGCACCTTCCGCCCACCGCCGCAGTCGCCGAGCAGGCAGCGATTCACAGCTACGCCACCGCCTACTGGTGGGGCGCCGGGTTCTTCGCTGCCGGCGCGGTGATGGCGGCGTTGCTGTTCCGTCGGATCGGCCACGGCATCTCGCTTCGCAACCCCACGCCTGATCGGCACCACGAGTCCGCTCCGGTTCAGTAGCAAAGCGGCGGGGACTGAACCCGCCGTGTCGACCGGTCAGTCCTCGAGGAGCCCGCTCTGTCGCCCGGCGCGTACCGCGGCCTCGCGCGTTGTCACTCCGAGCTTGCGGTAGATGCTCTTGAGCTGCGTCTTGACGGTATTCGTCGAGACAAAGAGCCGTTGGGCGACCTTGTCGAGACTGCCGGCTGACGCGAGTTCAGAGAGCACCAACCGCTCTCGTTTTGTCAGCGCCGCCGCCGGCGCCAGAACCGATCGAAACGGATCGGGTCGGCCATCGAACAAGGAGAGGAAATCGGGCAGACGGGCGCTGACGAGACTGTGAAGTTCAGCGCGGGGAACCAGGCTCAGGGGGAGACGCAGCCCGAGTTTCTCCATGAGCACGAGTGCACGGCGAGCGAAGTGCTCTGCCTCATTCGGCAGTCCGAGCCGGAGTTCGGTGATCGCCAGGAGCAGGAGGGCTTCGGCCTGCTGCCGAGGGGTCGTGCGCTCGGCCCGGAGAAGTGCGCTCACCCCGACCTTTGCCGCCTCCACGTCGTTGGCGGCGAGTTGGAGGCGCGCGCGCGCGAGCGCCACGGGAATGGCAGTCGGCGATCGCTGATCAAGGATGTGGAGGGCCTTCTTCGGCTCACCGGCCGCGAGATGCAGATCGCTCTGGAGCGCCCCGAGCAGATCGAGGGCGAAAGGGCTCGCGGATCGTGAGCGATTTGCGCGCACAGCCACGGCAAGTTCATCGGCGCCAATTTCGGGAGTGCTGGCGGACAGTCGGGCAAGACCCTTGGCCCACAGGATGAATGGCCAGTGCTCCAAATGGGACACGCGTGAGTCGAGCGTTGAGATGACCTCAATGGCACCGTGCGGGTCGTTTCCCTCGATTCGGAGGATCGTCTCGGCGATGTACCAGCCGGTCGCAGGAATCGTCGCGCGCCAGTGCGCCGCGCGCGTCTGCGTGATGGCCCGGCTGAATTGTTCGGCTTCGACCATGTCGCCGCGCATCGACTGGATATAGGCCAACAGGCTGAGTCGGTGTTGGCCACGGCCGGGGTGCGGGTCGTGGGCAAGCTGATGCGCAAGCACGATCGCCTCGTCGAGCCGACCGACGAGGATGTCGGTGATGATGATCTGAATGGATCCGGCTGCACGTGCACTTCCGATGCGGGAGCGCTCAGCGGGAGACAATCGGGCGACGTGGTCGAGCAGATCCTCCCCGGCGCTCGCCGCTTCCCAATAGCGCCGGGCCGCTCTCAGCCCGGCGAAACGCGCGAGGAGCGTCCAGAACAGCTCGACCGGATCGACCTCGTTGCGGCGGGGCTCCAGTTGTTCGAGCGCCGTGTCGACCAACTGGCGCAGGTACGCGGAGGGAAGCGATTCTTCCTCACCGAGCACGATCGCCAGGGAAATTGCCAGTGTTCCCTCCTCGCGAAGCGCGCCAGGAGGAAGGGTCCCGATTATCTCCTTGAGGTCGGCCTGATGATGCGTGATCAGCTCAGAGAAATACTGTGCGACAACCGGCCATATCGCGCGAGTGTCGCCAACCTTCGCAAAAAGCCGGAGCGCCCCGAGCGGGTTGCGGTTCGCCGCGAAGTATCGCGCGGCAGTTCGCCGTAATCGATCGAGTTCGTGCTGATCAAAAGTCTGCTCGGCCTCCCATTCGAGCGCCGCGCTGACAAGCGAATGGAACGAGAAAACTACAGTGTCGTCCTTCCCGCTGAACTCTCCGTAGCCGTCGCGCTCGAACTCGCGGAGCACCTGTTCGACATCGGGTCTGCCGCTCAGCTCACGGGCAAGGGTCAGTTCGGCCGAAGGGGCGAGAGCGACACGAAGCGCCACGTCGCGCCGCGCGGCATCAGTGAAGGTCGGCAACAGATCGTGCGCTGCATGCGTGGCGATCCGCGCGACAACCATGTCGCGGCTGAGCGCGTCAGGTTCACCGGGCTCGGAGAGAAGTGTCGCGATGGCGACGCGCGTGGCGAGCGGATGCCCGTGCGTCGCACCAAAAATAGTGACCGCATCCTGGGCGGCAAGAAAGCCCTCGGAGCTTTCGATCAACGCCTCGGTCTCAGCAAGGTCAAAGTTCAACTGTGCGCCGGTGACGATCGTCGGCTCCAGCCGCACGGCCACGCGGGGCTCTTCGAGAAGACCCCGTCGACGTGTCGTCACGAGAACCTGGAGGAACTGAGATTTCTCAAGAAGCCAAATCACGTCTTCCACGCTGCTGGCATCGACGACGTGAAAGTCGTCGAGAATCACGCGGAGGGGCGTATCCGCCTTCGACAGCTCCTCGAGAACGAGAGAGGGAACGCTGTCGAGGTCGACATAACCCGACAGGATGTCGCCCAGCGGCCCATCCGCCGTCGCCGCCTGTGCAGCGACCAGGGCGCCGACAAAGCGGCGCCAGAATCCCGCTCGTGATGAGGCACTCCGGTCAAGGGCGATCCAGACCACACGGTGGCTGTCGTCCGGTCGCTGTCGTAGCCAATCGACGAGGAGGGTGGTTTTCCCTGTTCCGCCCGGTGCTCGCAGCACGATGAGCCGCCCAGACGCCCCGCTGTCGAGGGTTTCCAGCAGTCGCTCGCGGGAGAGAAAGTGGTGAAGAGTCCGCGGGATTCCCCGAAGCCCGATGTCGCTCAGGGTCGGGACATCCAGTTCAAGCGTCATGTGCGGGCTGACCTGTGCGACACGACCCTGCTTTCTCTGAGGTGATCTTGTTCCGGCAGAATTCGACGACGAAACGAGTCCAAACCTATCTGTTATCCACCCCCGTTGCAGGGGGATTAGAAAGGGGGTGACCTTTCCGGGTGAAACCCGTCCTCCTGCGCGCTTTTTGGCCGGAGCCAGGAGAATGCGCCCATACTCTGGCGAGTAGTGTGCCCGAACAGCGATCGGCTGCGGGTGCCTCACAAACTGGGGGAAATCTCACACATGGCTGCTCGGCACTCTCGTCACTCTTCGGCCGCCCGTCGACGGGGTCGCACCGGCCTCGCCCTCCTCCTCTCCGTACTCGTCTCCATCGGGGTCGTCGTCCCGGTGACGGTTGCGCAGGCCGCAGGTACCGCCCAGCTCTCGGTGAACATCGAGCCGGTCGATTCGAGCGGCAATCCGCAGACCACCGCCGGGATGGTCGGCAGCGTGAGTTCGGGCCTCGGCTACCGAGTGTCCTACTCCTGCAACATTTCGGACTGCACCGGCGCAACGATCGTGCTGTCAGGGACCCCGTTCGACCCGAACTACAACTTCTACCAGCCGATTTTCTACTCGAACTGGACGGCACCCTTCGTGGGCGCGACGATTTCACCGGCAGCGGGTTCTGGGCCACAGACTGTGGCGTTGGGTGCTGTCGCCGTCGGTGACGGCGGCAGCTTCGTCGTCAACTACGACTGGTCGCCCCGCGGATTCGTCTCGGCGAACACCCCGGCCGCCGCCTCGTTCCTCCCCTCCGGTTTCCAGATCGTGATGACGGCGACGGGCAACGCGACGAGTGCGTTGGCTCCGATTGTCGCCACGGCGGCGCCGGTCGTCTGGACGTCCACGGTTCCGACACCCGCACTCGCGCTTATCAAGCCGACAGCTGCCGGCGGCACAGCACGAACCGGCGATAACTACAGCTACACGATTCGCATGGCCAGCAACTGTCTCACCGTGCAGGAAAGCGCTCCCAAGGGCGATGCACGATTCACCTGTGCCAAGGGTTTCACCGTCACCGACCGCCTTCCGGCGGGGGCGGAATTCGTCAGTGCGAGCCCGGATGGAGCCTACGATTCGGCAACGCACAGTGTCATCTGGACGCAAACGCCGAAAAGCGGCGCCGTTCCCGCCATCGGTTGGCACCGTTCCGGCTCGTCGTCACTCTGGATCGACCGCACGGTCACGGTCAAATACTCGGCTGCCGCATTCTCGCCAAGCGGCACAGATGCCGATCATTGCGACTTCACGGCATCGGTGACAAATACCGTCGACCTGTCGATGACCTACCTCGGCACGACCCCGGGCGATAACAGCAACGTGAAAACAGCCTCGGCGCCGGTAACCCACGACGTCACTTGCGTCCGACCGTTCGCGAAGGGATCATTCGACACGAAACAGTCGACCTTCACCGGCCCGACCAGGTTTGACGGCAACACGGTGTCGCCGGTCGTCGTTCAGCCCGATGCCGCGCCGAGCAAGCATTCCTGGCTCCTCTCGGTGAGCAACCAGTCGAACGTTCCGGGAATCGCCATCATTTCCGATGATCACCTCGACGTGCAGGGTACCAAGGTCACCATCATTTCAGCACTCGCCGCAAACCAAACGGCTCAGGCCGGCGCGAGCATTGACTGGACGCTGAATGATGGCGTGCAGGGGACCACCAACGGGCCGGTCGCGACCGCCCCGACAGGAAAATGGTTTGTAGCGACGGTGGTGCGGTCCGCCCCCCTGGCCGGGCCGAATCTCCTCGCTTCCCAGACCGGGAAGACCTTGTTTCATGCCCGGTTCGATTACACCGTGTTGGGGAACGCACCTGTCGGCGAACGTCGCGCGAACACGGCGTCCGCACGGATGCAGTATCCGAACACGGCGCTGGCTGATTTGGACCTCGGCTCGGTGAGTCACACGCTCGAGTTCGAAGCGCCGTTCGGACGCGGGAAGTCGAGCAAAGACTCCACCCAGACTCGTGTCGTCGGCGGAGTGGACCACATCACGGTTCCGGCGACAAATTCGGTGAATCATGCGTGGAACATCGACGCCTACAACACCGGCAACGTGCCCGGCGTAGCTGTTATTACCGACTCCGGCCTCGGCTCGGGTCCGGCGAAGGTGACCTCGGTCAACCATTGGGTGAGCAGCGGCAACTCGGCGGTCGGTGCGAGCCTGCGCTACACGCTCAACACGGGAGCGACGGGAACCACGACGATCCCGTTCACTGCACCGGCGGGCACCTGGATCACTGCGGTCTCGGCGACGTCGCCGGTGCTTCAGCCGATCGTCGCGCTCCAGAGCCAGGCCAACGCAACGTCGGCGTACCAGCTGCTCCTCAACTTCGCCGTCCCGTCAACCACGCCAGTCGGTGTCAACTGGACCAACACCGCATCCGTCGCGATGACCTACCCGAACATGGGCGTCGCCGACGTCGACCTGGGGAACCCAGCGCACACCATTCGTTTTGAAGCGGCAGCTGCCGCCCTCCCCGCGATCACCGCACAATTCGTCGGCGCCCCCGTCGTCGAGGGCGGCGGTTCGGCGGTTCCCGGCCGCAACGTGACCTACACCGTGCGAGCGGTCAGCTCCGACATTCCTGCCGGTGAAACCTTCTCACCGCAGTACGTCTTTCTTGCTCCGCAGGACTGGACCGCCGTTGACGGTTCAGCCGCCTTCGCGCCCGGAAGCGTTCCGGACGGCGCCAGTTTCAGCTATCGCACGGTTTCGGTCGATGGCGTCAACCGATCCGTCGTCGTCGTGACCTGGCCGGCGGGCGTGACCTTCGGGGCAAACGCGACGTGGCCGAGCATGACCGTCGAGGCTCAACCCGGATTCGCTGCTGCAGCCGGGACGACCGGGATTGCTGCCGCCTGGATGGGTGAGGCCAGCAAGAACTGGACCATCGCAGATGCGAAATTCGCGTCTCCGGTTGCCGACGCCCCCGACATCGACGGTGATGGAAATACCACTGAGGGATTCTCCCGAGCGAATGCGGCGGGAATCAAGGTCGGTTCAGCGAGCCAGATCTCGGTGATCAAGGAGATCTGTCAGCCCGACGCGGCGGCAGCAGACGGCTGCAACTGGGTGTCGAAGCCGGACGTCCTCGTGAGCGTCGACACCGCCGCGACCGACATCGACTACCGCATCCGCCTGGTGAACACCGGAAACACCTCGCTCAGCAACCTGGTCGCCTACGACGTGTTGCCTCACATCGGCGACACCGGGACCAGCGGCGACACCGCCTCGGTACCCCGCGGGAGCACGTTCAACGAAACGCTGAGCAGCGTGCGCAAGCTCAACGGGGTCACGCTGAGCTATTCCACGTCGACGAACCCCTGCCGTGCCGAGGTCTACCCTGGCCAGCCGGCAGGATGCAGCTCGAGCTGGACCGCGTCCGTTGCCGGGGCCACGGCCATCAAGATCAGCGCACCGGCGAGCATCGCCCCGGGCGCCAGCGTCTCCTTCGAGTACCGCGCGGCGATTGTCGGGGGTGCAGCGGCCGACGCCGTTGCCTGCAACTCGGTTGCCGTCAAGGCAACCCAGATCGGTACCCCGATCGAACCGCGCGCGGTCTGCGCGACGGCGCAGGAAGCCGACCTCGAACTCACCGTTCCCGATCGTCTGCCCCTCCAGGTGGACCGCCCGGGCGTCGTGCCGTTCACCGTTGTGAATCATGGTGGGTCGCAGAGCGTCCCGGCGACGGTGAAGGTCTCCATTCCCGTCAACGTACGCGTGACCGATCTCACCCCCAGCGGGTGGAATTGTGTCGCGTCGACGACCCTGCCGAACGGCTCAATCGTCGGCCCCGTCACCCTGACCTGCTCGTCGGTCGCACCGGACGGAACGAGACGGGCCCTTCAACTGGAGACGCCGGAGACGATCGCCATCCCGGTCGTGCCGCTTGTTGCACAAGGACTGTGTGTTCCGGCCGTCGTGTCGGCGCTGATTACCGACCCGGTTCCGGCCAATAACGAGGCCTCCGGATGCTTCAGCGTCAAGGAAGGAACGCCGGGTATCACCCTGACGAAAACTGACGGGCTGACGGCGGTCGGTCCCGGCCAGGAGTTCACCTACACCCTGACCGTGCAGAACATGCTCGTCGGTGAGGCGCTCTCGG
Source organism: Leifsonia sp. YAF41 (assembly GCF_052113185.1). Classification (NCBI taxonomy): domain Bacteria; kingdom Bacillati; phylum Actinomycetota; class Actinomycetes; order Micrococcales; family Microbacteriaceae; genus Leifsonia; species Leifsonia sp. YAF41. The sequence goes on from NZ_JBFRCS010000002.1 coordinate 187,056, forward strand.
GCGCCACGCTTGCCGACACGCTCCCCTCGGGGGTGAGTTTCGTGAGCGCCAGCAACGGCGGAACCCAGTCCGGCAACACCGTGACCTGGCAACTCGGCGCACTCGGTGCCGCCGGCGTCGCGAGCGGCGATGGTGACGGCGTGACGGGTGGCGCCGGCAGTGGCGCGACGGTCACCGTGACCGTGAAATCGAGCCTGACGGGAACCGCCGACATCACGAACTCGGCGACCGTGACGGCACCGGATCCGCACGCACCGCTCGGGCTTCTCAGCGCGACGGCCACCGACACGGATGGTGTGCGGGCTCAATCGGTCACGAAGACCTCGAACGCTCCAGCCATCGGCGTGACCATCGGCGACACCGTCACCTATACGGTCACCACGAAGAACACGGGATCGACGGATTACACGACGACTGATCCCGCCCGAATCGTCGACGACCTCTCCAGCGTTCTGAGCGAGGCCGCCTTTGTGCCCGGATCCGCGAAAGTGAAGATCGGAGGCGCAGCTGCCGTCGCGCTCAGCGATCCGTCAGCGGGAATCCTGGCCTGGTCCGGGGCATTGGCCGTGGACACCACCGCCACCGTGACCTACCAGGTGACGATCACCTCGGGTGTGACCCCACTCGTCAACACGGCGTACACGACGACTCCGTCCTCCTGCGTCAACGGGGCGGATGTGAGCGGGCTTGCTTGCGCAGCCCTGACGATCCCGTTCGCGCCCGTGCTGTCGATCGTGAAGACCGCGCAGTTGAATGATTCGAACACCAATGGAACCGCCGATGTCGGAGAATCGATCTCCTACTCGTTCGTCGTGACGAACAGCGGTGGAACTGACGCCAAGGATGTCAGGGTGGTCGACCCGAAGGTCGCCAACCTCACCCCGGCCAGCGTCATGATCCCGGCCGGTGCCTCGCAGACGTTCACGGCCGATGCCTATCTGGTCACGCTCGCCGACGTGAACACGGGAGGCGCCGTGTCGAACACCGCGAAGGCAGCCGGCAAGACGCTCGCTGGTGATCCGATTCCTGACTCCGCTCCGTCGACGGCATCCGTACCGATCACGACCGCCGCACCGTCGCTGACCATTCAGAAGTCGGGAGAACTGGACGACACCAACGGCAACGGCGCGGTCGATGTCGACGAGAAGATCACCTACCACTTCGTCGTCACGAACACCGGAAACGTGACGCTGCACGGTCTGAGCATCACCGACGCCAGGGTCACGAATCTGCGCCCGACGAACGTGGAACTCGCCCCGGGCGAGCAGAAGGTGTTCACCGCCGATGACTATGTCGGAACCCAGCTCGATGTCGACAACGGAGGCACCGTCACCAACACGGCGACGATCGCCGGGCTTGACCCGAACGACAACCCGGTCATCGGTGTGCCGTCGACGACCACGACTCCGTTGGTCGATCCTCTCCCGGCGCTATCGATTGTGAAGACAGCGTCACTTGGCGACACCAACGGCAACGGCCTGGCGGATGTCGGCGAGAAGATCTCCTACGGATTCGTCGTCACCAACACGGGCAACGTCTCCCAACGGTCGGTATCGATCGATGACGCCAAGATCACCGGCATCCGCCCGGCGACGGCGACCCTGGTTCCCGGAGAATGGAAGACTTTCACGTCCGATGACTACACGGTCACCCAGGCCGACATCGATGCCGGGGCAGATGTTGTGAACACGGCAACGGCGACCGGAACCGACCCGCAGGGTCAGCCCACCGTCAGTGTCCCGTCCGCAACGGCGACCCCGGTCGTCGCTGCAGTCACAGCCTTGTCCCTGGTGAAGACGGCAAAACTGGGCGACACGAACGGGAACGGCACCGCCGATGCGGGGGAGCGGGTCTCCTACAGCTTCGTCGTGACCAACACCGGAAACGTGACGCTGAGCGGGGCAACCGTCATCGACCCGAAGGTGGTGAACATCAGCCCCGCGCCGGTGACACTGGCCCCCGGTGAATCACAGACCTTCACCGCTGATTCCTACGCTGTCGCCCAGAGCGACCTCGATTCCGGTGCTGACCTTGTCAACACGGCGACAGCATCCGGGGTCGACCCGTCCGGCGGCACCCTGTCGAGCGATCCCTCGACGGCGACCACTCCGGTCAGCCCGGCCCGACCGGGACTCTCGATCGTGAAGTCAGGCCTGCTCACCGACCCGAACGGCGACGGAAAGGTTGACGTGGGCGAGACCATCGCCTACTCGTTCATCGTGGAGAACACCGGCAACGTGACGGTGCACGGGATCGGCGTGATCGACGTGAAGGTCACGGGCCTCACGCCGAGCGATGTGACGCTGGCACCGGGGGAGCAGCAGCTCTTCACCGCCGATAGCTATGTCGGCACGCAGGCCGACGTCGACAACGGCGGAAAGGTGACGAACACGGCCACGGTTGACGGGATGGATCCGCGCAACGTGGCACTGCCGCCGACCGCCCCGTCAACCGTCACCCTGCCGCTTGCCGATCCGAAACCCGCGGTGTCCATCGTGAAAACCGGCACCCTGAACGACACGAATGGCAATGGCCTGGCCGATGCCGGCGAGACGATCGGCTACTCCTTCGTCGTGACGAACACCGGGAACGTGACGGTGACCGATACCGTCGTGAACGACAAGAAGGTGACCGGCATCGCGCCGGAATCGGCTGCCAGATTGCTGCCGGGCGAGAAGGCCGCGTTCACGGCAGAGGACTACATCGTGACTGCAAACGATGTGGCGAATGGAAAGGTAACCAACACCGCCACCGCCTCGGCAACAAGTCCTGACCAGACGCAGGTCTCGGCGAAGTCGACCGTCGTGACGCGCACGGGGGCTCAGCCCATCGACCCGGTTAAGCCCGTCGACCCCGGTGCACAGCCGGGCCCTGCGAACCCGGGGGGTCTTGGCACATTGAGCGAGACAGGCGCCGAAGTCCTTCCGATCGCGCTGATCGGGCTGCTGCTCGCGGCGCTGGGAATTCTGGCCCTGGTCGTGCGTCGTCGCCGGTCCATGTCCACTCGGTGACAGAGGGAGGCCCACGCTCTGCAGGTTGAGGGGGGAACGCTGCGCGACTGGCACCTGATCAGTCGCGCAGCGCGGCGTGTTTGCGGCATCCATGCGCTACGCTGACTCTCGTTTCTGGCACCACCTCTCCGAACCGATCCGCATTGTTTGAGCCGCACCGCAGCGACTGGAAGGACCACCATGCCGACCCTCGACGAGTTCATTGCCGACCTTGATGCTCCGCATCGCGAGACGGCCGAGAAGCTCCGCGCGCTCATCGACACTGCAGCCCCGGGTGCCACGGGGCAGGTCTGGCACGGGCATCCGGTCTGGTTGTCTGGTAAAGACCCGGTCGCTGGATTCAAGCCGTATCCGCGCTACGTCACCTTCATGATCTGGAACGCTGCGCCGATCGACGACAGCTCCGGCGTGCTGGTTCCCGGCCCCCGGATGTCGACGGTCAAGTACGAATCAGCCGATCAGGTTGACCCGGCCCAGGTCGCCGGCTGGCTCGCCCAGGCGACGGCCTAGCGGCTTTCTCCCCAACCCTCCGGCGCCACCTCATCCGAACGGAAACTCACAATGACGCGAGCTCTGGTCATCATCGACATTCAGCAGGACTACTTTCCGGGCGGTGCCAACCCGCTGGTCGATCCGGAGGCGGCGGCAGAGGCGGCGGCCACGCTGCTCGGGCATTTTCGCGCCGCCGGGGAGCCGGTTGTCCACATCCAGCACATCTGGGATGCACCCGACGCGACCTTTATGCGACCCGGCACCCCCGGCTTCGAGATCCACCCCCTGGTCGCGCCGCTGCCGGGCGAGCCTCTCGTTCAGAAAGAGGCGCCCAACGCGTTCCTCGGCACAGATCTCGAGAAGCAGCTGCGGGATGCCGGCTGGGACGACCTCGTGATCGTCGGCATGATGAGCAGCATGTGTGTCGACGCCACTGTCCGCGCCGCCGCTGACCTCGGTTTCAGTGTCACGGTCGCCCACGACGCCTGCGCGGCCCCCAACCTCGAATTCGAGGGAACCGCGCTTCCCGGCGAACTCGTACATGCCTCGTTCATGGCGGCATTGGCCGACGGCTACGCCCGGGTCGTTGGCAGCAGCGAACTCATCGAGCGCGGCTGACCTTGTCAACTGTGCGCGAGAGGCGACACTCGCCGAAACATTCGCATGGGGACCCATAAGGGGGGCGCTATTATTGCCACCAATGTCGACTCCACCCCTTGCGCCGAACGCCACTTCTCGCCGCGGCCGCCCGATCGACGTCGCTCTCGGTGAGCGTGTGTTCCGAGCCGTACTTGAGCAGCTGAGTGCAGTCGGATATCCGCGTCTCGAGATCGAGACGATTGCCGCGGAGGCCGGCTGCTCGAAGACCACGGTCTACCGGCGGTGGGGGACAAAACCGCATTTGGTGGCCGTCGCGATCGCCTCCGAATATCCGGGGTCTGTCAACATCGACAACGGAAACCTGCTCGACGATCTGGTCGAACATGTGCGCGTCGGCCCCTCATTTTTGAAATTCGGACGGCTCGCCCCGGTCGCCTGGACGGCGATGCTTGAGCCTGAGGTTGCGGAGTTCTTGCGCGAAGAAGTGCTGAACGGGCGTGACGCGGCAGCTGATCTGCTTTTTGCGCGCGCGATCGAACGCGGTGAGTTGCCGGCCGACACCGACACGCGCACCATTCTGCACACGGCGCTCGGCCTCGGTCTCTACGAACGCTATTTGGCCGGCTCGGCGCTCAGCGAGAGCACGCTGCGGCAGGTTCTCGCGGCCTTGATCGCCGCTCCGCCGCGCCTGCCCGATCCTCCCGCCGCGCCCGCTGCCGACGCCACGTAGATCACCCACCCGGCCCGGGTTGCCAAAATTAGGAGCGGAGGTGTGTCGGCCACGACGCATCCGCGGAGCACTCAGCCCGCGATCGCCGCGACACGCCTCCACTCCTGACTTTGGGCAGCCGCTCCCGGTGCACTTTGGGCAGCCGCTCGCGGTGCTCGGCGCCGGGAGCATCCCACATCCGTCAGAATTGACGCACTCGACCGACCATTTGCAAGGAGCACCGTGACCTCGTCTACCCGTCAGAACATTTCATCTGGATCCGCCTACGAGCCACTCCTCGGCTACTCGCGCGCCGTGCGCGTGGGCAACCAGGTCTTCGTCTCCGGAACGACGGCCGGCTCTCCCGACGGCCCGGTCGGCGGGGCGGATGCCGCAGCGCAGGCCCGCGAGGTCTTCGCACGGATCGAGACGGCACTCTCCGCCGCCGGCGCGACGTTCGCCGATGTGGTGCGCACCCGTGTCTACCTGACCGACATCGCCGACTTCGACGCCGTCGGCGCCGTGCACGGCGAGATCTTCGGTGAGATCCGCCCATCGATCGTCATCCTTGCGGTGGCCGCGCTCGCCGCCGACGATCTGCTGGTCGAGATCGAACTCGACGCGATCCTCGGCGCCTAGCGGGTCCGGTGCTGCCGGCCATTTCGTTGGTTGAGGAGCAGCCGACGTGTTTCGAGACGCGGCCTCCTGCGTCGGCTGCTCCTCAACAACCGACGGCCGCGTCTCGAAACCACGCGAGCCGATCCTTGAACGTTGGTTGCGTTTGAACGTCGGTTCGCCGGGTCTCGAGACGTGTGCTCGCAAGCTCGCTCACTCCTCGACCAACGAGATGGTGATGTTCGTTCAACCACTCCGACGGCCTAGATATCGGGCAGGAACGCCTTCCAGGCCCGCCGCCGCTCTCCGCGCGGATCCGACTCCACCCGGTCGACGGCGTCGATGATCAGGGTCAGCCGGGCGTCCTCGGTGTAGACCGGCCAACTCGCATCGACGATGCCCGTGCACGCGAAGCGCAGCCAATACCGCCGCATCCGTGCCCCGGCCTGCAGAAACGGCTCGCGCCCGCCGAGCACCGTCATGGTGCGCGAGGCCGCCGAGGCCGCCCGGTCGAACAGTGCGAACATTTCAATTCCGTGGGTGGCGTCGAATCCGAGCAGCCGCATCAGGCGCGGGGCGACGTCGAACCGATAGGCATGCACCGGCGCGAAGCGTGAGTGGTAGTCGCAGACGGTGACGCTCGGAAACCAGAACGCCGAATCTCCGGCGAAGTCCGCCGACGTCCGAGGGGCGGGCAGCCCGGGGTACGCGTCGCGGAGCGCCGGGCGCGACGTGGGAGGACCCTGCTGAAGTAGTGGGCGGATGCGCTCCGGCTTGCTCGGAAGAATCTCGACACGACCGCGAAATGCCGACCCCTCACGCGCGTTGGTGCCGATGATCAGCGGCACCCGGTGTGCCCGGCCGGCCCGAAAGGCGGCGAGTGGGCGCTCGGGTAGAAAGACCCCATCCACAACGGGGGCAAGACAAAACGTGCCGGGGTAGTCATCGGGAACCCGCATTTGCAGGGCGAGCGACGCGGCCAGCAGATCCTCGACATTCGCCGCCAGCAACAGCTCGCCGTCAGAGAGCTCGGTGCTCGACGTGGTGGCCGGTGCGCTGGCCGCCAGCCGGCCGGCAATCAGCCGGCCCGGAAACGTGGTCGGGACCGGCGCCGGCGCTGCGATCTTCGCCCGCAACAGGGTGAGAAATTCCGCCGCCCAGGAGTCGGTCAGTTCGCGTGAGTAGACAGCATTCGACGGGGGGCTCTGCGCGATGGCGCGTGCGAACAGGCCGGCGGCGGCCGGGGTCGCCATCAGCGTCGTGACGGCGTTTCCGCCCGCCGACTCACCGAAGATCGTCACATTGTTCGGGTCTCCGCCGAACGCACGGATGTTGTCACGTACCCACTGCAACGCGGCAACCTGGTCGCGGAGGCCAAGGTTGCTCTCAATGGGGTGTTCCGGGGTCGAGTAGCGGTCGAAGTGCAGATAGCCGAGCGGGCCGAGCCGGTAGTTGAAACTGACATAGACGACCCGCCCGCTTGAAACGAAACTGACGCCCTGGCCCGAGAAATCCTGGGACGAGCCGGTGCTGTAGCCGCCGCCGTGAATGTTGACCATCACCGGCAACCCGAGGCGTTTGCGCCGACCGGTGACCACAGCCGACAACACGTTGATGGTCAGGCAGTCCTCCCCGGAAGGCACCCTGGGGTCGGCACCCTTGAACTGGCCGCGGTGCAACTGGGCTGCGACGTTGCCGTAGCGGGAGGCGTTGCGAACTCCCTCCCACGGAATCGCCGGCTGGGGGGCGCGAAAGCGCAGCGGGCCGACCGGAGGCGCCGCATAGGGAATTCCGCGCCAGGCGAGCACTCCGCCCTCGCGCACGCCGTGCACGATTCCTTCGCGCACCCGTACATCGAGTGGATGTTTTGCCGAGGGGCCGGCGGATGTCGTCGGCGGTGTCGGAAGCTCGTGCGTGAGCACTGTTGAGGGCGCTGTCGAAGGCGCAGGCGAATGCGTGGTCGGGGGTGCAGTCGGGTCGAGTGTCACGGTGTGCCTGCGCTACCGGTACTCCGGGTTCGGTTCGAAGCCGAAGCGCTCGCCGGTGTCCCACTCCCGCCGGAGGTTTCCGTAGGCAGGAACGCCCCCGTTGGTCTTCAGGAGCGAGGCCAGGTGCATGAGGTTCCAGGTCATGAAAGTGGTGTTGCGGTTGGTGAAGTCGCTCTCGGGGCCGCCGGAACCGGGGTCGAGGTAGCTCGGTCCAGGTCCGATCGCACCGATCCAGCCGGCGTCGGCGGCGGGCGGAATCGTGTAGCCGATGTGCTGCAGGCTGTAGAGCAGATTCGAGGCGCAGTGCTTGACCCCGTCTTCGTTGCCGGTGATGATCGCCCCGCCGACCTTGCCGTAGTAGATGTACTGACCGGCGTCGTTGAACATGCCCGACATCGCGTACAGGCGCTCGACAATTCGTTTGGTCACCGAGCTGTTGTCGCCGAGCCAGATCGGTCCGGCCAGCACCAGGATGTCGGCTGCTTGCACCGTTTCGAACAGTGTCGGCCACTCATCCGTCGCCCAACCGTGTTCGGTCATATCCGGGTAGACGCCGGTCGCGATGTCGTGATCGATGGCACGGATCACGTCGACCTGCACGCCCTGAGTTCGCATCAGGGCGGCACTCAGATTGATGATGCCCTGGGTGTTGCTGATCTCGGGAGTGCGTTTGAGCGTGCAATTGATGAAGACGGCGCGCAGTCCCGAATAGTCGAAATTGCCCGGGTCGAAGCTGTGCGGGTTGAATTCGTTCGGGGTGGGGCCGGCGGTGCTCATGACGCAAGCTAAGCACCGGCGCCGAACACTGGCTAGAGGCTTGATCGACCGGGCATTTCTGGGGAAGGCTCCCCTCGGTGGCTCTTCTGCTCAGTCGGGCGGGAGAGTTAACTAGGCGGGTGACTCCTCTCCAGCGTCGGATACTGACCGTCGCCATCCTCGCCTCGTTTGTTGCCTTCCTCGACGCATCGATCATCAACGTCGCCCTGCCGGCGATCGAAGATGAATTGGGCGGCGGCCTGCCGTTGCAGCAGTGGGTGGTCGACGGCTATTTGCTCAGCTTGAGTGCGCTCATCCTGATCGCGGGTTCGCTCTCCGACACCTTCGGGCGGGTGCGGGTGATGCGAGCCGGACTGATCTGGTTCGGCATCATGTCGCTGGCCTGTGCGCTGGCGCCGACGGGCGTGGTGCTCGTGATCGCCCGCATCCTGCAGGGAGTAGCGGCGGCGCTGCTTGTGCCGAGTTCGCTCGCCCTGATCACGTCGAACTTCACCGGGGTCGCCCGCGGCAAGGCGATCGGGGCTTGGACGGCCCTGACCGGCATCGCGGGAATCGCCGGGCCACTGCTCGGCGGCGTGCTCGTCGACACCCTCAGTTGGCGTTGGATTTTCGCGATCAACGTCCTGCCGATCGCTGTGACCCTGATCCTCCTGGCCAAAATCACTGATCCAGTGCGCACGACGCCGGCCCCACCGATCGACGTGTTGGGCGCGTGTCTGGCGGTGGTCGGACTGGGCGGCCCGGTCTACGCGTTGATCGAGCAGGGCCGGTACGGCTGGGACAGCCCGCAGGTGTATCTGCCCCTGGTGATCGGGCTGATTTCGTTCGCGGCGTTCCTCTGGTGGGAGGCCCGCGCGGCGCATCCGATGATGCCGCTCGGGCTCTTTCGGGTGCGCAACTTCTGGGTGGGAAACCTGGCGACCGTCGGCATCTATGCGGCGCTCAGCCTCGGCCCGTTCGTGCTCGTGCTCTACCTGCAGGAGGTCGGCGGATACTCCGCCACCGCTGCGGGGCTCGCGAGTATTCCGGCCACCATCATGATGCTGATCTTCGCCACAGTGTTCGGGTCGTTGGCCGCCAAACATGGCCCGCGCCTGTTCATGACCATCGGGCCGTTCGTCGCCGGCGCTGGGTTTCTCCTCCTGACCACCGCCGTGCCGCCGATCGATTTCTGGCTGCAGGTCGTGCCCGGAAATGTGTTGCTCGGGATGGGGCTGGCCATCACCGTCGCTCCGCTGACCGCCGCCGTGCTGAGCGCGATCAGTTCGAGCCAGGCCGGCATCGGATCGGCCATCAACAACGCCGTCGCGCGTGTCGCCGGTTTGATTGCCATCGCCATGACCGGAACCATCATCGGCGAGACGCTCGACGTCGCCGGTTTCCAACGGGCGATGGGTGTCGTCGCCCTTCTCATGTTTGCCGGCGGCGTCGTGTCGTGGCCGGCATCCGCACACCGCGCGCCAAGACGGATGCCGCGGCGCCCGACGCGCTCACGCCACCCGTCGATCCGGTGTCGAGTTAGTATCCCGACATGGAGCATCCCGAGGTCTTCGAACCCGGCGACCCGATCGTGCAGCGGGTGCGCGAGATCTGTCTGCGTTTTCCGGAGGCCGTCGAACTGCCGTCCTGGGGTCGCCCCTCCTTCCGGGTCGGAAAGATTTTCGCTGTGATCGGCACGAGCCCGGAGCGGTGGCACTCCCTCGTTTTCAAGTCTGATCCGGAGGAGCGACGCGCCCTGATCGAAGATGCACGATTTTTCATCCCGCCCTATGCCGGAGCCAGTGGATGGCTCGCAATCGGCATAGATCCGCCGAAAACGGACTGGGTTGAGCTCGCCGAATTGGTCGAAACGTCGTATCGACAGGTCGCTCTGAAGCGTCAGGTGGCCCTCATTGGCACGAGGCCCTTCAGATAACTGGTATAGTTTTCGAGTTGCCTCCGAGCGTTCCGAACGGAGAAGCAATACTGCGCCCGTAGCTCAACGGATAGAGCATCTGACTACGGATCAGAAGGTTGGGGGTTCGAATCCCTCCGGGCGCACAGTAGAAAAGCCTCGTCATGACGAGGCTTTTCTGTTTTAACCACGAGCTTGTGGCCTGTTCATTGTCCAGGGGCCTGGGCCGACGCGTGGTGTCCAGACGCGCGAAAACATCAGGTTGATGGCTGCGCAGCGCCAATCGTGATGTTTTGGTGTCAAGCTCGCAATCTGTGATGTTGTGGTGTCGAGGATCGACCACACTCCCGCCTCAAACTTTCGGGCGATGTAGTCTCCACCGCCGTCGGCCAGACTCTCCCTGATAGAGAGGCGGCCCTGATGAGCACTGGCACAATCGATGTGCAGGAATCCGCACGACCAACCCGCGGCGACTGGCTCGGTCTGGCAGCGCTGTCCACGGCGCTCGGAATGATTGTTCTCGACGGCACGATCGTCAGTGTCGCGCTGCCGGCCATCATCCGTGACCTGAAGCTCAGCTTGACCGACGCGCAGTGGGTCAACAGTCTGTATGCGGTCGTGCTCGCTGCGCTGCTGCTCTCCGCGGGGCACCTGGCCGATCGCTGGGGGCGGCGACGGATGCTGCTGGCCGGCCTAGTCATCTTCATCGGTGGAAGCATCTTCGCGGCGATGGCGGTGACTGCCGCACCGCTCATCGCGGCGCGCGTCGTGCAGGCGGTCGGTGCTGCGCTGATCCTGCCTGGAACTCTGTCGAGCGTGAACGCGACGTTCCGTGGAAAGTATCGGGCCGCCGCGTTTGGCGTGTGGGGCGCGGTGATCTCGGGGGCGGCAGCGATCGGGCCGCTCGCCGGCGGCGCACTCACGCAGTACGCATCGTGGCAATGGATCTTTCTCGTCAACGTGCCGCTCGGCATCACCGTCGTCGTCGCAACACTCCTGTGGGTGCGAGAGACGAAAGGCGGCGACCACCGACCGGGTGCCGACGTCGACGGTGCGCTGCTCAGCGGAATCGGTTTCGGCGCGCTCGTCTTTGCCGTCATCGAAGGGCCGGATCTCGGCTGGTGGGTGCCGAAGAAAGACTTTGAGCTCTTCGGACTGACCTGGCCGGAGAGCGCGCCGATCTCCATCATTCCGGTGCTACTGCTGATCTCAATCGTGGCGTTGACGCTTTTCATCCTGTGGGAGCGGCACCGGGGGCGCAACGGCCRTTCGGCGCTCCTCGACCTCAGGCTCTTCCGTCTGCCGACGTTCTCCTGGGGCAATCTGACCGCTGCGACGGTAGCAGTGGGAGAGTTCGCGATCATCTTCGCGCTGCCGCTCTACCTGGTCAATGTGCTTGGGCTCGATGTAATGAGCGCCGGCCTGATCTTGGCGGCGATGGCGATCGGTGCGTTCGTTTCCGGCGCATCCGCTCGGCACCTTGCCGCGCGACTTGGTGCGCCGGGCGTTGTGCTCCTCGGGTTGTCCGTCGAGCTGGCCGGCGCGATCGTGCTGGTCTTGTTCGTCTCATCGACGAGCTCGGGATGGGTACTCGCGGCGATTCTCGCGCTGTACGGCCTCGGGCTGGGGCTGGCATCGGCGCAACTGACCAGTACGGTGTTGCGGGATGTCCCGCGAGAACAATCGGGTCAGGGGTCGGCGACGCAGAGCACGGTACGACAGGTGGGAACCGCGCTGGGAACCGCCTTTTCGGGCGCCGCCCTCTCCATCGCGCTGGCGGTGACGCTGCCGAACGCGCTCGCTCGAAACGGCCTGAGTGGCGAGGCCGTCGACCGCCTCGCATCGGAGACACGGCAGAGCGCGGGGTCGATGATCGAGATTCTGCGTCAGCAGGGTTCCGCAAGCCCGTTCGGCGCCGACACCGGTCGGGCGGTGCAGGCGTTGGCCGAGGGTTTCAGCGATGGCACCCGGGCCGCCATGCTCGTTGCGGTCGTGTTCCTGGCGCTCGGTCTGCTCGGCGCCTGGCGGGTCTGGGCAGTGGCGCGGGCCGGAACGCCGGTCCCCGTCGCGGTGCCGGCGCAAGCGGTAGGCGCTCGCGGCTGACGGTGCTTACGTGCRCAAAACCGTCGTGCGAGCTGCAACCCGGTCGGGATGCGCATACGGTACGTTTCTTCATCGTGAGGTAGAAGTCGGTGCTGGCGGCACTGCACTTCCCAACGGCCTTTCACAAACTGCGACGAAGGAGTTCCAGTGCGCGTGACCGCTCTCACCCCCTCCCGCTTCCACGAGGCAGCGACGGTGCTCGCGGCGGCTTTTGCGGGCGATTCGATCGTGGCGCAGATGATCCCGCTCGATGCGCGCAATCGCGCTGCGCGAATCGCTGGATTTTTTCGGTGGAGCCTCCGGTACACGGGCCTCGAGAACGTCGATATCGCGCTTTCAGACGACGACGGGTCAGTGCTCGGGGTCGCGATCTGGGAACCGCCGATGCACCGGGCGCATCCGGTCAGGGCCTCCATCGAACTGCCGCAGGTGTGGCTGCGGATGGGGCGGCGGGGATTGCGCGCGGTTCACGGCTACGAGGCAGCGGTGGACCCACATCATCCGACAGCACCGCACTGGCACCTGGTCGATATCGGCATCGATCCCGCTGCGCAGGGCCGCGGCGTCGGAAGCGCGCTATTGGACCACCGCCTGGTGACGATCGACGAACGGGGCGATCTTGCCTCGCTCTCCGCAACATCACCGGGGAGCCGCCGGTTGTATGAGCGCTATGGCTTCGAAGCCGGCCACGAGATTCACGAGGGAATCGCCGCCGGACTGACGGTGATGTCGCGCGTGCCGCGTGGCTCAACTGCGGCCCCAGCCCCCACGACGCAACGCGACAGTCAAACTTTCGGGGGGTGACGCGGGCCTGTGCCCGAGGCCAGACTTGGTTGAGACAGAGGGGCAACCACATGACGAGCGCCGAGACCGAATCGGACGAAACAGCACCACCCACCCGGCGCGCATGGCTCGGCCTCGCCGCACTGTCCACCGCACTCGGCATGATCGTGCTCGATGGCACAATCGTCGGTGTCGCGCTGCCGACAATCATCCGTGACCTCAACCTCGACCTCACCGATGCACAGTGGGTCAACAGCATCTACGCGGTGGTTCTGGCCGCCTTGCTGCTCTCGTCCGGCCGCCTCTCCGATCGCCTGGGGCGGCGACGGATGCTGCTGCTCGGCCTCGCCATCTTCCTGGTTGGAAGCATTCTGGCGGCACTCTCGGTGGCAGCCGCACCGCTGATCTGGGCGCGCGTCGTGCAAGCAGTCGGGGCCGCGCTGATCATGCCGGCAACCCTGTCCACCGTGAACGCCACCTTCCGCGGACGGTATCGGGCCGCGGCGTTCGGCGTGTGGGGCGCCGTGATCTCGGGGGCGGCCGCGGTCGGCCCACTCGCCGGTGGCGCGCTGACTCAATACGCATCGTGGCAGTGGATCTTCCTCGTCAACATCCCGATCGGCATCGTCGTCATCGTCGCGACGCTGATGTGGGTCGAGGAAACGCGCGGCGGCGACAATCGACCAGGGCTCGACGTCGACGGAGCACTGCTCAGCGGCCTCGGATTCGGCGCGTTGGTCTTCGGCATCATCGAGGGGCCGAACCTGGGCTGGTGGACGCCCACGATGGACTTCACCGTCTTCGGCGTGACCTGGCCGCAGAGCGCGCCGATCTCCATCGTGCCGGTCTCGCTGCTGCTCGGTATCGTCTTGCTGACCCTCTTCATCCTGTGGGAGCGCCACCGGGGTCGGAACGGCCGCTCGGCCATCCTCGACCTGACCCTGTTCCGCCTGCCGACCTTCTCCTGGGGCAACCTGACCGCCGGCACGGTGGCCGTCGGTGAGTTCGCGATCATCTTCGTGCTGCCGCTCTATCTGATGAACGTGCTCGGCCTCGACGTGATGGCTGCCGGCCTCATCCTGGCGGCGATGGCCATCGGCGCCTTCCTCTCCGGCGCATCCGCTCGCCACCTCGCGGCACGCTTCGGCGCGCCGGGCGTCGTGCTGCTCGGGCTCTTCCTCGAGATGGCCGGAATCATCATCCTGGTGTTCGTCATCTCGGCCTCGAGTTCGCCGTGGCTGCTCGCGGCGATCCTCGTGATTTACGGCCTCGGGCTGGGCCTCGCGTCGGCGCAACTGACCAGTACGGTGCTGCGGGATGTCCCGCCGAAGCAGTCGGGCCAGGGGTCGGCCACGCAGAGCACGGTGCGCCAGCTCGGAAGCGCCCTCGGCACCGCCTTTTCGGGGGCAGCACTCTCTGTTGCGTTGGCCGTGACGCTGCCGAATGCGCTTGCACAGAGCGGCTTGACCGGGGCGGCGGCCGACAAGGTCGCCGCGGAGACCCGGCAGAGTGCAGGCACCACGATCGAGATTCTGCGTCAGCAGGGTTCGGCAAGCCCGTTCGGCGCTGACACCGACCACGTCGTGCAGGCGCTCGCCGACGGATTCAGCGATGGGACCCGGGCCGCGATGCTCGTCGCCGTGGTGTTCCTGGCGCTCGGGCTCCTCGGCGCCTGGCGGGTCTGGGCCGTTGCCCGCGAGACCGCGCCGGCCAACGCCGAGAACTGACACGGTCTCGGAGCTCGGAGCCGGTGCTCCTCGGGTTCTTAGGTCTTGCCGCGCTCGGCATCCGCCGGTCGGTCGGCTTGGGAGCTGCGCGCGAACGTGCGCAAGGCCGACAGAACTGCCGACCTGATCACGAGCCAGGAAACCCAGAAGCCGAGGGCTGCCACGATGAGCCAAAACAGGGCAATGAGCAGAATCGATGGGCTGGACATGGCCGCAGCCTAGTCTCACCCAGGGTTCACCTCGGTGTGCCACGGTGGAACACATACAACGAGAATGGCGAAGGAAAACATCATGCGGTTGCTTCTGATCCGACACGGGCAGACCCCCTCGAACGTTCTCGGCGCGCTCGACACGCTGGTGCCGGGCCCCGGGCTCACCGAACTGGGGCTCGAACAAGCCGCCGCGATCCCGGCCGCCCTCGCCGACGAGAGCATCGGGGCGCTGTTTGCGTCGGTGCAGACCCGGGCGCAACTCACCGCGGCGCCGCTCGCGGCATCCCTCGGACTGCCGGTGCAGGTGCGGGAGGGGCTGCGCGAGATCGCCGCCGGCGACCTCGAGATGGCAACGGATGCCGCCTCAATTCGGATCTATCACGAGGTCGCGTTCGGCTGGGCCGCCGGCGATCTCGAACGCCGCATGCCGGGCGGGGACACCGGCGTCGAAACGTTCGGACGATTCGACCGAGTGATCGACGAGGCGGCGGCGAGCGGGCACGGCACGGTCGCCTGTGTCGCGCACGGGCAGATCATCCGGGCGTGGACGGCGGGCCAGGCACTCAATCTGGATGCCGACACCGCCTCCCGGCACGTGCTGCACAACACCGGAGTGGTCACCCTCGAGGGCTCGCCGGCCGACGGCTGGACCGTGCTCTCCTGGACCGGCACCGCCCTCGGCGGACCGCGCCTCGACGAGGGGATGGCGACCGGCCCCGGCGGGTTGCCCGACTGAGCAGGCGGCATCCACTCGCACTGATCTCCCACGCTGTTCCCATTCGACGGAGATTCACTCGATTCGGCACGGATTCGGGCCAAAATGAGCGGTTTTCGGAAGAATCTCCGTCGAATGGGGGAGAGCTGCACGGGTGCAGGTCAGCTGGGCAGCGGCACCGGATGGGCTTCGCCACCCGCACCCACGATCCGGCGCAGGATCAGGCGCTCGCCGAGACTCCAGCTCACCGTGACGAGCAGGTAGAGGCCGGCCGCCAGCGGCACGAACGCGGCAATCACCGCGGTCATGAACGGGAGAAAACCCAGGATGCGGGTGAGCCCGGACAGGTCCGGCATCCCGGGCGTCGCCGGTGCGGCAGCGGGAGTTGCAATTGGCTGGGGGAGTAGCCTGCGGGACACCTGAGCGACGCAGGCGATCAGCGCGATCAAAGCGGCGAACACCGCGAAGGCGGGCCAGGTCAGGGATCCCGTCGAGATCAGATGAGCGAAGTTCGAGCCGAGCGGAATGCCGAACAACGTGTCGCTCAGCAGGCTGTTCGGATGCCCGTTGATCGTGGGCAGAATGAACAACGCGTAGATCGTCGACACGACCGGAATCTGCAGAAGCAGTGGCAGGCATCCGGCCAACGGCGACGCCTTCTCGTCGGCGTATAGCTTCATCGTGGCGCGTTGTAGCGCCTCCCGGTCTTTTCGATGCCGACGCTGCAGCTCGGCCAGGTGCGGGGCGAGGCGGGTGCGCTGCTGGGCGGCACGCGCCTGAGACAAGCCGACGGGAATCAGAATTGCGCGAACGAGAAGCGTGATGAGCACGATCGTCAGTGCCGAACTGGAGGCGCCGAGCAACGGGTGAAGCGCGGCCGCGAGGCCGGTGATGAGCGAGTAGGCGGCGTCGAGAACTGTCGCGACGGGCCCGAAGGTATAGAGGTTCATTGAAGTGTCCTTCTGGGGTCATACGGAATGGGAACCGGATGGCCGCGCAGAATCACAGCGCGTACGAAACGCACCCCAAGCGGGCGCCGCATGGGCGTCGAGAGAGCGAAGCGAAGTGAGCTGGGTTACGCGACCGAGGGGTCGCATCCCGGGGCTCGAGGGCGCGGTCGGCCCGCCGCGTTCGGGTCGCTCTGCGAGAAGAGGCGCGACCGGTCGACGGTTTGCAAGTAGCCGCGCACGATGACGGATGACGCCCGGTCGCCGAGCGACACGGCCAGAAGCACGACACAGAGCGCGATTGCGGCGGCGGTCACGCCGACGGCACCGACGACGGCAAGAGCAGTGATCGGGCCGTACCCGGCCCAGACCAGCCCAAGGCTTGCGACGAAATAGCGCAGGAGGAGTGCGATGAAATCGAGCATGATCCTCCTTCGTCGTATCGTCGGGCTGGTGGCGCACTCTGAGTTGTAGCACCGACGCTACCAGGGCACGATCTGAGTGTCTCTCTACCGAGTTTGAGCGTTGCGGTCGAGTTTGACCGGCGGAACAGGGATTCTCGACCGGAACGGTCAAGCTCGACGAGGGAACCTATGCAGGCCCGACCGCGACCGGCGTGCCGTGCAGCGTGAGGTACACGACCGCGCCCGGCTCGGGATTCTCGCGCACCCCGTGCTGCACATTGATCAGCGTGTCGTCGGTCAGGCGCACCCGGGTGCGACGCAGCGAACCCAGAAAACTTGACGACACCACCGTCGCGGCGATCCCCGCCGCGGCCAGGTTGATGTCTTCCGGACGCAACAGCACCAGCACCGGCCCGTTCGCGGTTTCAGGATGCAGAAGCGGCAGCCGCTGGCCAAGCACCTCGACGCCGCCAGCGGAGACGATGCCCGGAATCCGGTTGCTCAACCCGATGAACTCGGCCACGAACGGCGTTGTCGGGCTGCGATACAGTTCCTCTGGCGTGCCGATCTGCTCGATGTTTCCGGCCTGCATCACGGCGACGCGGTCGGCGACGGCAAGTGCTTCCTCCTGGTCATGCGTCACGAACAACGTGGTGATGCCGAGTTCGGTCTGGATCCGGCGGATCTCCTCCCGCAGTTGCACCCGCACCTTCGCGTCGAGTGCCGACAGAGGCTCATCGAGCAGAAGAACGCGCGGTTCGGTCACCAGCGCGCGGGCAAGCGCCACGCGTTGCTGCTGCCCGCCGCTGAGCTCATGCGCATACCGATTGAGGTGGCTGTCGAGGCCGACCATCGACAGTGCTGCGGCCGCGCGGGCGCGCCGGTCTGACGCGTTCACCTTGCGCATCCGCAACCCGAATTCAACGTTCTCGCCCGCTGTCATATGCGGAAACAGCGAGTAGGACTGAAAGACCATTCCCATGTCGCGCTTGTTCGTCGGCTGCTCGGTCACGTCTTCGCCGTTGATCAGGATGGTGCCGGAATCGATGGTCTCCAGACCCGCGAGGGCGCGCAACGCCGTGGTCTTGCCGCATCCGCTCGGCCCGAGCAGCGCCACGAACTCGCCGGGTTTCACCGACAGCGACAGGTCGTTCAGCGCGTGCTGACCGCCGTACGTTTTCGTGATGCGGGAGAGTTCGACGGCGACGCCCTGCACTGAACTCAGCAGCGAGGTGCTCGGTGGTAGTGACGTCACGATGGGGTCTCCTTCTTGGCGCGCTCAGAGCGCTTGGTGTGCTTCGACCCGCTCGTCGAACCGGTCACGGCGCCGAAGCGGCCGATGATCAGCAACAGCAGGAAGACAAACAAGAGCGCCAGCAGCGCAATGATGACCGCGACGTACGGGTCGCTCTGCGACATCAGCAGAATCGCGGTCTGCAGGTTCTGTCGGCTGAGCAGCGACGCGATGGTGAACTCGCCGAGCACTACGGCCACCGAGATGAACGAGGCAGCCAGGATGCCGCGGCGCAGGTTGGGGATCAGCACCCGCCAGAAAACGCTTCCCCAGCCGGCACCCAGCGACCGGGCGGCTTCACTGAGGGTGTTCACGTCGATGGCGCCCAGGTTCGACTGGATCGTGCGGTAGGCATACGGCAGCACCGTGATGCCGTAGGCGAATGACAGTGTCCAGACCGAACTGCCAAAGATCGACGCCACGACCGAATACACCGGTGCGAGCCCGACGACGAGAACAATCGCCGGAACCGTGATCGGGATGATGCAGATGAACTCGAGCACCCGGCGCAGCGCCGGAAACTTCAGCTGCACCAACACCATGGTCGGCAGCAGAACGAGCAAAACGATGGCGACAGTGACAACGGCCAATATGAGCGAATTGACCAGGCCGACGTAGAGCACCTGGTACTGCGCGGCATTGGCGGGGTCGAACAGGCCCGTCCAATGGCTGAGGGTGTAGCCACCGGCCAGGCCTTTGCGCAGGGTGAACTCGATCATCGAGAGAATCGGGATCGCGAAGATCGCCCCGATGATGCCGAGGATCAGACGCCGCACCAGGGGGCTTGGCGCGATTCCGACCCGCTGCGCTGGGCGGCGGCTCACTTCTGCCACCTCGTCGTACGCGCCTGCAGGAAGGAGTACGCGGTCATCACGACGACCATGACGATGATCATGCCGAGCGCAAGTGCGCCGGCCATGTTCTCGCGCCCGAGAATCGTCTCGCTCACGAGGGCCGCTCGAATTTGCAACGGCACGATCTGCGAGCCCTGACTGATCAGCGCGGCGGCGGTGGCATAGGCCGAGAAAGCGTTGGCGAAGAGCAGCAGCAGGCTGCCGAAGAAGGCCGGGGCGAGGATCGGGGCGGCGATGCGCAGCCAGTAGGTGAGCCGGCTGCCGCCGAGCGTGGCGTTGGCCTCCGCCCACTGCGGTTTCAGCCCGTCCAGTGCGGGAAGGAAGGTGATCACCATGAGTGGTACCTGAAAGTAGATGTACGGCAGGATCAGCCCGGGAACCGTGTACAGCCAGACTCCGTCGGCGTAGATGCTGAAGTGGAACGTCGACTCCAGCCACACCGTGACCAGGCCCTGTACTCCGATGGTCGCGATGAACGCGAAGGCGAGCATGACGCCACCGAACTGGGCGAGAACGCTCGACGCCGACTCGATCATCAGCCGCAGCCGCCCGTCGGCACGGGTGCCGAGCAGGGCGTAGCAAATGAGCGCACCGACAATCGCTCCGACGACCGCCGTCAGCGCCGACACCCAGAACGAGGCGAAAAAGGTGTTCAGGATGACTGGATCGAACAGCGCGGCGATGTTTCCGAACGTGAAGTTGCCGTCGTTGTCGAAGAGCGCGGTTCCGAGGGCGATGATCGTCGGCACGGCGAGAAAGATCAGCACGTAGAAGGCGAACGGGGTCAGCCCGAGAATGGAGAGGCCGCGCTTCGCACGGCGGATGGGCGCGGGCCCGGTGAGATCGTGACGCCGGGGCGGGGCCCCGGCGTCACTACTCTCGCTGGCTGGCGCAGCAGCGACAGTCATGGTCTGCTACTGGCCGATGGCCGCAGCCCAATTCGTCGCCAGCAACGCGTTGGCTGCATCCGTCTGCTCCGTGGTGGGCGTGACCCGGTCGGCCGGCAGCTCGCCGATCGTGTCGAGGGCGGCCTGGTCCACGGTTCCGGCGGCGGTCATCGCGTCGAGGGTGACTGGGTAGGCGCCGGCGGCGAGGAACAGGTTCTGTGCCTCGGGGCTGAAGATGAACTCCTGCCAGAGACGGGCGGCCGCCGGGTGCGGGGCATCCTTGTTGATCGCCTGGTTGTAGTAGCTGATGTAGGCGGTGCCCGGGAGGGTCGTCACCTTCCAGCCGTCGACCGTTGCTGCGGCAGCAAGGTTGGTGTAGCTCCAGTCGAAGACCACGCCGGTCTCACCCGAGGCGATGGTCGCGGGAGTCGGGTTCACGGTGAGGAAGTTGCCGGCGGTGTTGAGCTTGCCGAAGAAGTCGATTCCCGGCTGGAAATTGTCGAGTGTTCCACCRCTCTGCACGGTGGCCAGGCCGACAGCGGCAAAGGCCGCACCCGACTGGGTCGGGTCGCCGTTGATGGCGACGGCACCCTTGTAGTCGGCCTTCAGCAGATCGTCGAGGCTGGCCGGCTTCGGGTACTTGTTCGAGTTGTAGCCGACCGACATGGCGCCGGTGTAGTCGTTGACCCAGAGTCCGGTGGTTTCCTTGTTGTCGGCCGGGATCTCGTCCCAGTTCGCCACCTGGTACGGCGCGAACATGTCGGTGTTGGCCAGGGCGACGGCGGCGCCGAGGTCGAAGACGTCGGGCGCGGTGTCCTGACCCTTGTTGTCTTGGGCGGCCTTGATCTCGTCGGCGCTCGATCCCTCGGGGTTGGCCGAGTTGACGGTGAGGCCGTACTTCTCTTTGAAGGCCGYGATGATCTTGCCGTAGTTGGCCCAGGTGTCGGGAAGGGCGATGACGTTGAGCGTGCCCTCCTTCTTGGCCGCGTCGACCAGCTGGTCAAGACCACCGAAGTCGGCGGCGCTTGTCGCGGTTGCCGCGTCGACGGCCGAACCGCTGGAGGTGCTTTCGCTGGTTCCGCCGGTACTGCATCCGCTGAGTGTGAGAGCTGCAACTGTGGCAACCGCGAAGAAGGCGGTGGCCGTTCGAGTCTTGAACATTGTTCCTCCGTGGACCAACTTCAGGCCGTCCGTGCTGTGACGGACAGTTGGGTGCCGGCTGCTGGCTACCGCTCGTCATGCTAGCGCAGCAACGAGGTGGAATGGGGGTTACGATTTGGTTAACGTCCGGTTGTTTGGTATAGACGGATGCGGTATGGCCTAGGGTAGAAGATCGCGTCGAGTTTCGGTCGGTCAAGGCGCCATTCTCTGCAGTTCTCTGGCCGACAAGGGGTTACATGCTTCAAATCGATTTCTTCAACAGCTCCACGCTGACCGAGATGGTGCTGTTGCTTTTGGCGTTCGTTCTCTCTGCTGTGGTGGGGATTGAGCGGCAGCGCAAGCTGAAGAGCGCCGGACTCCGCACGCACACGCTGGTCGGGCTGGGCGCAGCGGTCTTCACTCTGGTCTCCGCCTATGGATTCAGCGCAGTAGTCGGGCCAGAAGTCGTGCTCGACCCGTCGCGCATCGCGGCGCAGGTCGTCTCCGGAATCGGCTTTCTCGGCGCCGGGGTCATTTTTGTGCGCCAGAACATCGTCAACGGCCTCACCACGGCAGCGACCGTCTGGATGGCGGCTGCCATCGGCATGGCCTGCGGGGCCGGGATGCCCGTGCTCGCGATCTTCGCGACCGGCCTGCATCTGATGGCCGTGCTCTTGCTGCCATACATTGGCCGACGCATCCCGTCGATCGACAAAGACCAGGTGTTCGTGGTCTCGTATAAGGAGGGCAGGGGAGTGCTCCGCGACATTCTCGCCCGCGCGACCGAGCTCGGTTACGGCGCCTCGCTGACCAAGACCCGCCGCATCGAAGTGGCCGGAAAGGTGCCGCGCGTCGAAGCCGAGATGCGGTTTATGCACGGCAAGGGTCCTCTCGAAGACCTGGTCGAGGGTCTCTCCGAGATTCGCGGGGTGATCTCGGTGCAGGTCAACAAGGACGAGAACGAGTAGTTTCGTTCCTCATCCGCCGATTCGGTGATTGAGCCTGTCGAAATCACGCAAGCGGGTCTCGAGACTGGCCCGCCGGGTCTCGACAAGCTCGACCACCGATCAGGGCTCGACCACCGATTAGGGCTCGACCACCGATCAGGGCTCGACCACCGATCAGTGCTTGCCGCCGAGCTCGAGAAGGCCGACGCCGCCGATCACGAGCACGAGGCCGACGATCTGCATCCAGGTCAGCGACTCCTTGAAGAAGACCCAGCTCACCAGCACGATGCAGACCACGCCGATGGCCGACCAGATGGCGTAGGCGATGCCGAGCGGCACGCCACGGCTGAGCGACTGCGAGAGCGCGGTGAACGAGGCCACATACCCGACGACCACGACGACATACGCCCACCACTTCGGGTTTTCGCCGGCGGTGTACTTGAGGAATGTCGTCGCAATGACCTCGGCGACGATGGCCAAGGCCAGAAAAAGATAGCCCAAGATGCAGTGGTCCTTACGGTTCGGCGTCAGCGTTCGACAGGGGTTTCGACACAGTTTCGGCGGGGTCTCGGCAGGTAAATCCCGGGCTCGCGGCGATGTGTCGGCAGGAAAATTGCGGGCGCTCGGTCGGGCAGATCCCCCGATTGGGGGCGTCTAATGTCTAACGTCAGGCCATTGACATCATCATGGAGCCCGCGCCACAATCAGTCAACATCGTCAACTGTGTCATCTCTAACAGATAGGCAGTGAACATTAATGAGTGAAAAAACGACAACGGCGTCGGATGCCCAAAATCTCGCAGATGCGGATGCGGCTGAACTCGCCAAACTTGGCTACAAACAAGAACTTCACCGCGGGATGTCGGGCTTCTCCAACTTCGCGGTCTCATTCTCGATCATCTCGATCCTCGCCGGCTGCATCACCTCGTATGCGATCGCACTGAAATCGGGCGGTCCGGCCGCCATCAACCTCGGCTGGCCGATCGTCGGACTCTTCGTGCTGTGCGTCGCCCTGGCCATGGCCGAAGTGTGTTCGCGCTATCCCACCGCCGGCGGCCTGTATTTCTGGGCCGGGCGCCTCGCCAAACGCAACAAGCGGGCCTKGGCCTGGTACGTCGGCTGGTTCAACTTCCTCGGTGAGGTTGCCGTCACCGCGGCCATCGACTTCGGGGCCGCCACCACGATGATGGCGTTCGCGTCGCTCACCTTCGGGGTCGAGCCGACCGCCGCGAACACTTTCGGGCTGTTCATCGTACTCATCGTCATCCACGGTCTGCTGAACACCTTCGGCGTGAATCTGGTCGGCCTGCTCTCGAATGTTTCGGCGTGGTGGCACATCGTCGGTGTGCTCTTCATCGTCGGTGTGCTCTGGGTCATGCCGACCAGCCACCAGTCGTTCAGCTGGACGATGACGGCCTGGCACAACGAGACCGGTTGGTCGTTCGCGCCCTACGTGTTCCTGATGGGTCTCTTGATGGCCCAGTACACGTACACCGGCTACGACGCATCCGCTCACGTGGCAGAAGAGACCAAGAACGCCGCGATCGCCGCCCCGAAGGGCATCGTGATGAGCGTGCTCATCTCGATCATCGGTGGGTGGATCCTGCTGTTCTCGATCACCGCGGCGATTCAGGATGGCTCGTCTGACGGGTTGAACAAACTGCTCGGCTCAGAGACCGGTCTGCCGCCCGCGCAGATCTTCCTCGACGCGCTGAACAACCCGACGATGGCGAAGTTCTTGCTGTTCATCGTCTGTGGGGCGCAGTTCTTCTGTGGCATGGCATCCGTCACGGCCAACTCGCGGATGAGCTACGCGTTCTCCCGCGACAACGCCATCCCCGGCTCGAAGATCTGGGCCAAGGTCAACCCGCGCACCAAAACCCCGACCAACTCGATCTGGCTCTGTGTCGCCGCCGCGATCGTGCTCGTTGTTCCCGCGCTGTTCAACACCACGGCCTACCTGGCCGTGACCAGTGTCGCGGTGATCGGTCTGTACATCGCCTATGTGACACCGGTCTTCCTGCGTCGTCGGAACAAGGAATTCACGCCCGGCCCGTGGCACCTGGGCAAGTGGAGCCCGTTCATCGGCTGGGTCGCCGTGGTCTGGGTGGTCTTCATTTGCATCCTGTTCGTGCTGCCGCCGGTGTTCCCGATCAACATCGACACCTTCAACTACGCGCCGATCGCCGTCGCGGTCGTGGTGATCTTCGCAACCATCCTCTGGTTCGCGAAGGGCAAGAAGCACTTCATGACTCAGGATGAGGCCGAACACCTCACCATCGACGCCGACAAGCTGCTCGAGTAGTCGCATGGACCTCCCCGGCGCCACCTCGCCACTGATCGATGCAATCCTCCGTCCCGTGCGTGGGCACATGGCTTTCGAGTCGTGTGTCGAACAGCTCGGATCGGCGATTCAGCTCGGCATCTTCGAGTCAGGCTCGAAGCTGCCCCCTGAGCGAATCCTGGCGGAGAAGCTCGACGTGTCGAGGGCGACGCTGCGGGAGGCGATCAGCGCCCTGCGCGCCGCCGGTTTGGTCTCCACCACGCGAGGCCGAACCGGCGGCACGATCGTCGGGCTGGTTGAAAACGCCCGGCTTCCCGATCAAACTCCGAACAGCGACCGGCAAGAAGAGATCGACGACATCCTGATCTTTCGCCGGGTGATCGAACCGGGCGCCTGCTTCAGCGCCGCATCCACCGCCCTGACCGCGACCGACCGAAAGCTGCTGGCCGACAGCCTTCAGGCGGTGGAGGGAGCACCGACTCCGGCCGACTACCGGCAGGCGGATGCGCGTCTGCACCTGGCGATCGCCGCGGTCTGCGGTTCGCGCGAACTCACCAAATCAAGCAGCCACATCCAGGCCAAAGTGCATCAATTTCTCGGCGAGATCCCGTTCTTGCAGAAGAACATCACAAATTCGAATCACCAACACCGAAAGATCGTGCGCGCCATTCTCGACGGGGATGCCGACATCGCACGTTTCGTCATGGAGGAACACTGTGACGGAACTGCCGCACTTCTGAAGGGACTACTGAAATGAGCGGTTGGAAGCAATGACGAAGAACTCTCACCCCCGCAATGACCGCATGCTCACTGTTGAGACGTTGAAAAGCGTGATCGGCAGCGGCGAAATCGACACTGTGGTGCTGGCCTTCACCGATATGCAGGGGCGATTGCAGGGCAAATTCCTGCACGCGGCATTCTTTCTGGAATCGACTCTGGAACACGGCACGGAGGGCTGCAACTATCTGCTTGCCGTCGATGTGGAGATGAACACCGTCGATGGCTACGACAGCACGTCGTGGGAGAAGGGCTATGGCGACATGCTCTTCGTGATGGACTTCGACACCATCCGTCGCCTGCCGCACCGTGCAGGAACCGTGATGATCCAGTGCGACCTCAGCCTGATCGACGGCAGCCCGGTGCCGATGTCGCCGCGCACCATGTTGCGGAAGCAGGTCGAGAAGGCGGCCTCGCACGGCTGGAAGGCCTTGTCGGGCACCGAACTCGAGTTCATGATCTACGAGAACACGTTCGAGGATGCCTGGAACAAGCGCTACTTCGAACTCACCCCCGCGAACCAGTACAACGTCGACTACTCGATCCTCGGCTCCAGCCGGGTCGAACCGTTGCTCCGCACCATCCGCAACACGATGTACGAGGCCGGGATGACCGTGGAGTCGGCCAAGGGGGAATGCAACTTCGGCCAGCACGAGATCGCTTTCAAGTACGACGAGGTGATCACCACCGCCGACAACCACGCTGTCTACAAGACGGCGGCCAAAGACATCGCCCACCTGCAGGGCAAGTCGATGACGTTCATGGCCAAGCCGAATGCGCGCGACGGAAGCTCCTGCCACGTTCACATGTCGCTGCGCGGTCTGGATGGCGAACTGGTCTTCTGGGATGAGGAAAAGGGGGAGCGCACCGCGCTCTACGACCACTTCATCGCCGGCGTGCTGCACACCATGCGCGAGTTCACCCTCTTCTATGCGCCCAACATCAACTCGTACAAACGGTTCGTGAAGGGGTCGTTCGCACCGACCGCCGTCGCCTGGGGGCTCGACAACCGCACCTGCTCTGTACGCCTGGTCGGGCACGGCCAGAGCGCCCGGATGGAGAACCGGCTGCCGGGCGGCGACGTCAACCCGTACCTGGCGCTCACGGCCATGCTCGCCGGCGGTCTCTACGGCATTGAACACGAGCTCGAGCTCGAACCCGTCACCACGGGCAGCGGCTACACCTCCGGTGCCCCGACCGTGCCGACAACGATGCACGAAGCACGCGACCTCTTCGCGAACTCGGCGATCGCCAAGGAGGTGTTCGGCGCGGATGTCGTCAAGCACTACGTCAATTACGCGGATGTCGAGATCGCTGCATTCGATTCCGCCATCACCGACTGGGAACTCCGCCGCGGGTTCGAAAGGCTCTAACTCTCATGGCTGCGCTCGACCTGACTTTTCCTTCTTCGGCCTTCTCGGCCGGAGGCACCTTCGACGTGATCAACCCGGCCACGGCCCGGGTACTCACCTCGGTGCATCAAGCCGATCTACGTGAGACAGATGCCGCCATCGAGCGTGCGCATCGCGCCTTCACCGGCTGGCGGGCCGTGGCACCGGGGGAACGTGCCCGGTTGCTGCGTTCATTCGCGAACGTCGTTGAAGCCCACATCGAGGAGCTTGCCTGGCTCGAAGTGGCGAACTCCGGGCACACGATCGGCAACGCCCGGTGGGAAGCCGGAAACGTGCGCGACGTGCTCAACTACTACTCGGCCGCGCCCGAGCGCCACTTCGGCCGGCAGATTCCGGTATACGGCGGCCTCGACGTGACATTCCACGAACCGCTCGGCGTCGTCGGCATCATCGTGCCGTGGAACTTTCCGATGCCGATCGCCGGCTGGGGGTTCGCGCCGGCGCTCGCCGCGGGCAACACGGTCGTGCTGAAGCCCGCCGAGATCACCCCGCTGACCGCGCTGCGGCTGGCCGAACTCGCACTCGAAGCCGGGCTGCCTGAGGGCGTGTTCACCGTGATTCCCGGCAAGGGGTCGGTCGTCGGCGCGCGGTTCGTCACGCATCCGCTCGTGCGCAAGGTGGCCTTCACCGGCTCCACCGAGGTGGGCAAGGGCATCATGCGCGGCTGCGCCGACCAGGTCAAGCGGCTCACCCTCGAACTCGGCGGCAAGAGCGCGAACATCATCTTCGCCGACGCCGACTTGGAGAAGGCCGCAGCCGCGGCACCGGGCGGCGCCTTCGATAACGCGGGCCAGGACTGCTGCGCGCGCTCCCGCATCCTGGTGCAGGAGAGCGTCTACGAGAAGTTTCTCGCCCTGCTCGAACCGGCGGTGAAACGCTTCTCGGTGAGCGACCCGTCGCTGGAGACCGCACAGATGGGGCCGATGGTGTCGGCCCGGCAGCGGGATGCGGTCTCGGCGTACATCGACGCGGCCGACGTGGCCTATACAGGCGAAACCGTGACCGGAAGCGAGGGCTTCTGGCTGCCGCCGACGGTCGTGCTGCCGCGCAGCGCCGCCGACCCGGTCTGGCGCGAGGAGCTCTTCGGCCCGGTCGTCGCGGTGATGCCGTTTCGCGATGAGGCGGATGCGATTGCCAAGGCCAACGACACCGAATACGGCCTGTCCGGCTCGATTTTCACCGCCGACGTGGGCCGGGCGCTCCGCGTGGCCCGCGGGGTCGACAGCGGAAACCTGTCGATCAACTCGCACTCGTCGGTGCGCTACTGGACGCCGTTTGGCGGCTTCAAGCAGTCCGGCCTCGGCCGGGAGCTCGGCCCCGATGCTCCCGACTCGTTCTCGGAGGTGAAGAACGTGTTCATCTCCACTGAACCCTAAACATCCACTTACCAATTCATTGCAGCACCGTCAGCGCACGGATCAGAAGAGAACGGACACACCACCCATGAGCGGAAAACTCGAAGGAAAAGTCGGCGTCATCACCGGAGGCTGCTCCGGAATCGGGTTGGCCACCGCGCGCAAGTTTGTGGCTGAGGGCGCGAAGGTCGTCATCGGTGACCTCGATGAGGTGAACGGTCCGCGCATCGCGGCCGAGCTCGGCGGCTCCTTCATCAAGACCAACGTCACCGACGAGGCGGAGGTCGAGGCGCTCTTCGCCCACGCCAAGGCCACGTACGGCAGCGTCGACATTGCGTTCAACAACGCCGGGATCTCACCGCCCGACGACGACTCCATTTTGAAGACCGGCATCGACGCCTGGCGCAAAGTGCAGGAGGTCAACCTGACGAGCGTCTACCTCTGCTGCAAGGCGGCGCTGCCGTACATGCTCGAGCAGGGCAAGGGCTCGATCATCAACACGGCCTCGTTCGTGGCGATTATGGGGGCCGCGACGTCGCAGATCTCCTACACCGCCTCGAAGGGCGGCGTGCTGGCGATGACCCGCGAGCTCGGCGTGCAGTTCGCGCGCAAGGGCATCCGGGTGAACTCGCTCTGCCCCGGCCCGGTCAACACCCCGCTGCTGCAGGAGCTGTTCGCGAGCGACCCGGATCGGGCCGCCCGCCGCCTGGTCCACGTGCCGATGGGCCGGTTCGCCGAGCCGGAGGAGATCGCCAACGCGGTCGCTTTCCTCGCCAGCGACGAATCGAGCTTCATCACCGCGACCGATTTCTTGGTCGACGGAGGTCTCTCGAACGCCTACGTGACTCCGCTGGATTCCGACTTTGACTGAGCATCCGCTCGCTGCGCGCTCATCATCGAACCGGCCGCTGATCGGGATCAGCACCTACCGGCAGCCCGCCGATTGGAGCATGTGGCAACGGGTGAGTGCCGACCTGCTGCCGGCGTCGTACGCGCAGTCGGTCGCCGCGGCCGGTGGCGTGCCCGTGCTGATTCCGCCGCTGGAGTCGGCGGATGCCGCGCGTGCGGTGATCGCCCGGCTCGACGGGTTGATCATCGCGGGGGGCGCCGATCTCAACCCGGCGCTCTATGGGCAACCAGCGGATGCGAGCGTGACCGCCTGGTACGACGACCGCGACGCCTCGGAAATGTGGCTGCTCGATGCCGCCGCCGAACGGAAGCTGCCCCTTCTCGGCATCTGTCGCGGGATGCAGCTGATGGCGGTTCGGGCCGGTGGCGCGCTGATTCAGCACGTTCCCGACACGGTCGGGCACGATCTGCACTCGGGCAGCCCGAGCGGGTATACCGAGATCGAGGTGAGCATTCTCCCCGGTCATCGGATATCGAGACTGCTCGCTGGTTCCTCGCTCGCGGTTTCGTGCCATCATCATCAGTCGGTCGGCAGCCACCCGGGTTTCGTCGCCACCGCCTACGCGGGTGACGGGATCATCGAGGCGATGGAATCCGGCGGCGCCCGGTTCGAGGTGGCCGTGCAGTGGCATCCGGAAACCGACGCCGACACGGGGCTCTTTGACGGGTTGGTGAGCGCGGCGACGCGACCGTGACTGGCCGGCCACCGGCATCCTGCCCCGTTTGCGGGGCTGTTGGTGCGTGCGGAGGGCCGATACTGTGGGCTGTCAATGCTGTGCGCGGGGTGTGCGCAGATCGATGGACCAGCACGTGCGGGAGCCCAAGGGGCGCCAGAGGGCGTTGCGATGGTCATCACCGAAAGGCACTGACGGTATGGAGTCCCAACTCCACCAGACCGATTCAACTCGCGAGGCTGAGGCGGCTGCGCCGGCGCGCATCGCCAAGCGCCGGCGATGGGGGAGGGATCAGCCGAGAGAGCTGAGCCCCGAAGCGATCGAACGTCTCTGGGACGATCGCGCTCAGACCCACGTCGAAGTGGCCGGCCTCTGCGCCGCGCGCCGGATCCGTCTCTTGGCAGCCTGCGGGCCGGTCATGCGGCACTTCGGGTTCGCATCGCCGACGGTGATTGCCACCGCGTCAGTTCTCGTCGATCCCTCTTCGACAACCCACCTGGTCGAGGAACTCGCCCTCAACGGCTGGGTGGTCGATGAAGCGGCTGGTGCACGCCTTTTGCCACGCACGAGCGTGACGTTGCGGCATCCCAGTAAGACTTGCCTGCTCAACGTGTACTACCTGATGCCCGGCTCCCGGGCTGACCCGGAGGAGGCGTTCGACATGTTGTGGGAGCGCCGCGTTGCGGTCCCCGTCGGCGAGGCGATGATACCCAGCCTCGACCGCACTCTGGTGGTGCTCCTGATGGCGCTGGCGTTGTCTGGCCAGCTTCCCGGGTCGTCCCGTGCCGTGGTCGGGGCGGATGCCGCTCTCGTTCAGCTCAAGGGGATCTTCACACCGGTGGAGGTCGACGAGGTCGTCACGACGGCCTGGACACTCCACGGAACCACGGCGTTGCACGGGCTGCTGTCCGCCTGGGATCGCACCTTCGAGTATGTGCCGCTGCTCCCCGAGCGCTACGCAGTCTGGCGGCTCAAAGTCGACAGCGCCGACCGGGTGACCCGGGCGCTGCTCGGGATCGTTGAGGCGCCGAAAGGGCTGCGTCGCACTGTCGCGAGAGCGTCACTTCACCACCTCGACCGTTTTCCCGGCCCGCTGACGGTTCTGCGTTCGATGCGCATCGTCGTGACGGCCAAGTCGCGCCTGCAGGATGCGACCCCCGCTGACCCCCGCGGCAGCGGATGGGCGGCTGCTGACATTCCTGCGGCGTAGACCTCGGTCGGCTGCTGCGAGGGGGAGCTTCGGGCTGGGTGCTGCCGTCGCCGTGGTCGCTGCTTTCGACGGCGTTGGTGGGTGAGCTGTCGGGTGGGTTAGTTGTCGCCGCGCAGACGGTCGCAGAGAGCCGTCAGCTGTGCGAGTTCCTCTTCGTTCAGAACGTCGCCGACACGCTTGGTGATCGAGTCCATGTGCAACAGGGCCACGCGACGAAAAAGCTCGAAACCGACGGGCGTCAACTCGACAATCGTGCCGCGACCATCGGTGGGGTCCGTGTCTTTTGTGAGAAAGCCGCGTGAGACGAGACGGTCGACCATGCGGCTCACGCTCGGCTGGGTGAGCAGCACGTGGCGGTTGAGGTCGCGCAGACGGATGCGCCGGCCGGGTTCGCGAGACACGGTGAAGAGCACGTCGTACTCGTTGAGCGAGATCTCCTTCGACGGAAACTCGGCCGCCAAGGTTCTCATCACCGAAACCTGCGCGCGAAAAAGCGACTCCCAGGCGGCTACCGCGACCGCCTGCCTCGTCACTCGTGCTCCTTCATCCCACCAGACTAGGAGACTCGTCGGACTGGGGCGACCACCTCGCAGAATCCGCCGCAGAATCTTTTCTGAAAAATAACGATCAGATAACTAGCTTCCGTTATCGGTTCGTTATATATTCATAGAGCGTCAACCGTTTGCTGTGGCGGGAGACGTAAATGTGATTGCAGGACACTCTTGGTGCAAAGGGAAGAGGGTCGGTCGTTAGCCTCTACGACCGGCCCTCAATCACGTTAACCGGCCACTTGAGCCGGCCGGTTGGGCCGGGCGTGCTGGATCCTGATCGCAGTCGCCGTGTCGTCCGTCGCCGACTATGCGCGGCGCATCCGCCGACTGTCCGCCGAGTTTGCCACGTGCGGTCGCCTTTGCCTGGCGTATCAGGGCAACTCGACCGCAGTGCTCAAGCTCGGCACTGCCAAGAAGCGAGGCCGGCCTAGAAGAAGTCGGGGCTCGGGGTGGATGCCTGGCGAATCGACACGTCAGCGTGACGGTCGAAGCGGTAGCCGACTCCACGAACGGTGCGCACGATGTCCTCGTAGCGGCCGAGCTTGGAGCGCAGGCGGCGAACGTGCACGTCGATCGTGCGTTCGTTCGGTGCCTCTTCTTCGCTGGTGGCATCCCAGAGCGACGCGATGAGCTCGGTGCGCTCGATGGTGCGGCCCTCGCGCAGTACG
The DNA here is from genome assembly GCF_052113185.1 of Leifsonia sp. YAF41. Taxonomy (NCBI): domain Bacteria; kingdom Bacillati; phylum Actinomycetota; class Actinomycetes; order Micrococcales; family Microbacteriaceae; genus Leifsonia; species Leifsonia sp. YAF41. The sequence goes on from NZ_JBFRCS010000002.1 coordinate 218,994, forward strand.
AGGTACTGCAGCAACTCGAACTCCTTGTAGGTGAGGGCAGCGGTCTCGTGGTCGAGGATGACGCGCTTGCGAGAGATGTCGATGACCACTCCGCCCGGCGCGCGGTCGGGGTCTTCCGGCTCGGTGCGGCGCTTGGCGAGGGCGGCCGGGTCCTGCAGGGCGAGGCGCACGACGTCGACGTCACGGCCGCCGGCGCCCTCGGGGGCCAGGGCTACTGCGGCGTAGGTTTCGGCCGACGGGGCGATGTCGGAGGCGAGCAGCTTGAGGGCTTCTACGATGCGGTGCAGGCTCGTCCCTGCTGCGGCGGCCTTGGCCTCGTCGATGCCGACATAGAGCACGAAGCCGCGAGCTTCGGTTCCTTCGGGAACGGCGCGGATGCGCGGTGCCGCTGCGACGGGGGCCGGGGCGGCGACAGGCGCCGGAGCGAGAGAAAGTCCCGGGCGCGAGAAGTGAGCGGAGCGGGCGGTGTCGATGTGTGCGAGTGACATGGGCGGAGTCCTTTAGCGTGATGAGGAGGTGAACCCGGCGTCAGAAGCGCCTCGATTGGGTTCGGCAAGCGGCGGCCCGAAGGGCCTGTGTGCGGCTGAGTTGTCTCAGTCGGGGAGTCTCAACCTGCCGCAAGAGGCGGTGGGAGACTCGGCGAATGGTGCGCTGCTAGCGGCACATTCGACAACACATGACGGCGCTGATGCCGGGCATCATCATCCCGGCATCCCTGGGGGCCTCGAAGGAGGTCAGGGGGCGTGCGTTCGTCGTCATAGGAGCGAGTAAATCCCACTATGACGAGATGTGTCAATTCAATGACAGCGAATGACGCTGTGTGACGCGAATCAGGTTCGCGGGAGTGTCGGAGAAACGGAGGATCAAGCGACAATCGCGATTTGATCAAAGAATCTGTGACGAATATCTAATTCATCAAAGTTTTGTGAATTATTGCGCGACAAGCGTGTCGTGGGTCGAATCTTCTTCGCGGCCGGAGTGCCCGCGGAGCGCGGCAGGCCAGCGCCCGACGGATGTCCCACGGCGACGCCCGGTTCTGACGCCCACACATACGCCCGACGCACCCGCTCAATGCATCCGCCCGATACACGCACTCGCGAGTGTCCTTCTCACGCGTGCGCTCAAACTGTCGCCTCAAGGCGCCGGCACACGACGTTTTGAGCGCACCCGCGAGATTACGAGAGCGGATGCGCACGGGTGGACTTCACGCGTGCGCTCAAGCCGTCGCCTTGAGGCGCAGGCACGCGACGTTTTGAGCGCACCCGCGCGAAACGGCACGCGCGAGAAACGAGCGCGCGCGAGAAACAGCGCGCGCACGCGATACGCGCGTGAAGCTACTAGACCAGGCCGTAGAGACGGTCGCCGGCGTCGCCGAGACCGGGGATGATGTAGCCGTGCTCGTTCAGGTGGTCGTCAACGGCACCGAGCACGATGTTGACCTCGCGCCCCGCGAGAGCCTTTTCAACTGCGGCGAGACCTTCGGGAGCGGCGAGGATACAGATGGCAGTGACATCCACTGCGCCGCGGTCGAAGAGAAACTCGATCGCAGCGATCAACGAGCCGCCGGTGGCCAGCATCGGGTCGAGTACGAAGCACTGACGGTCGGACAGGTCGTCGGGCAGGCGCTCGGCGTATGTGGTGGGCTCAAGCGTCTCTTCATTGCGGGCCATGCCGAGAAAACCGACTTCGGCCGACGGGAGGAGCTTGACCATTCCCTCGAGCATGCCGAGTCCGGCGCGCAGGATCGGCACGATCAGCGGCTTCGGGTCGCTGATCTTCACCCCGTGCGCGACGGCGACGGGGGTTTCAACGGTGACCTCTTCGACACGCACGCCGCGAGTGCCCTCATAGGCGAGAAGCGTCATCAGCTCCTCAACGAGTGCGCGAAACATCGGCGACGACGTGTTCTTGTCGCGGAGCACCGTGAGCTTGTGTGTGATGAGCGGGTGGTCGGCTACGTGAACTCGCATAGGCTCAATACTACGAGCTGGGAGGGTCGTGGCGTGAGGAACATGGACAATCCGCGAGGCGGTCGGCACCGCGAGTGGATGCGCCTGGCGCTGAATGAGGCCCGCGCCGCCCTCGTCACCGACGATGTGCCGGTCGGGGCCGTCATCCTGGATGCTGCCGGCACGGTGATCGGACGCGGCCGCAACGAACGCGAACTGAATCAGGATCCGACCGCGCATGCGGAGATCGTGGCGATCCGCGAGGCCGCTGCGGCCACCCAGGACTGGCACCTCACCGATTGCACCCTCGTCGTCACCCTGGAACCGTGCGTGATGTGTGCCGGCGCGATTCTCGCCGCGCGACTACCTGTGGTCGTCTTCGGCGCCTGGGATGACAAGGCCGGCGCCTCAGGCTCTGTCTACGACGTGCTGCGCGACCGACGGTTGAACCACCGGGTCGAGGTCTACGCCGGAGTCGATGAAGACGAGTGCGGGGCACTGCTCAGAGACTTCTTCGAAGACCCGGCCCGTCGCGCCATTCGCTGAACACCGGCGCCGCCCAAACGAAACGCCGGACCCCAGCCGGAGCCCGCTACTCGAGCCCCTTGATCACAATCGCGTCGGTCGGCGGCGCAGCCAGTGTGGGGTCGACATAGATGTCGGGCTCGATGTAGATCACCCGGGCCAGCGGCACTGCCTTGCGGATGCGGCTCTCCACCTGGTTGATTCCGGATGCGACGTCGGCGAACCGGCTGGAGGAGTCGAACGCGAGCTTGGCGCCGACCATGATCTCGTCGGGGCCGAGGTAAAGCGTCTTCAGGTGGATGATGCGCTTGGTCTCCGGGCCGTCCATGATGGCCGCTTCGATCGCCGCGACATCCGCCGCTGTGGCGCCTTCGCCGACGAGCAGACTCTTCGTCTCGATGCCGAGCACGACGGCGACGAGCACGAGCAACAGACCGATCAGGATGGTGCCGATGGCGTCCCACATGGGGTCGCCGGTGATCACCGTCAGGCCGACGCCGAACAGGGCGAAGACCAGACCGATCAATGCCGCGACATCCTCGAGCAGCACGACCGGGAGCTCCGGCGCCTTCGCGTGGCGCACGAACTTCACCCAGGACTGGCCGCCACGCAAATGGTTTGACTCTTTCACTGCCGTGCGCAGCGAGAACGATTCCAGACCGATCGCAATCAGCAGCACCAGAATCGGCAGCCAGGCATCGGTGAGCTCGTGCGGGTGCTGCAGCTTGTCGATGCCTTCGTAGAGCGAGAAAACGCCACCGACGGAGAAGAGAATGATCGACACGACGAACGCGTAAACGTAGCGCTCACGGCCGTAGCCGAACGGATGCTCGGTGTCGGCAGCCTTCCTGGCCTTGCGTCCGCCGAGCAGCAGCAGCAACTGGTTGCCGGCGTCAGCGGTGGAGTGCACGCCTTCCGCGAGCATCGAAGACGAACCCGAAATCGCCGCAGCAATGAACTTCGTGACTGCAATTCCGAGGTTTGCCCCGAATGCGGCCAGGATTGCCTTTGTTCCACCGGATGCGCTCATGCAGCAATCCTAGATTGCCGACCCGGCCGCTCGCCGCGCGTGACGGGGCTGGTCGTAGAAACCGTCTGGTTTGCGCATCTGTCACGAAATGCCGCACAAAATGTGCGGCATGCGGTGCCGCTTGCGGTTCTTGCAGACGGATGCAGCGCGCCAGGTCGGCGACAACGCACCAGCCATCCGCTCGACCTGGTTCGGCACTTGCGGCCATACGTAGACTTGATGCATGACACCAACTGCCGCCGTCACGCTGCCCACGATTGCATTTCTCGGCGGCGGATCGATGGCACGGGCCATTCTGGCCGGCCTGCTGGCGCCGAGTGTCAGCGTCGAGGGCGGCATCCGCGTCACCAATCGTTCGAGCGCCAAAGCCGCAGACTTCGACGGTGTCACCGGGGTGAGCGCTGCGGCGACCGAGGTCGATCCGAACGCCAACCGTGCCGCCGTCGCCGGTGCGCGTGTCGTCGTGGTCGCGGTCAAGCCGGCGATGGTTCCCGACTTGCTCCGCGAGATCGCCGACGCCCTCGAACCGGGAACACTCGTCATCAGCGTCGCCGCCGGGGTCACGATCGCCACATTTGAGGCGCTGTTGCCCGATTCGGTTGCGGTGATTCGTTCGATGCCGAACACCCCGGCCATCGTCGGCAAAGCCGTCACCGGAATCAGCGCCGGCACCCGCTCGAGCGAGGCCGACCTCGATCTCGCCACCGCGCTGTTCGAGACGGTCGGCACGACGCTCGTCGTTCCGGAAGGCAAACTCGACGCGCTGAGCACCATCTCGGGCTCGGGGCCCGCCTACGTCTTCTACCTGATCGAGCAGTTCACTCAGACGGCAATCGACAAGGGATTCACCCCCGACGAAGCCGCGCTGCTGGTGGAGGGCACCTTCCTCGGCGCGAGCCTGCTGCTCGCCTCATCTGACCTCGGCCCCGCTGCACTTCGCAAACAGGTCACCAGCCCCAACGGCACCACCGAGCGTGCCGTCTGGGAGCTCGAGAAGGTCGACCTCAAGGGCCTCTTCGACACGGCAACGGATGCCGCGCTCGCCCGCGCTCGCGAGTTGGCAGCCCCGGCGGTGTAACGATGCGCGGCCGGGCGGTGTCAGTAGCAGCGATCGTGGGGATCGCTGCTTCCCTGCTGCTGGTCGGCTGCGGGACCGGTGCCCCCGGGCCGTCGCCGGTGACCCCGTCACCCACGCCGTCGTCGCCGGCATCCGCTTCAGTGGGCACCCCGGCTCCGGCGCCGGTGCTCGGCCCGCCGGGTGCTGCCGGGTGTGCGCCCGCCTCGCCCACGGCGATCGAACCCGTTTCGGGCTTGACCGAGGTGCAAGGAACCGCGCCGGACGCCAACAGCATCTACGGCCTCATCATGGCGCCGTTTCCACTGGCCGCGAGCAACACCACCTCGAAATTCGTCTGGCGGATCACCGGAAGCGGCGATCTCGCGGTGACAGTGAAGAAGCCGGACGGTTCGAGCGGGCAGCTCGCCTGGGGTCCGGACGACCATGAGGACAGCACCTACGACCGGCCGGGAGACGAGTGGGGGACCGGGATCATTCTGAACGCAGCCGGATGCTGGGAGTTGAACTTCGACCGCGGTGGAGCGACGTTCGCCGTCTACCTCCTGGTCGGCCCTGAAGCGCCGTTGCCGACCGGTTGAAGACCGGTGGGATCGGTGAGGTGAAAACTACGGGCCGAGCGCCGCGAACTTCTCGATGTCGCCCTCGGTGCCCGACACAATGATCAGGTCGTGGTTCGAGACGACCGTCTCGGCCGTGGCATACGTGAACGGCTTGCCGGGGCTCTTGACACCGACGACCGTGATCCGGTGTTTGGTGCGCACGCCCGATTCGGCGAGCGGGAGGCCGCGGATCACCTTCGGCGGGTACATCTTGACGAGCGCGAAGTCATCGTCGAACTCGATGAAGTCCAGCATCCGCCCCGACACCAGGTGGGCGACGCGTTCGCCGGCCTCAGCCTCCGGATAGATCACGTGGTTGGCGCCGATGCGCTCGAGAATCTTGCCGTGCGACTGCGAGATGGCTTTGGCCCAGATCTGGGGAACCTTGAGGTCGACCAGGTTCGCCACAATCAGCACGCTGGCTTCGACCGAGGACCCGACGGCGCAAACGGCGATCTGAAAGTCTTGGGCGCCGATCTGACGCAGCGCGTCGATCGACTTGGCATCGGCCTGCACCGCGTGTGTGACGCGCTCCGACCACTTCTGCACGAGCGCTTCGCTGGAGTCGACGACCAGCACCTCGCGCCCGAGCCGGTCGAGTTTGCCCGCCGTTGCCGCACCGAATCGGCCGAGGCCGATCACAAGTACAGGTGCGTCGTGCTTGATCCGATCAACCAACGATTGGCCTTTCTTCGGGGCGTTTGAAAAGTTGCCTGCTCTGGTTGGCGGCCAGCGCTGCGGCGAGTGTCACTGTACCAACCCGCCCCATGAACATGGTGGCAGCGAGCACGTAGACGCCCTCCGGCGGTAGCTCCTGGGTGAGGCCGGTCGACAGGCCGCAGGTGGCGAACGCCGAGATCACATCGAAGAGCACCATGTCGAGCGGTGCCTTCGTGATCTGCAGGATGAGGATGCTGGAGACCGCGACGGTCGTCGCTCCCCAGAGCACGACCGCCACGGCCAGGCGCAGCATGTCGCGCGGGATGCGACGTCCGAACGCCTCCATGCTCTCGCGTCCTCTGGCCTCCGCAAATGCGGCGAGGAAGAGCACGGCCAGAGTGGTGACCTTGATGCCGCCGGCGGTGGAAGCCGAACCGCCGCCGATGAACATGAGCATGCCGCTGACAAGCAGACTCGAGCCATGCAATTCGTTGATGTCGATCGTCGCGAAACCGCCCGAGCGTGTCATCACCGACATGAACAGCGATTGGAACATCGTGTCGCCGGCGCCGAGCCCGCCGAACGTCTCGGGGTTATCGAATTCGAGAATGATGTAAAGCAGCATCCCGGCGAACATCAGGATGATCGTGGTCATCAGGGTCATCTTCACGTGCACCGACCAGCGGCGAGGTTTGCGCCAGCCGCGGGCGAACGCGTAGATCACCGGGAATCCGAGGCTGCCGAGAAACACCCCGAGCATGAGGGCGCCGAGAAACCAGTAGTCGTTGGCGAACGGGGCCAAGCCAGCCGGGTTCGGGCTGAAACCGGTGTTCGTGAACGCCATCGCTGAGTAATAGAGGCTCTGCCAGAGCGCCTCACCGAAGGCGACGCCGTCGATCAGCATCCGTGGAAAGAGCAATGCCGCGATGACGCCCTCGATGACGAGGGCGCTGATGGCGACGGTGAGCAGCAGGTTGCCGACCTCGCCGAGGCGCACCGCCTGGCCCTCGTTGACCGGGCCGACGTGGATGCGCGAGGGGTTCGTGTCACTCGCCGCCAGCAGCTTGGCGCGGAGGCCTAGCCGGCGGGAGATCACCATGCCCATGATCGAGGCCAGGGTGAGCACGCCGACGCCACCGATGTTCACGCCGATGTAGACGAGGGCGTTTCCAAATGGCGACCAATGCGTCGCCATGTCGACGGTCGACAGGCCGGTGACGCAAATGACCGACACGGCGGTGAAGACCGCGTCGTGCAGGGCGGTCATCGTGCCGGTGGCCGAGGCGATCGGCAGGGAGAACAGCAGGGTGAAGAGAAGGATCAACGACGCGAACACCAGGATCGCAAACCGTGACGGCGACGATCTGACCAGCCCGTCGATGATGTCGCGGATGCGCAGGTACCAGGGAGTCTGGTGCACCGGGGCGAGCGCCCCAGAGGCTTTCCTCTGCACTGAAACCCTCGTTTTCCCTGCGATCGTCGACGACTTGTCATGGTACTACCGTTCGGGAATGAGTAGCCTGGTGCAATGGCAGACATCTTTGACGTGGTAGCGGACTCGACCCGGCGGGACATCCTGCGTATTCTCCTCGAACGCTACAACCAGTCAACTGATGCAGGGGAGCTCAGCGTGTCTGACATCGTCGGCGCGCTCGGCCTCAGCCAGCCCACGGTGTCGAAGCACCTCAAAGTGTTGCGCGAAGCCGGACTGGTCGCCGTGCGTGAAGAGGGCCAGCACCGGTACTACCACCTCGACTACTCCCCGCTTGAAGTGATTGAGGACTGGTTGATCCCGTTCCTCAGCGTTGATTTCGATCAGAACGCCGACCTGGTCACCGATGAGAGCGAAGCGGGCCTGAAAGACGAGCAGCGTGCCTTCGCCGCCGCGATCGGCAAGGCATTCGCCGACACGACGCATGTCGTCAAGGATGCAACTTCAAAGAAGTGGCGCAAGAACGACTAGACGACCTGCGGAGTTGCGTTTAGAGTAGCGAACTAACACCCGGCCAGAGCGGTCGAGCTGTGTTGTCCAACTACCCGAGGGGCACTCAGTGATGGAAAGTGACCTGCACGATGTGCGCTTCCTCACTGTGGCCGAAGTCGCTGAGATGATGCGGGTTTCGAAGATGACCGTCTACCGGATGGTTCACTCAGGCGAGCTGCCGGCGATCAGGTTCGGCCGGTCATTTCGGGTGCCGGAGTCGGCCGTCACAGCGGTTATCGAGCGGCCCATCGGGGAGAGTGCGTAGGAGGCACCTCATTCTTCGGTTAGAATGGGGTTTTCGTGCCAGTCGTGAGTTTAGCGATTCAACCAAATCTTGTGAGGTCTTGTGGGTTCTGTAATTAAGAAGCGACGCAAGCGCATGGCGAAGAAGAAGCACCGCAAGCTGCTTCGGAAGACTCGTCACCAGCGTCGCAACAAGAAGTAGATCGGTCTCGACCGTCTTCTGGCGTGAGCGCTAGGCCCTTGGGTCTAGCGCTTTTTGCTTTCTCCGGGTGAAACCGGTGAAGAAACCGGGGAAGATGTCGGCGAAGCAGCCGGCGACGGGGTCGGCGACGGAACGGTGCGGGCCGCGCGGGCCGCAGCCTTGATGCTCGCCGGCTTCAGACGCATTGCCGGCCAGCCGCGTGCCTCGGCATACCGGCCGAGCGTCGCATCCGGATTCACAACCACCGGATGGCCGACCAGGTTCAGCAACGGAATATCATTGTGCGAATCGGAGTAGGCCCAGCAATCGGCCAGATCGGCGCCACTGCGTGCCGCCTGCTCCTTCGCCGCCTCCGCCTTGCGCTCGCCGTGCATCACCGGGCCGGAGAATGAGCCGGTGAAGACGCCCTCCACCGATTCGAGCACGGTGCCGAGCGCTCCGGTGAAACCGAGCCGAGCCGCGATGACGTCGGCCACTTCCTGAGCCGTCGCAGAGATCAGCCAGACCTCGCGTCCAGCGGCCAGGTGTTCGTGGGCAACGGCAACGGTCTCCGGCCAGAGGCGCTGCACCAGGCGCGTGTCGAAAATCTCTTGGCTGAGCCGGATCAGCTCATCACGACGATGCCCGACGACGACCTCGAGAGCTCGTTCGCGCACGCTGTCGAGGTGCGCCCGGTTCTCGCCGACCGCCATGAACCTGGCCTGCTTCCAGCCGAACGACAGGATGTCGCGCACGGTGATGAAGCGCCATCGCCAGGCGCCGATTCCCACGTAGTACAGGCTGGCGCCACGCATCAGCGTGTTATCGACGTCGAAGAACGCGATGGCGGGGGAGGAGGCTGGAGCGGGCATGTGCGAACGATTCTATTGGGCGCTCAGCGGCGACGCACCTAGGCTTGAAGGATGCCTACCGCGAATCTCACCCTGATCGGCAAGCCCGGCTGCCACCTCTGCGACGACGCGCGTGACGTGATCACGAGCGTGGTCGCGAAATTGGCTGACACCCCGAACGCTCCTGACGTGCAACTCGACGAACTCTCGATTCTCGACGACGCGGCGCTGATGGAGCAGTACGTTGAAGACATCCCGGTCTTGCTGATCAACGGCAAGGTCCACAACTACTGGCGCATCGACCCCCTGCGGTTGCGTGCGGCACTTTTGGAGGTTCGATGACCATCCGCCACGTTGTTTCCTGGCAGCTCGCCAGCACCGACCCTGCCGAGAAGGTTGAGCAGTCCGCTCGCATCGCCGAGAGCCTCGAGGCGCTCGTCGGTCGGATCGAGGGGCTTCAGTCGCTCCGGGTCGGCGCGGATGTCGTCGGTGGCGGCAACTGGGACGTCGTCTTGGTTGCCGACTTCGACGACGTGGAGTCGATCGACCGCTACCAGGTGCACCCCGAGCATGTGACCGCGGCGGGGTACATCCGCTCGGTGGTGGCGCAGCGTTCCTGCGTGGACTTCGCGCTCTAGCAGGTCCCGGTGATTGAGGAGCGCCCGACGGAGTCGGCCGCGTCTCGAAATCCCGCGAGCCGACCTCTGAACCTGGGTTGAGTCTGAGAATTGGCTCACGAGGTCACTTCGACAAGCTCAGTAGCTCGAGACGCGTGCTCGCAAGCTCGCGCGCTCCTCGACCAACGCAGAACCGCCCGCCCCGTCAGTGACGGAGCGGGCGGTTTGTGTAGTGCGAGGTGTGAGACCTTACGGCAGCAGGCGGGTCGGGCCGCGGAAGAGGTAGGTGACCTCGCGGATCGACGTCTGGTGCAGCATCAGCATCAGCACGCGGGCCAGGCCCATGCCGAATCCACCGTGCGAGGGCACGCCGTAACGGAAGAAGTCGAGGTAGAACTCGAGTTCGTCCGGCTCCATGCCCTTGTCGAGGGCCTGCTCGGTCAGCACGTCGATGCGGTGCTCGCGCTGGGCGCCGGTCGAGATCTCGACGCCGTTGAAGATCAGGTCGTAGCTGTTGGTGAGGCTCGCGTCACCCTCGTGACGCATGTGGTAGAACGGGCGGATGCTCGAGGCGTAGTCGGTCAAGAAGACGAACTCGTGGTCGAAGGTCTCCTTGACGTAGGCCGCGATCTGGCGTTCGCCTTCCGGGTCCATGTCATCGTCTTCGCGCGGCACTTCGTAGCCGCGCGACTTGACGATCTCTTTGGCCTCGGCCAGCGGGATGCGCGGGAACGGCTGGGTCGGAACGGTGATCTCGACGTCGAACAGCGCCTTGATCTCGTCGCCGTGCTTCTCTTTCACCGCGGTGAACCCGGCGACCATCAGGTCTTCGTGCAGCTGCATGACGTCTTCGTGGCTGTCGATCCAGCTGATCTCGGCGTCGATGCTGGTGAACTCGGTGGAGTGGCGGCTCGTGAACGAGGGGTCGGCACGGAAGGCCGGGCCGATCTCGAAGACCTTGCCGAAGCCGGCAGCCTGAGACATCTGCTTGAAGAACTGCGGGCTCTGCGCGAGGTACGCCTTCGTGTCGAAGTAATCGACCTCGAACAGCTCGGCACGCGACTCGCTGGCCGAGGCCATGAGCTTGGGGGTGTGGATCTCGATGAAGTCGTTGTTCACCCAGTAGGTGCGCAGCGCGTGCTCAAAGGTGGTCTGAATGCGGAAGATCAGGTTCTGCTTCGGGTGGCGCAGGTCGAGGAAGCGCCAGTCCATGCGCTTGTCGAGGCTCGAGTCCGCGGCGATCGGGGTCTCGGGGATGGCGTGCGAGAGCACCTCGACGCTGGCGAGCTTGACCTCGATGCCGCCGAGCTTGACGCGCTCGTCGTGCTTCAACTCACCGGTGACGGTGATGAAGCTGCCCTGAGACAGTCCGGAAATCGTGGTGGCCGGCTCGTCGGCGACGACGACGCCCTCGGCATCCGTCGTGCGCGGGTTCACCAGCTGCACGGCGCCCGACTCATCGCGGAGAACGACGAACTGCACCTTCTTCTGGTCACGCACGGTGTCGACCCAGCCGGACACCGAAACGGGTCCATCTTCTAGGGCGGCCAGGTTCTTGATCAATACGCGCTCAGTCACACGGGCAAGTTTAGCTGTCTGCTTGGAACCCGCGTTCCTATCGGCAAATTCAAAGCTCTACGCTACGTAGACTGGATGCCGTGGTAGCTAGCCAGGTACATCTTGTCCGTCATGGTGAGGTGTTCAACCCAGAACGCGTTCTTTATGGACGCTTGCCGAACTACCGACTCTCTGAACTCGGCTTGAAAATGGCTGAGGCTGCGGCTCTCGACCTGCAGATGCGCGGTCGCCCCGTACGCCGCCTGATTGCCTCGCCATTGCAGCGTGCCCAGGAATCGGCGCAGCCGTTCGCCGCCGTGTTCAACCTGCCGATCGACACCGATGAACGCATTATCGAGCCGACCAACCACTTCGAGGGCACACGGATGCGCGGCCCTGGCGGGGCACTCCGCAAGCCCCGCAACTGGCCGTACCTTGTCAACCCGATGCGGCCGAGCTGGGGCGAACCCTTTCAGCAGGTGGCCGACCGGATGCTCGCGGCCATCGACGGCGCCTGGGCGTCGGTCGACGACGGCGACGTCGTGCTGGTCAGCCACCAGCTTCCGATCTGGATGGTGCACCGCGCGCTGGCCGGGGAACGGCTCGCCCACGACCCGCGCAAGCGCCGCTGCGACCTGTCGAGCATCACCACCCTGGAGCGCCGGGGCGATCGCTTCGTTGAGACCGGCTACGCCAACCCGGCCGCGCCGCTGCAGCTGAACGCCACCGACGTGGGGGCAGTGTGAGCGCCGCCCGACCGCGCACGCGCGGCACCATTGCCCGGGCTGCCATCGGCTTGCTCGCTCTCGGCCTGCTGCTGACCGGCTGCGCGACCGACCCGCTGGCCGAGCAGTACCGCGAGGGAAGCAACAAGGGCTATGTCGCCGGCGACGGCAGCGTCACCGAAATCGCGAAATCCGACCGGGGCGAGCCCATCACCTTCTCCGGCACGACCGAGCACAGCGAAGAGGTGTCGAGCGCCGACTACGCCGGCCAGGTCGTCGTCGTGAACTTCTGGTACGCCGGCTGCGCACCGTGCCGCGCGGAAGCCCCGGACCTGCAGAAGCTGAACTCCGAGTTCGAAGACAAAGGTGCGAGCTTCCTCGGCGTGAACGTGCGCGACCAGGCCGCCAACGCGATCGCCTTCAACGACACCTACAAGATCACCTACCCCTCGGTGATCGACGTGGACGACGGCAGCATGCAGCTCGCCTTCAGCGACCGGATCCCGCCGAACGCCGTGCCGACGACACTCGTGCTCGACAAGGAAGGCCGCGTCGCCGCACGCATCCTCGGGGCGGTCACCTCGCCCTCGATTCTGTCCACCCTCATCAGCGACACGATCGCAGAAGGAAACTAGGCGTGGGCAACCCCTTCGGCGAGATCGTTTTCAGCGGACAGCTCTACCTGGCGATCCCCGTTGCGCTTCTCGCCGGTCTCGTCTCGTTCGCGTCACCGTGCATCCTGCCGCTCGTCCCCGGCTACCTCGCCTACATCGGCGGCTTCACCGATGGACGCTCAAGCGCCCGGCTCGGCGACCGGGCGGGCAAGAACCGGCTCTTGCTCGGCGTAGCCCTCTTCATCCTCGGCTTCACCCTCGTCTTCGTGCTGACCGGTGTCGTCTTCGGCTTCGCCGGATTCTGGCTGAACCAATACCGCGACCTGATCACCCGCATCGCGGGGGTCATCGTGATTCTGATGGGCCTGGTCTTCGTCGGCCAGTTCGGCTTCGCGCAGCGCAACGTGAAATCGACCTGGCGCCCCCGGATGGGACTGGCCGGTGCTCCGATTCTCGGGGCTGTCTTCGCCGTTGGCTGGACGCCCTGCACCGGGCCGACGCTGACCGCGATCAACTCCCTCAGCCTGACCACGGGTTCGCCCTGGCAGGGTGGGCTGCTGGCCCTGTTCTACGCACTCGGCCTCGGCATCCCGTTTCTGCTGATCGCCCTCGGCCTCAACTGGATGACCGGCGCCGTCGCATTCCTCAAGCGGCATATACGTGCGGTCAACCTTATCGGTGGCCTCTTTCTCATCGTTATCGGTGTGCTCATGGTGAGCGGCGTCTGGAATGCCTGGCTCCTCGACTTGCAAGGAGTGATTGGCAGCTATGTCCCGGCCATCTGACCACTACGACTCGAAGCCGGCGTCGGCTAGCGACCCGATCAACCAGCCGAAACTCGGTTTCGTCGGCTGGCTGCGCTGGTTCTGGCGTCAGCTGACGAGCATGCGCACCGCGCTGTTCCTGCTGCTGCTGCTCGCGATTGCCGCGGTTCCCGGTTCGCTCGTGCCGCAGCGCAGTTCCGACCCGAACGGGGTCACCCAGTACTTCGCTGACAATCCCGACCTCGCGCCGGCGCTCGACAAGATTCAGGCGTTCGACGTCTACTCTTCGGCCTGGTTCTCGGCCATCTACCTGTTGCTGTTCATCTCGCTGATCGGTTGCGTCATCCCGCGCACCAAGCACCACCTGCAGGCGCTGCGGGCCAAGCCGCCGAAGACCCCGGTGCGCCTGTCGCGCCTGGCCGGTTTCACCACACGTGAGGCCCCGGCCAGCACGGATGCCTCGGCGGCGATCGACTCGGCACAGGCACTCTTGAAATCCAGCGGCTATCGCGTCGCCCGATTCGACACCGGCGCCGAGGCCTCGGTCTCGGCCGAGCGCGGCTACCTGCGCGAGACCGGCAACCTGGTCTTTCATTCGGCTCTTGTCGGAATTCTGATCACCGTCGGCTTCGGCAGCGGCTTCGGTTTCGCCGGTCAGCGGGTGCTGGTCGAGGGCCAGTCCTTCGTGAACACTGTCAGCGCCTTCGATTCGTTCAACCCCGGTCGGTTCTTCGACGAGGGCACCCTCGAACCGTTCAAGCTGAAGCTCGATGACTTCTCGGTCGACTACGAGATGCAGAATCTGCGCGCGTATGGCCAGCCGATCGACTTCGAAGCCCAGGTCTCAGTGACGCACAAGGGCCAGGAGACGGAGCAGGGCTCGGTCAAGGTCAACCACCCGCTGCGCACCGGTGGAAGCGACATCTACCTGCTCGGCAATGGCTACGCCCCGACGATCACGGTGAAGGACCCGGCCGGAAAGGTCGTGTTCACCGACTCGATCCCGTTCCTGCCGCAAGACGCGAACCTGACCTCGGTCGGTGTGGTCAAGGTTCCCGACGGCCTGGCGAAGCAGCTCGGCATGATCGGCTTTTTCTACCCGACCCAGGACAAGTCATCGACCGGCGCGTACTACTCATCGTTCCCCGGGCTCGAGTACCCGATGCTCACCCTCAACGTCTACTCCGGTGACCTCGGCCTCGACGGCGGTGTCCCGACATCCGTCTACACGCTCGACACCGACAAGCTCACCCAGCTGACCGGCGGCAAGACTGGGGTCGACTCGATCGAGCTCAAGCCCGGCGAGTCGCAGCAACTGCCGAACGGACTCGGCTCGGTCACCCTCGAAAACGAGAGCCCGAACGCCAAGGCCGGCGACTTCTCCGGCACGGTGCTGCGCTTCGCCTCGTTCGACATTCACCGCGACCCGACCCAGGGCTGGGTGTTGCTCTTCGCCATCCTCGTGCTCGCCGGGCTGCTCACCTCCCTCTTCGTGCCGCGTCGGCGTGTCTGGGTGAAGGCGATCCCGAACGAGGACGGCACGCTGCGCCTCGAGTACGCGGGCCTGGCTCGCGGGGAGGATCCGACCCTCGAGGGGGCCGTCGCCTCGCTCGCCGACAAGCACAGCGCCCAGCTTTCTGCCACAACTCCGCTCGCCACCGCATCCGATCAGACTTAGGCTTACTTCGTGAATCTCAACGATCTCTCTGTGTTCTGCCTCTACTCGGCCATGGCCGTGTACGCGATGGCCTTCATCGCATTTGCGATCGACCTCGCCCGGCGCGGGTCGGCGGTGGATGCGGCCGAGGCCGCGGCAGCGTCAACCGCCTCAGGCACAGCGTCGGCGCAGGCCTCCGCAGCAGGCGGCGTCGCGACTCTGACCCGACTGAGCGCACGCATGGAGAACGACGCGTCGACGCCGTACGCCCGTTCGAAGAGCCTGCGGATCGGTGTCTCGCTCACCGTGCTCGCCTGGTTGCTGCACCTCGCCGCCACCGTGATGCGCGGAATCGCGGCCGAGCGCGTTCCGTGGGCCAACATGTACGAGTTCGCGATGACCGGCACGCTCATCATCATGGGCGTTTTTCTGCTCGTCTTGACCCGGGTCGACCTGCGCTTTCTCGGCACCTTCGTCACCGGTCTGGTGCTCGTGCTCCTCGGGATCGCGTCGCTGAATTACTACGTTGAGATCGCGCCACTGCCGCCGGCACTGCAGTCGGCGTGGCTCGTGATCCACGTGTTCGTCGCCACACTCGGCACCGGATTCTTCGCGCTCGGCTTTGCGCTGTCGGTCGTACAGCTGCTGCAGTCCCGTCGTGAGGCCCGCCTTGCCGAGGCCAAGCCGGCCGGCCTGAAGTTCCTCTCGACGCTGCCGTCGGCGACGACGCTGGAGAATCTCTCCTACCGCACGAACATCGTCGGCTTCATCCTCTGGACCTTCACCCTGATGGCCGGCTCGATCTGGGCCGAAGCGGCCTGGGGCCGGTACTGGGGTTGGGACACCAAGGAAGTCTGGACCTTCATCATCTGGGTCATCTATGCCGGTTACATCCACGCCCGGGCCACCCGCGGCTGGCGCGGCTCGCGGTCGGCATGGCTGGCCATCATCGGTTTCTCCGCGGTGATGTTCAACTTCGGTATCGTGAACGTCTTCTTCAAGGGCCTGCACGCGTACTCGGGGCTGTAGAAAGCCCGTTGATCGAGCCTGTCGAGATCGGGCGACCTGGTCTCGAGATCGGCTCACTGGGTCTCGACAAGCTCGACCACCGGAACGCGCTCGACTACCCGGGATGGGTAGGGGCGACGGCACTAGTCGGCGACGACCTCGTAGACCCGGGACAGCCGTTCGAGCCACCACTCACGACGGTCAGCGGATGCCGCATGGCGGTCGAGCAGCGCCGCATCCGGCACCACGCGCTGCACCGGAATGCCGCCGTCCACCGGCACCAACGGTGATGCGGTGACGTCGGCGGCCAGCAGCGAGGCGGTGCCGAGCCCGCAGTCGAACTCAAGTTCGGGCAACGCGGCGGCCAGGTAGGCGCCCATCGCGATGCCGACTGAGGTGTCGAGCGCACTGGACACAACAATGGGAAGCCCGGTCTGCTGGCTGACCGACAACGCGGCGCGGATGCCTCCCTGCGGTTGAGCCTTCAGCACCAGGATGTCGGCAGCGCCCGCCCGAGCAACAGCCAACGGGTCGTCGCTTCGACGCACGCTCTCGTCGGCGGCGATCGGCACGGTCAGGTAGTGGGTGCGACGGCGAATTTCGGCGAGTTCGTCGATGCTTGCGCACGGCTGCTCGACATACTCGAGGTCGAACTCGGCCAGCGCATGGATCGCATGTTCGGCCTCGTCGAGGTTCCAGAGCCCGTTGGCGTCGATCCGGATGCGCCCTTCCGGGCCGAGTACCGTGCGTACCTCCCGCACCCGCGCCACGTCCTCCGCCAGGGTCTGCCCGGGGCTGGCGACCTTCACCTTCGCGGTGCGGCATCCCGGAAAGCGGGCGAGCACGCCGGCAACCGCCGCCGGTTCGACGGCCGGCACCGTGGCGTTGACCAGAATGCGGTCGCGCCGGGCGGCCGGGGTCGGCTGCCAGCCGAATTCGATCGCCGCCCACAGCCAGGCGGCGGACTCGGCGTCGTCGTATTCGACGAAGGGCGAGAACTCGGTCCAGCCCTCTGGTCCTTCGAGCAGCAGCGCCTCCCGGGTATCGATCCCGCGGAAGCGGGTCACCAGCGGCAGAGACACGACGCGTGCGGTGCCGAGCAGATCGTTCAGAGAGGGCAGCATGCTTTCAGTCTGGCACCGCAGGTGACCGGGCAGGCGGGCAATATTCTGCAGTTCGCCAGCTCAGTGCCTGGAGGCAGGTCGCCAGCTATGGCCCACCGGCCGTTCTCAGCCCTTGCTGTCGCCGTTGTGGTTCGGCGGCTCCGGCACAATCTGCAACCCACCCGAAGAGTTCGCTGTCACCATCAGCGCCTCGATCCAGGTGCGGTTGAGCGACGGTGCCCGCCCGCCGAAGTACTTGAAGGCGAGCGGAATGCCCGGGTTCAGCCAGACGGTGCTGCGGCCTTCACCGGACTGGGGCTCGTCGCGCCAACTGAAGTAGAACGACTCGCCCCGACGTAATTTTGCTCCGATGACGACCTGGATATGGGCCAGCACTCGGTCGTCGAAGTCAGCGGTCAGCGTGGAATCATAGGTGAGTTTTCCCATTGAATCACTCCATCGATACGGGTAGCTGAGACCCTACGCCGTATCGAAGCCAATACGCGAGCAAAAAGTGTTAATCCCTCAAGTAACGCTCGAGCCTTGGTACGTGGAGGAGGGCGAGCGCCCGCTTTTCGATCTGCCGCACGCGCTCGCGGGTGACGCCTTCGACGAGGGCGATCTGGTCGAGGGTATGCGGCTCGTCGCCGTCGAGACCGAACCGGGCTCGCAGGATGGACCGTTCCCGAGCGGGGAGCGCCTCGAGATAGAAGGCGATGTCTGCCGCTCGCAGCGTGATCGTCGCGTACTCATCGGGCTGAGGCAGGTCATCGTCGATGATCAGTTCGGCGATGTCGCCGACCCCGTCGCCCACGGGGGCATGCAGCGAGATGGGTTCATTGTCGTAGAGCAGGAGCCGGGCGACTTCGCGCGGCGGTATCTGCGCCGCTTCGGCGATCTCCTTCTCGGTGGGCTCCCGGTCGAGTGCGCTGGTCAGGTCGCGGCGGATGCGCTTGATCTTGTTGAGTTTCTCCGCCGTGTGCACGGGGATGCGAATCATGCGCGACTTGTCGGCCATGCCGCGATGAATGGCCTGGCGGATCCACCAGGTGGCGTACGTCGAGAACTTGAACCCGGTCATGAAGTCATACTTCTCGACAGCGCGAACGAGACCGATGTTGCCGTCTTGCACGAGATCCATGATGGGCACCCCGCGACCGGAGTAGTGCTTGGCAATGCTCACGACAAGGCGCAGGTTCGACTCGATGAAGTCGTTCTTCGCCCGCTCGCCGTCGTGCGCGAGCCAGGCCAGCTCGCGTGCCTGCTCCGGGGCGATCACGTCGGGGGCCTTGGCCAGGCGCTCGGCGGCAAACAAACCGACCTCGATGCGTCGGGCGAGTTCGACCTCTTCTTCGGCTGAGAGCAGATGCCCCTTGCCGATCCGGCGCAGGTAGTCGCCGAATGCATCGGTTGACGCGCGCGTGTAGTGGGGGCCAGACGACGTGGATGTCTGACGGGTCGAGGTCGTCGCAGCGGGTGCTCGAGTTGTCGGGGATGCCGCTCGTGCCGGTGCGGGTGGAGCGACCTGAGTTGCGGTGGCAGTGGCGGATGCGGCCTGAGTTGCCTGTGCTGAGCGGTGCGGGGCCGCTGGCTGCTTGACCGCCGTTGCTGTCGCCGTTGAGGGCAGCATGCGGTTCGGAGTCTGAGTGACGGTGGTCATCCGTTCATCGCCTCGCTGGGGAAGCTCCCCGTCATGGTGCCGAAAGTGTTCAGTGTGAACGATTTATGACGTTCGAAATGAAGACCCGACTGAGTGATGTGATGCACGGCGACCTCCCCAAATAAACCGGAGATTCAAGTACAGCCGCGACTGATTTTCCCGACAAGGGGGTTGACTTGACCCCCGTTCGGGTGGTTTTAGAATGACAAATTCTGAGCCGCCCCTGCGTCGCTCCGCTGGCCGGTCGCTGTGCCGATGGGGTGTTCGCCTTCCCGGCGGTGGCCGCCGGCCACGCCCCTGCGCCCGCGTAGGCTTGCAGCATGACTGAGCGGGTTTCTGACATCTTCGATCCAGAGCAATGGAATGACGTCGCGGGGTTCGAAAACCTCACCGATGTGACCTATCACCACGACCTGTCGGGGCGCATCGCCCGCGTCGCGTTCAACCGTCCGGAGGTGCGCAACGCGTTTCGCCCGCACACCGTCGACGAGCTGTATGCCGCGCTCGAGAACGCCCGCACCAACCCGCGCATCGGCGTGGTGCTGCTGACCGGAAACGGGCCGAGCCAGAAAGACGGCGGCTGGGCGTTCTGCTCGGGTGGCGATCAGCGCATCCGTGGCCGCGACGGCTACAAATACGCGGAGGGCGCAGAGGCGACGGGCATCGACGCCGGTCGCGGCGGGCGCCTGCACATTCTTGAGGTGCAGCGCCTCATCCGGTTCATGCCCAAGGTCGTCATGGCCGTCATCCCCGGTTGGGCGGCCGGCGGCGGGCACTCCCTGCACGTGGTCTGCGACCTCAGCATCGCCAGCGCGGAGCACGGCAAATTCAAGCAGACGGATGCCGACGTCGGCTCCTTCGACGCCGGTTACGGCAGCGCCTACTTCGCTCGCCAGATCGGGCAGAAGTTCGCCCGTGAGATCTTCTTCCTCGCCCGGGAATACTCCGCGCAGCGCGCGTACGAGATGGGGGCGGTCAACGCCGTCGTTCCGCACGCCGAGCTGGAGGCCACCGCGCTGGACTGGGCCAGGGAGATCCTGACCAAGTCGCCCACCGCCATCCGCATGCTCAAATTCGCGTTCAACGCCGTCGACGACGGGATGGTCGGTCAGCAGGTGTTCGCCGGAGAGGCGACGCGCCTGGCCTATGGCACCGATGAGGCCGTCGAGGGGCGTGACGCTTTTCTCGAGAAGCGTGACCCCGACTGGGCGCCGTACCCCTGGCAGTACTGAGGTGAGATTCTTGCCCGCGAAACTGCAGTTGTCGGAGCCTCGGAGCGCGGGAAGCTCCAACAATTGCAGTTTCGCGCGAGACACTGCCGCGGGGATGCGATGACACGGGCGCTCGTTGCGGTGTCGGCGGAGTCGCCGGACGAGGTTCTTGCCGCAGTGTTGGCTGCGCTCTCCGGCACCGGGCCCGCCGTGTTGCCCCTGGTGAAGGGCGCTGAAGCGCTAACCGATGAGGCGGGCACGAGCCGGCTCGGCGAGGTGCCCCGCGCCGTCGCCGTGGTGATCGAAACGTCGGGGTCAACGGCCGCGCCCAAGCGGGTGATGCTCACGACCGACGCTTTGCTGGCCAGCGCCGCGGCGACCAGCGTGGCGCTCGGCGGCGATGGGCAGTGGCTGCTGGCCATTCCCGCTCACTACGTGGCCGGTGTGCAGGTGCTCGTGCGGTCGATCGCGGCCGGCACGACCCCGGTCGTTCTGCCGAGTGGACACTTCGACCCCGAGGTCTTCGCCGACTTCGCCGAGCAGTTGACCGCGCCGCTTCGGTTCACCTCTCTCGTTCCGGTGCAATTCGCCCGGCTGCTCAGCGCCGCCCAGACGAACTACCGCCTACTCACCGTGCTGCGTCGGTTTACCGGCATCCTGGTCGGCGGTCAGGCGATCCGGCCCGAACTGATCGAGCTGGCCGATCTTCTCGACCTGCGCTTGGTGCGCACCTACGGATCGTCGGAGACGGCGGGCGGATGCGTGTACAACGGGTATCCGATCGGCAATACGACGGTGCGGGTAGTGGGTGGCGAACTGGAGATCAGCGGCGCGGTGCTCGCGCTCGGCTACCTGGGTGATGCGTCGCGCACGGCCGAGCGGTTCGTGGAGGAGCGCGGCGTGCGCTGGTATCGCACGGGCGATCTCGGCGAGATCGACCCGGAGACGGGCCTCGTGCGGGTGCTCGGCCGCGCCGACAATGTGATCATTTCCGGCGGCGAGAAAGTGTCGCTCGATGCCGTTGAACGCCTGGTGCGCAGAGTTCCCGGCTTCGAGGATGCCGTTGTGCTGGGTGCCGACGATGCCGAGTGGGGTCAGGTGCCGGTGGTCGTTGTCGCGGCAGCGCTGAATGCTGCGGTACCCCTCGAACGCATCCGGGAACTCGTCGGTGAGGAGCTCGGCAAAGCAGCACGCCCCTCCCGCCTGCTCACGGTGCCTCAGATTCCCCTGCTGTCCTCCGGCAAGCCCGACCGGCAGGCGCTCGCCGAGCTCATCCGCTGAGTTTGACACTTGCGGTCGAGACTCCCTGTTGTGCCAGGGAAACTCGACCGGAACAGTCAAGCTCGGCGAGAGGATGCGCTCGGCGCAGTTGCGCGCTCGGCAGCCGGTTCTGAGCAGGTGCGGCCACTAACATGAGTGCGTGGCACATCGATCAGGGTCTGCACGGCCCCACACTCAGCACTCGAACTCCGCCAAGCGAAACGGCAGGTCGGGTCATCCCGGGCGCCGGAACGGCGCTCCCGGCGGCAACCCGGCCAAGGTCGCCCCTGCCACGTTCGGCGACTGGGTCTCTGGGGCCCGTCTGCGCACCCTGCCCCTGGCCATCGCCCCCGTTGCGATCGGAACCGGCGCAGCCATCGTGGCCAGCGAACCCGGTGTCTATCACCCGGTGCGCGCGGTGCTCGCGCTGCTCGTCGCCCTGTTCTTGCAGATCGGCGTCAACTACGCCAACGACTATTCCGACGGCATCCGCGGCACTGACGCGTATCGCATCGGTCCGGCCCGGCTGACCGGTTCGGGCGCGGCCGATCCGAAGACCGTCTTGAAAGTGGCACTCGCCTTCTTCGGGCTGGCGGCCATTGCCGGTCTGACTCTCGTCATTCTCAGCCAGCTGTGGTGGCTGCTCGCCGTCGGCGCTGTTGCCATCGCCGCCGCCTGGTTCTACACCGGCGGAAAGAAGCCCTATGGCTACTATGGTCTCGGCGAGTTGTTCGTCTTCGTCTTCTTCGGCCTCGTCGCCACGCTCGGCACGACTCTCGTACAGGTCGGCAGCGTCAACATCGAGAGCTTGATCGGCGGCATCGGCATCGGCCTGATCGCCTGTGCCGTGTTGATGGTGAACAACCTGCGCGATCTGACTCCCGACAAGGCAGCGGGCAAGCGCACGCTCGCCGTACTGATCGGCGACCGTGCCTCACGCATCAGCTTCTGCGTGCTGCTGTTGCTGCCGTACGTGGGCGTCGCGTTCTTCTCGCTGTTCTACCCGCTCGCGTTCTTCACGTTCTTCACGCTGCTGCTGGCGCTTCCGGCTTGCCTGATCACCGTGATGGCGAAGACATCCCAGGAGCTGATCCTGGCCCTCAAGCTGACCAGTTTCACCGCGTTGGGGTATGGGCTGCTACTCGGAGCGGCTTTCGCGCTCTGACGAGTGCTCGGTGTCGGCTGACGCGGTGTTGGCCGACGCGCGGTCGACAGCGGCGTCTTCCGACGCATCATCCGTCGCCACCGTGGCCTTGTCCCGGTGGCGCGCCTCATAGAGTTCGCGGGACATGTTCTCGCGTGACTTGCGCAGGAAGATGTACGACAGGCAGAACCCGATCAGGGCGGCGACGAGCGCGGCAATCCACCACTTGATCTGCATCGACAGCAGAACACCAAGCGGTACGGCGAACATCAGCACGCGCAAAACGGAGTAGTACACCCAGACGGGAACAGACTTCATGCATCCAGCTTAGGTTGCCCAGCTGTGCAGACGATCACCGCGCTCGGGCCCGACCCGGCCTAGACTCAGAGTATGGCTCGCGTCTGGTTCATCCTAGGTTTGATGGTTGTGATCCTGACCGTCTACACGGTTGTGGATTGCGCCATGTTCGATCGCTCCCGCGTGCGCGGATTGCCGCGTTGGGTGTGGATCTTCGTCATCCTCTTCATCCCGGTGATCGGTCCGCTGCTCTGGCTCATTGTCGGCCGCGGCCGACGGTCCGCCGCCGGCAGCCGGCCGACGCGGTCGATGGCGCCGGATGACGACCCCGACTTTCTGAAGGGTCTCGCCGCGCAGGCGACGCAAGAACAGCGCATCCGTCAGATGGAGCAGGAGCTTGCCGATCTCGACAAGCCCGATGCGACCGACGACGGCACGCCGAAAGGTGGGGCCGCTTCGAACGGATCGGCCGGATCCGCCGGTGCCGCCGGAATTCCTCCGAAGACCACCGACCCGGGCGACGGCGAACAGCCGGGTCGCCGCGACGCCTAAGCGCCGGTGAATCAGACAACGCCGGGTGTGAGCCCGGCCACGATCTTCAGCGTGGCTCTGCTTCGCGAATTCGTGCGCCTCGGCGTGCAGGATGTCGTGCTCAGTCCCGGATCCCGGTCGCAGGCGCTGGCGCTCGCGGCTGCCGAATTCGAGCGCGTCGGGCAGGTGCGGCTGCACGTGCGCGTCGACGAACGCGGCGCCGGCTTTCTCGGGCTGGGCCTCGCGGTCGAGAGCAGGCGACCGGTGCTGGTGGTCACGACGTCGGGCACCGCGGTGGCGAATCTGCATCCGGCCGTGCTCGAGGCACACCATTCCGGCGTGCCGCTCATCGTGCTGACTGCCGATCGACCGGCCGAGCTCCGCGGCATCCGCTCGAACCAGACGACGCACCAACCCGGCATCTTCGGCGTGGCGACGCGGCTGGCCGAAGATGTTGCCGCGCCGGAGGCCGGCGCCGGCGATGCGGATCCAGCGGCACGGGCTGTCGAGGTTGCGGCGCTCGTGCAGCGGGCCATGGATGCCGCGACCGGCGTTCGCGGCGCCGGCCCCGGCCCGGTGCAGCTCAACCTCGCCTTTCGGGAGCCGCTGTCGTCGGCGTTCACGCTCGAGGCGACTGATGCGACTGATCCGACTGATGTCGYTGATGCGGCCGATGTCGCTGGCGGGACCGACGGGACTGCCCCGGCGGGTGCACTGCCGGAGTCAACGTTCGACCCGCTGACCGCTCTCCTGGCCGATGTGGTGGATGAGCAACTCGCCGCACTGGCGACCGAGCCCCCGCTGCAGATCTCTCCGGGCCTCCGCACCGTCGTCATCGCCGGTCATGGCGCGGGCGAGGAAGCCGAGCAGTTCGCCCGCTCGGGCGGCTGGCCGTTGCTGGCCGAGGTCTCGAGTGGCGCCCGATTCGGTCCGAACCTCATCGTCGCCTACCGCGAACTGCTGCAGAGTCCGGATTTCGGTGGGCTCGTCGAACGTGCGATCGTGTTCGGGCACCCCACCCTGAGCCGGGAGATTCCGACGCTGATTCAGCGCGATGGCGTCGAAACCATCGTCGTCTCGGCAGCCGAAGACGAGTGGTACAACCCCGGGCACCGCGTCTCCCGGCGGGTGAGTTCCGTCGTCGCTGACGAGGCATCCGTCGCAGACACCGCCACTCGCGCCGCCCGCGAGTGGCTCGGCCGCTGGGTGATGACCAGCCGGCACGTGCTGGTCGCCGAGGCCGAGCAGGATGCCACCCCGATCGGCGAACGCGGAATCACCAAGGCTGAGCTGGCCGCGATGCGTGCCCCGGTGACGCGGGCGATGCTGGCCGACGCGATCTGGCGTGCCTCCTGGCCGCACGACCGCCTGGTGCTCGGCGCTTCCCGCTTGATCCGGGAAGCCGACAAGCGGGTGTTGGGCAAGAAGATTTCCGTGCACGCCAACCGGGGGCTCGCCGGCATCGACGGCACTATCGCGACCGCGCTCGGCATCGCGCTGGCGAGTCAGGGTGGGCTGGAGCCGCGTTCGAGCGGAACCACTCGGTTGCTGCTTGGCGACCTCGCCTTTCTTCACGACGTCGGTTCGCTGCTTCTCGTGCCGGGGGAGTTGCGCCCGAGGGTCCAGGTCGTGGTCGGCAACGACGGCGGTGGCACCATCTTCGACGGCCTCGAGGTCGCCGAGAGCGCCGATCCGGCGAGCATCGACCGGGTGCTGTTCACCCCGCAGCAGGTTGATATCGCCGCGCTCGCGGCCGCGTACGGCTGGGCCTACAGCAAGGCGGCAACGCGCAGCGATCTGGAGCGCGAGCTGACGACGCCRCCGGCCGGGCCAAGCATCCTCGAAGTGCCGCTCGCCCGCTAGCCCTTTTCGATCCGAGGCAGACGATCGGGAGTGCACGATGAAACTGGTCAGGAGATTGCGATCATGAGCAGCGTCACCACGAACCCACTGAAATAGTTGAGCCAGAGAAACCGCTTCCAGCCGCGGTTCGCGTCGGCGGAGCGCTCATCGCTCACCCTGCGCCACGGGAACGCCGTCACGATGTAGGGCACCGCGAGGAGCGCGGCGAGTGGCCCTGGCCAGGCAGTGAGCAGCATCAGCAGGCCGGCTAGCGTCCAGAGCAGCATCGCGAATTGCACGGTGCGCGCTGCTCCGAGAGCCGTTGCGATCGAACCGATCCCGGCCTCCCGATCGGGGCAGACATCCTGCACCGCACCGAAGGCGTGGCTGGCCATTCCCCAGAGGAAGAAGGCCACCAGCACGGCGACAAGTGAGGGCGTGACCGCGGCGCCCGCCAACGCCAGGCCGAACACCGCCGGGCTCACAAAATGCGTGCTCGACGTGACCGAGTCAAGAAACGGCACCTCCTTGAACCGCAAACCCGGAACCGAGTAGGCGACGACCGCGAACAGGCTCACTCCAAGCACCAACCAGGCGAACGGATGCTGCCAGCCGGCCAGTACCACCATGGCCACCAGGAACGGAATGGCGCTGATCACGCCGGAACGCAACACCAGGCGGTGCAGCCGCGGGTCGAGCAACGCTCCTTCCGCGCCGCCCTTGCGCGGGTTGCGCAGGTCTGACTCGTAGTCGAACACGTCGTTGATGCCGTACATCAGCAGGTTGTAGGGGATCAGAAAGAAGACTGTTCCGACGAGAAGGAGCGCGTCGACGTGCCCGATGGTCAGCAGATAGGCAGCAGCGAAGGGGAAGGCGGTGTTGATCCAACTCACCGGTCGTGACGACAGCAGCACTTGCCGGGCCGACCATCCGGCGGTTGCGAGTGTGCTCCGCTTCAGCTCGGTCATTGCAGCACCTCGTCGCGGGGTGCGAAAAGTGCCCAGAGTGACGGGAGCAGAAGCACTGCGGCGAGCGGGTACCCGAAGTCTTCGACGGGAGCGAGGCCGATCAGGAGGCCGGTGGTGTGCGCCGACGCGTAGCCGAACAGGCCGACGGCGATCATGACATTGTCGAACACCGCGGTGAGCACCACGACGATGACCAGGGTCGCGCCCATCGTGGGCAGCGATGACCGCGTCAACCGACCGGAGGCGAAGGCGACAACGGCGACGGCGAGGGCAACGGCGAGAAAGACCGAGTTCAGAAGCAGGTACGTCATGATCGCCCCCTGACGTTGTGTAGCTGGGAGAGCCCGCCGATCAGATTCATTGTGAGGTAGCAGAGGAAGCTCAGAAAGAGCAGTTCCTCAAGCGGCAGTTCCGGGGCGAGAAGCACGCCGGTCATCACGGCCGTCTCACCTCGGTGAAAGATTCCGAGGCCGATACCCACGAGATCCCAGGCAAGAAAGAACGCGAGTCCGATGCCGAGCACAGCGGCTGCACGGCCGGGGCTTCTCCAGAAGAACAGCCGAAACCGCCAGTCGAGCACAATCATTCCACGGAGCGAGAGGAGGAGGGCGAGCAGGTAGAGGATGCTCATTGTGGCTCCGGGAGCGGATAGGAACTGGTGTCTGACCGCAGGCGTTTGAGGAGGATCTCGGCGCTGATCAGGCACATCGGCAGTCCGATTCCTGGAATCGTGCTGCCGCCGGCGTAGTAGAGCCCGTCGACTTTCGCCGACTTGTTCGACCCGCGCAGGAAGGCGCTTTGGCGCAGCGTGTGCGCCGGGCCGAGTGCTCCGCCCTTCCACGAGTTCAGGGTGCCGGCGAAATCGGCGGGTCCGATCGTGCGCCGCACGACAATGCGATCGACAAGGTCGGGAATTCCGGCCCACTCGGACAGCTGCGCGATGGCCCGATCGGCGATCGCTTCGATCGTCGGGGCGCCCCCGCCATCGATGCCGCCATGGCCGAGCTCGGGATCGGCCGGGACGGGAACAAGAAGAAACAGGTTGGAATCACCGGGCGGTGCCAGGGTCGGGTCGGTCGTGCTCGGCATGCAGGCGTAGAAGGATGCGGGATTCGGCACGGACGGATGGCGGCCGAAGATGCGTGTGAAGTTCTTCTTCCAATCCGAGGTGAAGAACAGGGTGTGGTGCAGCAGTTGCGGCAGCTCGCCCCGCACGCCGAGCATCACCAGCACCGCTCCGGGGCCGGAGACGCGTCGCCGCCACCATCGCTCCGGATACGTGCGCTGTGCGGCCGGGACAAGCTCGGTTTCGGTGTGATGCAGATCTGCGCAGGAGATGACATTGTCGGCAGCGAGTCGCACGACGCTCCCGGCTTCATCGAGATAACTGACCCCGGTGGCTACCGCGGCCTGATGCGCGGAGGTACGCGTCAGAACCGCCGTGACCCGGGCGCCGGTGACAATCGTGACGCCCTCGGCCCGGGCGAGCCCGGCGATGCTGTCGATGACTTTTCCGAATCCGCCCTGCGGATAGAGAACCCCGTCGGCCAGGTCGAGGTGGCTCATCAGATGGTACAGAGCCGGAGTCCGGTCGGGCGACGAGCCCAGAAAGACGGCCGGATAGCCCAGAATCTGACGCAACCGCGGATCGTTGACGTGCCCGGCGATGAACCGGTCGAGCGGCTGCACCAGCAGGCGACTGAGTCGGCCCGCCTGACGCAGAATCGCGCGCGAGGCGAATTGACTCATCGATTCGAAGCTTGAATAGAGAAAGCGGTCGACCGCGGTGCGGTAGGTGTCCGCCGCGGAGTCGAGGTAGCGGTCGAGTGCCGCTCCCGCGCCGGGCTCGATCTGTTCGAACAGAGCGATGTTGCGTGCCCGGTCCGCTGCGATGTCGACCGGAGCCACGTCCGACTCGAAATAGACCCGGTAGCCGGGGTCCAGTCTGGTCAGGTGCAGTTGGGCCGCGGCATTGGTGCCCAGCAGCTTGTAGAAATGGTCGAAGACCTCGGGCATGAGATACCAGGATGGCCCGGTGTCGAACCGAAAGCCGTCCGACTCCCAGACTCCCGCGCGGCCGCCGAGCGTGTTCTGCGCTTCGAGGAGGGTGACGTCATGTCCTTCCCTGGCGAGCAGAGCGGCGCTGGCAAGCCCGGCGATGCCGCCGCCGATCACGATGGTGCGCTGACGCGGGGGTGTCGCTGCCGGCATCCTGGTCATTTGATTCTCGTCCCGCGGCCGAGGAGCACGCCGGCGGCGAGCAGCAGCTTCTCGCCGTCTGGAACCCGCACCCGCGTCGTGCAGAGCTCGGTGCAGGGCGTGTTGCGCAGTTTCCGGGCCAGGCGTGCGAACAGATCGTGGGCGGCGCGCACCGCGCCGCGGCATCCGGGGGGAAGCAGCGGCAACGCGAGCGAGGCCGCGGCCAGATCGGCATCGATGTCGTCGAGGATCCGAGTCTTGTCGGCCTCGCTCATCGCTGACGGGTCGATGCCCGGAAAATAGCTGCGCCCGAGTGTCTCGTAGTCCTCGGCGAGATCGCGCAGAAAATTGATCTTCTGGAACGCTGCACCGAGGCGGCGTGCTCCCGTCTCGAGGCACGCCATCTCGGCTGTGCTCAGACTGGTCTCCTGCAGAAACGAGCGCAGACACATCAGCCCGACGACCTCGGCGGAGCCGTAGATGTAGCTCGCGAGCGTCTCGCTCGTGAAGGGGATGATGTCGAGGTCGCGGCGCATCGAGGCGAAGAACGGCTGAACCAGACTCGCGTCGATGCCGGTCTCCCGTGCGGTCACGGCAAAGGAATGAACGACCAGGTTCGTGCTGAAGCCGCGTCCGATGGCAGCGAGCGTTTCCGTCTCCAGGTCGTCGAGCAACTCCCGTTGGGCGTCGACGTCGAGGCCGGCACCGGCGGCGGCGCCGTCGACGAGCTCGTCGGCGATCCGGACGAGCGCATAGATGGCGCGCACCTGGCCGCGCATCCTCGGTTCGAGCAGTCGGGCGGCAAGTCCGAACGACGTCGAGTATTCGCTGATGATCACAGCGGAGCTGGCCTGCGCCGCGGCGTTATAGGTCGAGAGATTCGTCGTCTGCTGCTGGCGGGCATCTGTCTGCCCGATGGTGCGTTGCTTGGTCATCGTTGTCGATCCGTTGCGCTCTCAGTCAGGCCGATCAAGGTCTCGCGCAGTGCCGACGGTATGTCGGGGGAGTCGAGCACATCGATGGCCCGTCGAAGGTGGTCGTAGGCGAGCTCATCGACGGCCTGCACCGCTCCGCAGGCACGCAGGTGGGCGCGCACCAGCTCGGCTTCCTCGTCGGTCGTCGTGCCGGTGCCGATGAAGGGGGAGATCGCCGGCCAGGCAGCGGTCGTCTGGGCGTAGGCGATCAAGGCCGTGAGTTTGCCCTCGCGCAGGTCGGAGAGCGCGCTTTTTCCGGTGACGGCGGGGTCGCCGAACACTCCGAGAACGTCGTCGGCGAGCTGGAAGGCGACACCGATGAGGCGACCGAATTGGCCGAGCACGTCGAGTGCGCTGGGCGGGGCCCCTGCGAGAAGAGCTCCCGCCTGAAGCGGCGCCTCGAACGAATACAACGCCGTCTTGCGTTCGAGGGTGGTGAGCACGTCGGTCAGCGTGACCGGAGCCCGCTGGGCGGTGTTCGTGACATCCGCCAGTTCTCCGGCGGCGGTGACGAAGACGGCCCGATCGAGCAGGTCGAGCAGTCGACCACGGATGCGCGGGGCGACCGGCAAGGTGGCAACAGCCCGATGAGCCTCGCTGAGCGCCAGGTCGCCGGCGAGAATTGCGGCGGTGGTCGCCCACACCCCGGCCTGATCGGCCGTGGCGCCGTGGTGGAGGGCGCGCAGGGTGAATTCGCCGGCGACGTTCGGCGATCCCCGTCGGGTGAGGTCCCGGTCGATCACGTCGTCGTGGATGATGAATGCCGTGTGCAGCAGTTCGAAGCTGACGGCAACCGGCAGGGCCAATTGGAGATCGCTCCCGCCGAAGCCGGAATAGGCGGCGAGCACGAGTGCCGGGCGTCCGCGTTTGCCTCCGCTCGACGCCCGGGCGAGGGCATCCCAGAGGGCAACGTAGTGCTCGCCGTAGTCGCTTGCCCGCAGGCGAGCGGTGGCGAGGTAGCGCTGGATTTCAGTTTCGACGCCGGCCGTGATGAGCTCAGTCATTCTGGGCCTCCATCTCGCGCAGCTGCAGGACCATCCACGGGCTGAATGCCCAGGGGGCATCCTGCACGGCCCGGTGCAGTGCGTTCGAGTCCACCCAGGCGAACTCCATCACCTCATTCGGGTTCGGCAGGGGTGAAGCGGTCGTCGTGGCGCGGTAGACCGGGCACAGCTCGTTCTCGACGATGCCGCTGGCGTCGGTGGCCCGGTATCGGAACCGCGGCAGCACCACTTCCAGTTGGTCAATGTCGAGCCCGAGTTCGAGCTGTGCCCGGCGCCTGACCGCCTCCTCGGGATCTTCTTCGGGGCGCGGATGCCCGCAGAGCGAGTTGGTCCAGACGCCCGGCCAGGTTGCCTTCGACAAGGCGCGGCGGGTGATCAGCACTTCTCCACGCGGATTGAAGACATAGCAGGAGAAGGCGAGATGCAGCGGGGTGTCGACGGTGTGGACGGTGTTCTTCTCTGTAACACCGACCGGGCGGCCCCCGTTGTCGACGAGGATCACGAGGTCGTGCTGCAGGGTCGCGAGGCTCATGTCTTCCTCCTTCCAAAACTATCTAACCAAGTTAGCTAACTAAACGTTAGCATGGTGGCATGACGCAACGGGAGACTCCACACACATCGGGGTCGTATTGGTTTGAGGACGACACCGACGACGTGTCGCGGGCCATTCTTGTTTTGCAGTCACTGCGCCGATTCAAAGCAGCCGACACCGCGATGCGGCACCGCACGCAGTCGGAGATGGACATGAACGAGACCGATCTGCTGGCTCTGCGCTACCTGATCTCAGCCGAAGGCCGCGGGGACACCGTCGGACCGAAAGAGCTCGCGGTTGCGCTCGAAATCTCAACCGCGGCAACGGCAAAACTGCTTGCCCGGCTGGTGAAATCCGGGCACATCCGTCGTGAATCGCATCCGACTGACCGCCGGGCCCAACTTCTCTTTGCCACCCCCGATGCCCAACACGAAGTGCGCAAGACCCTCGGAGCCATGCACGAACGGATGCTCAGCGTTGCCCAGGATTTTTCGCCCGGCGAGCAGCACGCCATCATCAGGTTTCTCGATGCCATGTGTTCGTCAGTGCAGGTGCCGGACGATGGGCCGAAAGCGACCCGGCGCCCGGTGCTCCGCCGCCATCGGATCGTGCAGTGATGTCGGAGGGCGCGTTGCGATGAGGCTCTGGTCGGTGCACCCGCGGTACTTCGACCGGCAAGCCCTGACCGCCGCGTGGCGGGAGGCACTGCTGGCGCAGGCCGTGCTGGGAGCTCCGGGCCGCGGCTACAGCAATCATCCGCAGCTCGAGCGCTTTCGCGAGCAGCCGGTGCCGATCGATGCGATCGCCGGCTTCTTGACCGGGATCGTGGATGAAGCCGATTCACGCGGCTATCATTTCGCTCGCGAAAAGATCACCGGAACGGCGACCGAGGGCTCGCACAGCGGCCCGGGCGGTGCCGGGGCGCTCGTCGTCACCACCGGCCAGCTGGCCTACGAATGGGCGCACCTCCTGGCCAAGCTCGAGAGGCGCAGTCCCGAGGTGGCGAAACGGTGGGTCGGCCTCACCACCCCGCAACCGCATCCGCTCTTCCGAGTCGTTGACGGACCGATCGCGTCGTGGGAACGCGTCGCCCCATAGGCCTACGGCGCCGGTGACCCCTGGTGCGGGGCGACACCAACCGGCAGAATGACCTGCAACGAAAAGAGGCGCTGTGTCGAAGCAGAGTAAGTCGAAGCAGAGTAAGAAGTCGCCGTCGTCGAAGCAGTCGCTGAACAAGAAACCGGCGAAGCACGAGAAGTCGGCGAAGCCGGAGCAGCCGACGAAGCCGGGCGAGACGTTCTGGGGCGAGGACCCGCTGAATGCACTCCGCATCGGGCCGGGATTCGTGCTCGCGAGCCAGCGGACCGACGCAACGCCCGGCTTCGCCGGCGACAAGAGGGCTGCAGCGGCGGCGCTCGCCGAGGGGGCGACGGTGCTCTCCGAGCTACAGGAGAAATTCTTCGCCAACAGCCGATCGGGTGACACTCGCAAACTCTTGCTCGTGCTGCAAGCCATGGACACGGCCGGCAAGGGCGGCATCGTGCGGCACGTCGTCGGTGCCGTTGACCCTCAGGGCATCGACCTCGTCGCGTTCAAGGCGCCGACGCGCGCCGAACTCACTCACGATTTTCTCTGGCGCATCCGCAAGCGCGTGCCGGGGGCCGGTCTGATTGGCGTCTTCGACCGGTCGCACTACGAGGATGTTCTCATCGGCCGCGTTCGTCAGCTCGCCCCGCCTGCTGAGATCGACAAGCGGTACGAACAGATCAACGAGTTCGAGCAGGAGCTCGTCGACGACGACACGACGGTGATCAAGGTGATGCTCCACCTCGGTTTCGATGAGCAGAAGGTGCGCCTTGCCAAGCGGCTGGATCGGGCCGACAAACACTGGAAGTACAACCCCGGCGATGTCGACGAACGGATGCTCTGGCCGGACTACCAGGAGGCCTACCAGGTCGTATTCGAGCGCACGCACACCGACGCCGCGCCCTGGTTTGTGATCCCGGCCGACAAGAAGTGGTACGCGCGCCTCGCCGTGCAGCACCTGCTCATTGACACTCTGACTCGCATGAACCTGGACTGGCCGGCCGCGACCTACGACGTGGAGGTCGAGAAGGCGCGACTCGCGGCATCCTGAGCCTCACCTGGGGCCCGGCCGAGCCCCACCGATAGGCTGCAAGCATGTCGCAGACAGGTCAGTCCGAGTTCCCCCAGCCGCCGTACCCCGCTCAGCCACCGGCTCAGTTCGGATCCCAGCCGCCGCATCCCGCGGCGAAACCGCCGGTCGGCGGTCTGGCCATTGCCGCGCTCGTCGTCGGTGGCACCGCATTTCTGCTGGGCTGGCTCGTCGGTCTTGGCCTGCTGCTGGGCTTGGCCGGAATCGTGCTCGGCATCCTGGCGATCCGCACGAAAACGGGTCGCACATTCGGGGTGATCGGCTTGGTCCTCTCGGCGATCGCCACCATGACGAACATCGTGGCGATCCTTGTTTTCGGCTTCTTTGTCAGTGGTTCCGCGTCGCAAATCGCCGCAGGACTGAACGCGGGGCTCGACCGTGGGGCCGTTGCTCTCGGGACACAGACTGTGGAAACGCCCTGCTATAGCTTCGAGGTCCCGGCCAGCTACCTCAACAACCTGCCCGAAACGGATGTTGCCGCCTGCGCCAGCCGCCTCGAGGTCTGGGGTGAACTCACCCCCGACGGCGAGGTGCTGAGCACCGGCACCGGCGCAATTTTCGGCACCATCGAGGTCGAGCCCCTCCGCATCGAAACGTCGGACGCGATGGCACCCGACGACACCGTCGAGGGGATGGTTCAGGAGCTGAGTCTCGACTACCTGCCCTCGATGGGCGTCGTTGAGTCGTTGCTTGAGCCGATCATGCTCGACGGGGTTCCCGCGAACCTCACCCGGATCGACAGCGACACCGAGTTCACCGATCTCGAAGCGGTGATCACTGCGCGGGCGCCGGATGTCTACCAAAGCGCCAATGGCCCGGTGCAGTACTTCGTGGTCACGGTGGTGCTCCCCGATGAAGCCGGCGAGACCGTCGACGACGACCTGATCCTCGCTCAGCTGATCTCGAGCTGGACCTGGAACTAACCCGCAGCATCCCGTGCATCCCGGCCATCCCGGCCATCCCGTGAGGCCGAGAGGCGAGAGGCCGAGGTGCCCGTTAGCCGAACGCCTCGACGATCGGACGGAATTTCATGCGGGTCTCGGCGAGCTCACGCTCCGGGTCGGAGTCGAGCACGATGCCGCAACCGGCATAGGCGGTGACATCGCCGGTAGGGCTCACCTGGGCGCAGCGCAGTGCGATGGCCCACTCACCGTCGCCATCGGCGCCGACCCAGCCGACCGGTCCGGCGTAGCGGCCGCGGTCGAACGGCTCGACCTCGCGAATCAGGGCAAGTGCCTTGTCGGTCGGCGTTCCCGCGACGGCGGCGGTCGGGTGCAGCGCCGCGATCAGGTCGAGCGAGTTCGACCCGTCGCTCAGCGTGCCCTCGACATCCGTCGCCAGATGCCACAGGTTCGGCAGCTTGAGGGTGAACGGAATCTCGCTCGTGGTGATGTGCGAGGTGTGCGGGCGCAGCGAGGCCAGCACACTCTGCACGGCGAACTCGTGCTCGTCGCCGTCTTTGGGGGAAGTGGCCAGCGCGAGGGCGGCGGCGGTGTCGGCGGCGGCATCGGTTCCGCGAGACATCGTTCCGGCCAGCACGCGGGCGTTGACCTCGCCGTGGTCGGCGCGAATCAGGGTTTCGGGACTTGAGCCGACGAGTCCGTCGACGGCGTAGGTCCAGCAGTCGGGGTAGCCGAGGGCCAGCTCCGAGATCGAGCGGCGCACATCGGATTCGGCAGGCAAACGCCCGACCAGATCACGTGCGACGACCACCTTGCTGAGGTCATGGGCGGCAATGCGACGGATGCCCTCTGACACGGCCTCGCGGTAGCCGGCGGGGGTGAGCGCGCCCGGCAACAGCGACAGCCGGTATTCCGGGCCGAGCGGATGCAGCTCCAACGGGATCTCCGGCGGCGTCTCGCCGGTCGCCCAGATGCGGGTGACCCAGCACTGGCCGTCTTCCCGACCGACGATCACCGATGGCACGATCAGCACACTCTTCTCGGCGGACGACGCGTCGAAGGCGAACGCACCGAAGGCGAGCAGGCCGGTTCCGGTGCGCGCCAACGGGTCGGTCACGGTCGCCGCGGCGACGACGTCGCGCCAGGCGACGGCTGCGTCGGTCATGCGCGTGGCCCCGGAGAACTCGAGCCGGAGTGCGGTGCCGATGCCGGCCAACCCCTGGCCGCGGCGCATCCAGAGCAGCGGCTCGTGCCGGTCTAAGAGAAGAATGAGTTGGCTGATGTCGGAGATGGGGGTGGTTTCAACCGTCAGGGCCTGCACATTCACCCGTTCAGCCTACGCCTCGGGCCGCTTTACCCTCGTTCTGCCAGTCGCGCCCCGCCCAATTAGACTGGGGGAGTGAACAGAGCAGACCTGGGCAAGCAACCGGCAGAAGTCGCCGCCATGTTCGATGAGGTCTCCACGAACTACGACCGCACGAACACAGTGCTCTCGATGGGCAACGCGGCGCTCTGGCGCATCTCGACGACGAAGGCTGTTGCGCCCCGCGCGGGTCAGCGAATCCTCGATATCGCAGCCGGAACCGGTACCGCGAGTGCGGCGCTGGCGAAGTCGGGTGCGCACATCGTGGCCGCCGACTTTTCCGAAGGCATGATTGCGGTTGGCCGCGCGCGTCACGCAGACAACCCGAACATCGAGTTCGTGCAGGCGGATGCGACGGCGCTGCCGTTCGAGGATGGCGAGTTCGACGCCGTCACGATTTCATTCGGCCTACGCAACGTGGTCGAACCGAAAAAGGCGCTCGCCGAGTTCTACCGGGTGACCAAGCCCGGCGGACGCGTAGTCATTTGCGAGTTCTCGACACCGCCGCTGAAACCGATCCGCCTGGCCTACTTCGCCTACCTCGAGCACGTGATGCCGAAGATCGTGAAGCTTGCCTCGTCGAATGCTGTCGCCTACGACTACCTCGGCGAGTCCATTGAGGCTTGGCCGAACCAGCCCACGCTGAGTGCATGGTTGCGGGAAGCGGGCTACAGCAATGTGGCCTACCGCAATCTGACGCTCGGCATCGTGGCACTGCATCGCGGTGTCAAGCCGGTCGCCGCCCCGAGCACACCCGACCAGGCATCCTGAACCTTTTCAGTTCCAACCGTTAGGCAGACAGTGAAACCGAGCGCCCCCGTCGTCCGTCGCAGCTCCTCGGTGGCTTCGCAGTTGGGTCTGAGCGACCGCATCTTCTCGACCGCGGCCGACCGCGGCCTCGCCGCGGCCATCGACACCGGGCTCGACCAGGTCGAGGCGAGCCTTCTCGCCGAGGTCGTTTTCGCCGACGAGATTGCGAACGTCACCGGCCGCTACCTGCTGAATGCGGGTGGCAAGCGCGTGCGCCCGATGCTCGCCCTGCTCACCGCTCACCTCGGCAGTGGGTCGGTGCCCGAGGTCGTGACCGCCGCCGCCGCGATCGAGGTCACCCACCTGGCCTCGCTCTACCACGATGACGTGATGGACGACGCCGACAAGCGCCGCGGCGTGCCGAGCGCACAGACCGTGTGGGGCAACTCGGTCGCGATTCTCACCGGCGACCTGCTGTTCGCACGGGCGAGTCAGCTGATGGCCCGTCTCGGTGAGCGCGCCATCCGTCTGCAGGCCGACACGTTCGAGCGTCTCGTGATGGGTCAGCTGCACGAGACCGTCGGCCCCCGCGCGGGCGAAGACCCGGTGCAGCACTACATTCAGGTGCTCTCCGACAAGACCGGCTCGCTCATCGCCGCGGCGGCGCAGGCCGGCATCGTGTTTTCGGATGCGCCCGACGAATTCGAGGGGCCCGTTGTCGAGTTCGGCGAGAAGATCGGCGTCGCCTTCCAGCTCATCGACGATGTGATCGACCTGTCGCCGCAGCCGGAAGAGACCGGCAAGGTGCCCGGCACCGATTTGCGGGCCGGCGTCTCGACGCTGCCTCTGCTGCGCCTCCGGGAACGACAGGCCACGGATGCTTCGGCCGCCGAGTTGCTCGAACGTCTCGAACGCGACGTGATGGCCCCGTCGACCACCGCACCCGGCGAGCCGACCCCGGTCGCCGACGCCGCCATCGCGGCGCTGCGCGACCACGATGTCACCCACCAGACCCTGGCGGAAGCGCACCAGTGGGCGCGCGAAGCCGTCGAGGCTCTCGAGCCGCTGCCCCGCGGTTCGGTCAAGAAGGCACTCACCAAGTTCGCCGAGACAATCGTCGAGCGTTCAAGCTGATCCCGGCAGGAACACGATGACTATTCTAGAAATCGACCAGGAGCTCGACCCGGTGGTCGACCCTGCAAGGAAGGTTCCCATGACCAAGTTGCGATTGGCCATTGTCGGAGCAGGCCCGGCCGGCATCTACGCCGCCGACATCCTGCTCAAGGCGGAACGAAACTTCGACGTCTCGATCGACCTGTTCGACCACCTGCCGGCCCCGTACGGCCTGGTGCGTTACGGCGTTGCGCCGGATCACCCCCGCATCAAGGGCATCATCAACGCGCTGCGCGACGTGCTCGACCGTGGCGACATCCGTCTCTTCGGCAATGTGCACTACGGCACCGACATCACGCTCGACGACCTCAAGCGGCACTACAACGCGGTGATCTTCGCCACCGGCGCCGTGCGCGACGCCGACCTGAACATCCCCGGCATCGAACTGGAGGGCTCCTACGGCGCCGCCGAGTTCGTCAGCTGGTTCGACGGGCACCCCGACTTTCCGCGCACCTGGCCGCTGGAGGCGAAAGAGGTGGCGGTCATCGGCAACGGCAACGTGGCACTGGATGTCGCGCGGATCCTGGCCAAGCACGCCGAGGACCTGCTGGTCACCGAGATCCCGGCCAATGTTTACGAGGGCCTCAAGGCATCCCCGGTGACCGATGTGCACATTTTCGGTCGCCGCGGCCCGACGTCGGTGAAGTTCACCCCACTCGAATTGCGCGAGCTCGGCGAGCTGCGCGATGTCGACATGATCGTCTATGACGAGGATTTCGAGTACGACGACGCGGCCCGTGCCGCGGTATCGAGCAACAAGCAGGTCTTCGTGATGGACAAGGTGCTGAACCAGTGGCGCCAGCGCGAGACCGGCGAGGCCAGCCGTCGACTTCACCTGCACTTCTTCTCCAAGCCCCTCGAGATCGTCGATGACGGCAACGGCC
The DNA here is from genome assembly GCF_052113185.1 of Leifsonia sp. YAF41. Classification (NCBI taxonomy): domain Bacteria; kingdom Bacillati; phylum Actinomycetota; class Actinomycetes; order Micrococcales; family Microbacteriaceae; genus Leifsonia; species Leifsonia sp. YAF41. The sequence continues at coordinate 257,009 of NZ_JBFRCS010000002.1, forward strand.
ACGTGGGCGCGATCCGGTTCGAGCGCACCGCGCCCGACGGCGAAGGGGGAGTCGTCGGAACCGGCGAGATTCGTGAGCTGCCGATCCAGGCCGTCTACCGGGCCGTCGGCTACTTCGGTTCGCCGCTGCCGGACATCCCCTTCGACAAAAAGCGGGGCGTCATCCCGAACCGCGAGGGCCAGGTGCTGCACAAGGGCGACCCGAGCTCTGGCTCGGTCGGAGCCAACGAGCAGATGTACGGCGTCTACGCGACCGGCTGGATCAAGCGCGGACCGGTCGGTCTGATCGGGCACACGAAGTCTGACGCGATGGAGACCGTGCGTCACCTGATCAACGATCTCGGCAATTGGTGGACCCCGGAATCTCCGTCTGAAGAGAGCGTGACGGCGATGCTCGACGAGCGCGGCATCGCGTACACGAACCTCGACGGCTGGCACAATCTCGACCAGCACGAGCTGGCGCTGGGCGAGGCAGAGGGCCGCACGCGCATCAAGGTCGTGCCGCGTGACGAAATGGTGAGTGTCTCCCGCAAGGAGTAGTTTTTGCAGGCGCCGAACCGTGGCGAATCACCATTTTCGTTCGCGAAAAATCGTCATTCAACACGGTTCGGCGACCATGACGGGCACGCAAGACGTTCGGCTAGACGGATGCGATAGCCTCACGAGCATGCACACTCTGGCCGCTGAATGGGTTCCCGATGTTCTGGGCGATCGATTCGAACAGCTCACTCTCCCGCTGCGACCGGATGCCGAGGGCGAGGTCGTCGCCACCCTGGTGCGCCCGGTGTCACGCTTTCGCCTCGAACTCGTGCGCCCGGTCGCGGCCGGCGTCGACGTGCTCTACGTGCACGGCTGGTCCGATTACTTCTTCCAGACCGAGCTGGCCGAGTACTGGCAGGATGCCGGGGCGCGGTTTCATGCGCTCGACCTGCGTAAGTACGGACGCAGCCTGCGCCCGGGCCAGACCCCCGGTTACATCACCGATCTGAATGACTACGACGAAGACATCGAGGCGGCGCTCAGCGCGATCGGGCACGGCCGGCACCACGAGCCGAAACGGCCGCTGATCATGATGGGTCATTCAACCGGCGGCCTGGTCTTCAGCCTCTGGGTTGCGCGCAATCCCGGTCGTGTCGCCGCTCTGGTGCTCAACAGCCCGTGGCTGGAGTTTCAAGCAACAGGCATCGGCCGAGCGGCCATCCAGCCGATCGTCGAGATTCAGGCCAAGGTCGACCCGAGGGCACCGCTGCCCCAAGTGGATCTCGGCTTCTACACGCGCTCGGTGTCGGCCACGATGGATGGCGCCTGGGACTACAACTTCGACTGGCGGCCCCCGCGCGGGTTCACCGCCCATCCCGGCTGGCTGCGCGCGATCCTTGCGGGACATGCGCGTGTCGCATCCGGTCTCTCGATCGACGCTCCGGTGTGCACGATGATCTCAGCTCGCTCGATGCTCATTCCCAAGTGGACGCCCGAGATGATGAGGACGGATGTCGTGCTGCGGGTCGACGACATCGCGGTGCGGTCGACGCGGCTCGGCTCCCTCGTCACCATTGCCCGGATCGAGGGCGCACTGCACGACGTGTTTCTCTCGACACCGGTGGTGCGCGAAGAGGCCTATCGGCAGCTGACGCGCTGGCTGCGCAGTTACCTGCGCAACGACGCCTAGCGCTATCTGCTTCACGCGACAGCCACGGGGAATCCACACCCTGTTCAGATTGCGAGCTCCCTTTCTTCACCTCAGCGCTCGATGGTGGGACCAGAAGCGCTGAACCTCGGCTATGAACGAGCTGGGAATCACCCTGGAATAGGGGGGAGCGCGACTCTGCCGTCGTCAGCCTTTGGAGCCGCCATGCCTGCCCAGCCCCGCATCGCATTCTCGTCGTTTCCCTCATCGAGCGATCTGCAATATGGCGTCTGGGAGCGCGTGAATTCTCGCATCCTCGGCGATTCATCGACCAAACGGGTGGCGTCGAGCTCGACCGGTGTGACCCACCACGCGTTGACCGCCCCTGCGCTCGCCACAGCGGTGCTGGCCAAACCGGTGCTGCCCAAACCGGTGCTGGCCAAACCGGTGCTGCCCAAACCGGTGCTGAGCGACCGGCTGCCGGGTGCTGCTCCGCGTGGTGTCTGGCAATTGCTCGCGGCAAACAACCGAGAACTCGGTCGAAGCGCGCGTGCCTACCCCAGCTTTCGGGAGGCGCTCAGTCACGTTGCCGAGATACGCGAGGCGGCCGCCCAGCTGGCCCTCCGCGTCGATCGGCATCAACATCTGGGTACCTGGTTTTGGATCGCAGAGTACGGAGACGAACCCGTGATCACCTCGGCACGATTCTTCGGTTCCGCAGCCGAGGCAGCGAAAACCGCGACGGGGGCAGTGCTGGCCATTGCGCTCGCGGCGGTCGATGAGCTGCCGCGATCTCGGCCGGCGCGTCGATGTCAGGGAGACCCGGCCAGGGAGAACAGTGACACAGCGCCCTGGTAGCGCGGGCGACGACGGGAACGCCAACGGGGAGGGAAACTCGCTGATCTCCTCCCGCTTCGTACTTGGTGAACTGCTCGGCAGCGGCGGATCGGCGTCGGTCTTTGAAGCGACGGATGTGACGACGGGAGCCGGTATCGCCCTCAAAGTTCTGCACCCGCGACTGTCAGAGAGCGAGGCGACGCGCGAGTCATTCTTCCGGCAGGCGCGGGCTGCCTCGGCGATCCGGCACTCGAATGTTGCCGGCGTCGTGGCCCTCGGCACCGACCGGACCCAGTCGCCGCCGGTCGCCTGGATCGCGTTTGAACGTGCGGCGGGAGTGAGCCTGGCGGAGTTCGTTGACGAACGGGGGCCGCTCGAGATCGCAAACGTCGTGGCGGTGGCGGAGGGGATGCTGCGCGGAATCGCCGCCGCACACGCCGTCGGTGTCATCCACCGCGATCTGTCGCCGGGAAACGTCATGGTTCCGCGGGAGTCGTCGATCGCACCGGAGGCGGTGCGAGTGATCGACTTCGGTCTGGCGGATGCCGCGGGTCGACCGGTGGTCGGCGTGGATGTCGTGCGGACGGTCGCGCCGCCCGGCACCGATCTGCCTGGCGCCGGATCGCCCATCCCGGCCGAGCCCGGGGTGCTCGGCACCGTTCACTTTCTCTCGCCGGAGCAGGCGCGGGGCGAGGCCGTCGATGAGCGGGCCGACCTCTATCAGCTCTCCGCGGTTCTCTTTTTCGCCCTGACCGGGCAGCCCCCCTATCCGCGGGGCTCGGCCGAAGAGACGATCAACGCTCATCTGAACGCCCCACCGCCCGTGCCCTCCTCGCTGCGTTCTGGCGTGCCCCGGGAGCTGGACCGCCTCGTGGTCAAGGGCATGCTCAAGGCGCAGCAGAGCCGATTCGCTTCAGCGGAGGAGATGCTGACGGCGGTGCTGAGCGTGCCGGCGCAGCTGCCGCCGGCGTCCGCGCCGTTCCGCTCCCCGCAGCCCGCGCCCGGGCCGGCGAGAACGGATGACACCCCGCCGCGCGCCCGGACCGTTGCACCGACGCGGATCCTGCCGAACCCGTCAACAGCAGCGACCCAGGTTCTGCGCGCTCAGAACTCCGCGCGAGGCCACACGAGAACCCCCGGCGGCTCGGGAGGCCGCCCGCGGGTGCGCCCGCGTGCGGGCTGGCTGGTGGGAATCAGCGGCGCCCTCCTCGTCGTTGTCGTCGGAGGATTCATCGCCGCGTCGGGAAGCACTCGTGCCCCCGCAGCGATTGCGACGCCGTCGAGCCAGCCGAGCGAGGCGGCCGCCGTTCCCAGCACGGCTCCCGAGCCGGCGACCGTCGACGAGGTGGCGGTGCCGGCGGTGATGCGGCTTGCACTCGCTGACGCACGATCGGCCCTCGCCGGGGCCGGCCTCAGCGTCGGCACGGTCGGCGTCCAGGATTCCGCCGAGCCAGAGGGAACGGTCATCGGATCAAGCCGGGCGGCGGGGGAGTGGGCCGAGGCAGGGTGGAGCGTCGACCTCGTCGTGGCGTCGGGGTGGAACATGGTGCCGGCGGTGGTTGGCCTCACCGAGTCTGACGCGTCAGCGGCGCTGAGCGCTGCAGGATTCACAGTGGCCCTCGCCGCAGCGGGAAGCACGGCGGGGAATCCCGGCAACGGGAGAACCGGTTCAGAAAAGGTGCTCTCGGCAGAGCCTGCCGGAGGAACGCGGGTTCAGCTGGGCAGACGCATCCTGATCGCCGTCGCGGACGCGGCCATCGCCACCTCCGCGCCCGAACCCAGCGCGACGCCCACTCCAACGCCGACAGCGGCGCCGACGTCGGCGCCGCCCGAATCGCCACCCGCTGCGAGGCCCAGCCCGTGAGCAGCAGAAATATCTTCGTTTCAACAGGTATCGTCCACGTCTTCTTCATCGCCCCGAACCCAACGGTTCACCTGGGCCATCGATCGTGTGATGTCGGGTTGTGGCCATGCCGCTCGGCGCCGAAAATTCAGCGCCGAGTTCCGATCCGACAGAAGGGTCACTGGTGGATGTTGGTGGTGTCGAGATGAGCGTCACCGCGTCGGCGACCCCGCCGGTCACAGCGCCTGAGGCAGAAGCGCGTATCCGCCGTTCGCTGCGTTCCCGGCCGACGGGTTCTGATGCGCTTTTTCGAACGTTCGCGTTCTCGGCCGGCATCACGACCGTTGCGATCATGCTGGCCGTCGGGCTCTTTCTCACTCTGCGTGCGGCCGATGCTCTCGGCGTCGCGGGCTTCTCGTTTCTCACCGAGCAGTCGTGGTCACCGGAGTCGGGAGTCTTTGGCATCGCTGCCGTGCTGTTTGGCACCGTCGCGATCGCCGGCGTCGCGCTCTGCGTCTCGTTTCCGTTGGCACTTGGCACCGCGCTGCTGATCTCCGAGATCGTGCCGCCCAAGCTGAAGTCCGCGCTGACCACGATGGTCGACTTGATGGCTGCGGTGCCGAGCGTGGTCTTCGGCCTCTGGGGCGTCTTCTTCTTGCAGGGAAACATCATCCCGGTCGCGCAATGGATCTCGACCTACTTCGGGTGGATCCCGATTCTGCGTGTCGACGGCACGGAACCCGGCAGCCTGCCCGATGCGAGCGCATTCACCTCGTCGGCGTTCATCGCCGGTGTCGTCGTGGCGCTGATGGTGGTGCCGACGCAGACATCCGTCATGCGCGAGGCCTTCTCGCAGGCGCCGCAGGGTGAACGCGAGGGTGCGTACGCCCTCGGCTCGACGCGGTGGGGGATGATCCGTTCAGTTGTGCTGCCGTTCGGTCGCGGCGGCATCATCGGCGGCACCATGCTCGGCCTCGGCCGGGCACTCGGCGAGACGATCGCCGTGTACATGATCATTTCGCCGATCTTCACCATCAACTGGCATCTTCTGAAGACGGGCACCAACTCGGTGTCTTCCCTGATCGCCCTGCGTTACGGCGAGGCCAGCGAGTTCGGTCTCTCGGCGCTGATGGCGGCCGGACTCGTTCTGTTTCTGATGACGCTCATCGTGAACTTCACGGCCTCCTCCATCGTCGCCCGATCGCGTTCCGGCGCAGAGAGCGACGGCTGATGTCCCGCGATCTCCTGGTCGAACCACGCACCGAGCATGCTTCTGATCTCACCGCGCCTGATCTCGCCGAGCCGCACGCCGCAGAACAGCACACGCACCGGCCCGCCGAGCGAAGCACCACCACCCGCACGGTGATTCCGGATGTCGCGGGCATCGTTCCGGCGCAACGTCGAGTGCTGCGCCGGGTCACCCTCGACGACACGTTCGCCATCGTCGGGTCGTTGGCCGCGGCGGCCGCGCTCAGCACGCTGCTTTTCGGCTGGTTCGCGCCCCTGAGCGGAGCAATCGGCTGGGTGGTCGTGACTTACCTGGCCTTTCTCGTGCTCTACACAGTAGTGGTCAGCCTCACCGGCAGCCGCGAGACGGTCACCGACAAACTCATCACCGTGCTGCTCTACAGCGCCGGGCTGGCACTCGTCGCGGCGCTGAGCTTCGTCGTCATCTACACGCTCGTGCGCGGGCGGGAAGCGCTGTTCTTCCACCCGAATTTCTTCACTGAGACGATGGAACTGGCCGGGCCGCTCGACCCGCTCGACGTCGGCGGTATTCTGCACGCCATCGTCGGAACACTCATCCAGATCTCGATCGCGCTGGCGATCACGGTGCCGCTCGGTATCGTCACCGCGGTGTTCCTCAACGAGTTCCCGGGCCGGTTCGCACGTTTTGTGCGCACCGTCTCCGACGCGATGACCGCACTGCCCTCGATCGTGGCCGGCCTGTTCATTTATGCCGCGGTCATCCTGATCTTCACCCACCAGCGGTCGGGGTTCGCCGCCGCCCTCGCGATCAGCGTGATGATGCTGCCGATCATGATCCGGGCGTCGGATGTCGTGCTGCGGCTGGTGGCCGGCAACCTGCGTGAAGCGTCGTACGCGCTCGGTGCCCCGCGGTGGCGCACCGTCTGGCATGTTGTCTTGCCGACTGCGAAGTCAGGGCTCGTCAATGCGGTCATTCTCGGAACGGCGCGCGGCATCGGCGAAACATCGCCGGTGCTGCTCACCTCCGGCATGACGGCCGTACTCAACGTGAACCCGTTTTCAGGACCGATGATCTCCCTGCCGCTTCAGGTGTTCGAATTCGTGAAGTCGCCTGAACCCACCATGATCGCGCGCGGCTTCGGAACCGCCGCGATCCTGATCAGCCTGGTGCTCATCCTCTTCACGCTCGCGCGGGCGTTCGGCGGGCGCGGGCCGGGCCAACTCTCGCGCAGGCAGGGCGCGCGGCTCGCCGCAGCCTCCCAGCGCGACGAAGCCCGTATCGCAGCACGCACCTCACCGACACCCACACCGTCGCCCGTGCTGAGCGCACCGGCATCCACCCCGAATCCAGAGGAGTCGTCGTTGTGACGTCGCGAACCCGTATTCTCCGCACCGCGACAGCCGCCTTCGCCATGCTCCTGCTGGGCCTCAGCGGCGCGGCGGCGTCGAGCCAATCCGCGCAGGCGGCCGTCTACACCCCGATCAGCGGTACCGGTTCGACCTGGTCGCAGAACGCGCTTGACCAGTGGCGCAAGAATGTTGCCGCGAACTACGGCATGACCATCAACTACAACGGTGAGGGATCCTCCGCCGGGCGACGCGCGTTCATCGCCAGAACCGTCGACTTCGCCGTGAGCGAGATCCCGTTTCAGACCCGCCCTGAAGACCTCTCGGCCCCAGAGGTCCCGCCCGTCGGCTATGCGTACATGCCGATCGTCGCCGGTGGCACGTCGCTGATGTACAACCTCAAGATCGGCGGCCAGCTCGTTACGAACCTCCAACTGAGTGGGGATGTCGTCACCAAGATCTTCACCGGCGTGATCACGAATTGGAACGATCCGTCGATCAAGGCCGACAACCCCACGCTGCTTCTCCCCGACAAGGCGATCGTGCCCGTCGTGCGTTCAGACGGGTCCGGCTCGACGGCCCAGTTCACCCTCTGGATGTCCAAGCAACACTCCGACCTCTGGAAGGCGTTCTGCGACTGCGGGATGACGTCGCAGTTTCCCACCAGCAATCTGCCCAACTCCAAGGCGCAGAGCGGTTCGCTCGGAGTCTCTGGGTACGTCAAACAGGATTACGCAGAGGGAGCCATCACCTACGTGGAGTATTCCTACCCGTTGAAGGCCGGCTTCCCGGTCGCCAAGGTGAAGAACGCGTCCGGCGCCTACGTCGAGCCCATCGCATCCGCCGTGGCCATCGCCCTGCAACAGGCGCAGATCAACGAGGACCCAGCCTCGCCCGACTACCTCACGCAGATTCTCGACGCGGTTTACAACAATGCGGATTCGCGCTCGTACCCGTTGTCCAGTTATTCGTACCTGATCGTGCCCACCGCGGTCGACGGCATCTTCACCACCGAGAAGGGAGCGACACTGGGCGCGTTCACGCGGTATCTCCTGTGCGAAGGACAGAAGCAGGCCGAATCGCTCGGATACTCGCCGCTGCCCCTCAATCTCGTCACCGCTGGGTTCGATCAGATCAAGCGGATTCCCGGAGCCGCCGGCGCGACTGAATGCGCCGCGGGCACGGGAGGGGCCAGCGCTCTTCCCGCCGGCGGTGATCCGGGCACCACTCCGGCAGATTCGCCGGCACCGGCAGCAGCAGACGGTGCCGCGGCAGGCGGAGCCGCCGCCGTGTACGACGAGAACGGCGCACTGGTCTCCGGTGGTTCCGGCATCGGCGGAGCGGTCGCCAAACCGTTCGCCCTGGCCAGCACCGGGTGGCAAGCCGAGAACTCGGTGATGCTATTCGCTGTCGTGCTGCTGCTTGCCGTAGTCATGCTGCCCCCGTTCCTGTCGCGTCGGCTGAAACGCTCACTGCGTAAGACGCCTCCGTCGGTCTGATCGAAGAAAGCGCGCTACGCAAGGTTGTGGTGACACCTCGTTCGCACCTCGTTCACCTGGCGTCATCCGGTTGACACCAAGGCTGCTTACCGTGAATGCTGCCGGCCACTAGTCGGCACCGTCGTCGAGGAGAAGCCCAGTGAGTTCAACCCGAATCGCCCGCGCTCAGGAACGCACCCTTGTGCGTGCCGTCGCGACAGGACTCGTCGTCGGCTTGGCGACAACGGGACTGCTCGGTCTCGGAGATCTCAGTTTCTCGTCGGCGCAGGCCGCTGACACAACCAGCTCGGCGGTCACTGTCACCGCGAAGGGCCAAGATCCGGATGCGTCAAACTCGCCGTTCCCCGCCCTTGAGGTGACAGTCTCGCAAACCGAGAACCTGATGTCACAGGGAATCAAGGTGAGCTGGACCGGTGGTATCCAGTCGACAGCACCGAGTGGAGATTCAAACGGCGGAGCGAACTTTCTTCAGATTGCCCAGTGCTGGGGGGATGACCCGCACAACCCCGGACAGCCCGACCGCACCACCTGCCAATACGGCGCCTTCAAGTCAGCAGGCTCCGCGCGTGACAACTTCGTCACGAGCGCTGCAGTCGTCGCGCCGGAGGATGAGCAATATACGTCGCCGGGGAACGGGATAGCCAATCCGACCTACACCTCGATTCCGTTCCGCTCGGCAACCGGAAAGACAATCTCCTCGATCGGCGAGAATCACGAGAAGCTCCCGGTCGACGTCAACACCAATGAGTTTTTCACTCAGTACACCTCCAACGAGGTGAAGTGGGCCGGGTCAGGCACGGGCGGCACGGGCGCCACCCGATTCGAAGTGCAGACTGCGCTTCAGTCGCAGGGCCTCGGTTGCGGTGCGCCCGAGCAGAAGGCAGATGGCACGACCGCGCCGCGTTCGTGCTGGCTCGTTGTGATTCCCCGTGGCACCGCCGACCCGGGTGTCAGTACCATTACGAAATCCGGCTTGTTCTGGAGCAGCTGGAAGCACCGCCTCGCCGTCAAACTCGACTTCAAACCAATTGGTCTCACCTGCCCGATCGGCGCGGCCGAGCGTCAAGTCACCGGCAGCGAGTTGATCGCAGGTGCCGTCGCATCGTGGCAACCGACACTGTGCGGTTCGACCGGCGGGGCCGTTTACACGATCAGTACCGCTGCCGAGTCGGACGCGTTGCGTGCATCGCTGACACAGCCGTCGGCACCGCTCGCCCTGACCACTCGGGCATCCTCGTCGGAACTCACCGATTCTCTAACTTACGCGCCCGTCGCTCTCACCGGGCTCTCGATCGGCTTCGCTATCGACCGGCAGCCCGACCCGGGCGAGGGAACGCCGGGCACGATCACTGACCTCACCGGAACACCATTCTCGGAGATCAAGCTGACGCCGCGTCTGGTTGCGAAGCTCCTGACAAACTCCTACCTCGACTCGCTGCCGACATTCGCCGACAAGAAACACCTTGGCTTTGAGAGCTCAGCGAAACCGGGCAAGAACGCGCGCAACCTCGTGCTGGACCCTGATTTTCGGGACATCAACGATCCGGAGTGGAACTACGAGAGTCTGATCAGCCCGTCGCTGGCCGACCTTCTCGTTCCGCAGGGCAGGTCCGACACAGCATGGCAACTGTGGCGCTACGTGCTGTCTGACCCGGAAGCCGTCGACTTTCTTGCGGGCAAGAAGGACCCCTGGGGCATGGTGGTGAACCCGTGGACGACAACGGATGCCGCGACCAACCTGAGCGGCGCCGCGTTCGCCCTGCCGCGGGAGGATTTTCCGAAGGCCGATCCCGGTGAGCAGGCCGGAGGGACTGACAACAGCCTGCCGATCAACGTCGTCAGCTGGCGCCCGTACACGAACGACCTGGACCAGGCCGCCTATCTCACGCTGCGCGGTGACGGCCAGGTGCTCGGGCTCTGGGACCCCACGTCGAATCCGGCCAAGTATTCGAAGTCGCCGCGCAATCTACCCGGCCAGCAGCGTGTTTTGTCGCTCACCGACACTGCCTCGGCGGCCCGGTACCAGGTCATCTCGGCGTCGCTGCGGAACGCGAGTGGCTCGTTCGTGGCACCGACGACCGATTCGCTCACCGCGGCCGCTGCGGCGATGACCACGGTGGCCGGGCAGGGTCAGGTGTACGAATACAACCCAGGGAGTGCGGCGGCCGCCGCTGCGCCGACGGCGTATCCGCTGGCCATGCCGGTGTACGCCGCGGCCAATCCGCGCTCGACCGACACGGCCGAGCGCGCCGACTATGCCGCCTTCATCCGCTACGCCGTCACTGACGGTCAGGAGCCAGGCACCGACGCCGGAACCCTTCCGGAGGGCTATGCGCCCATCCCGCACGGATGGCGTGACCAGGCGCTCGCAGCGGCCAACGTCATCCAGACCGGTGCGGCGACAGCCACGACACCGCAGAAGCCTGCGGCGGCGCCGACATCGGGGCAGCCGGTCTCACGCACCGCAAGCGTCCCGCCGCCCGCTGTGGTTCCTGCTGCGTCACCCGCCGACCCCAACGCCACGGGAGCCGGTACCGCGGTGCTGGGCAAGGAGACCCCCGCGGACCCAGACACCGGCGGACTCGCTGCAGCGATCCCCGTTGGCGGCATGTCGGGGCTGGCCGCTGCGGCAGCAGTTCCGCTGCTCTCCCGCATGAGACGACGAGGTCTCTGATGCGCACATTCTTGGCACCACCGGGGCGTCGATCATCGACACACATCCGGTCAAGTCGATGCGAACGCGTCCGCGGTCGCACGGATCAACTCCTCGAAAGGAACAGAAGTGAAGTCAAGAAAAGCGCTGGCGCTGTGCGCCGTCGTCGGTGTCACCATTGCCGGTCTTGCTCTCTCCGCCCCCGCCAACGCCGACCCGGTGTCGAACAGCTACGTGCTGGTCGGCTCTGACACGCTCCAGGACGCTGGCAACGCCCTCGCCAACGGCACGCGGGTGACTGGAACGCGAGTGCGCTCGGTCGCCACCGATGGATCGAGCATCGGGTCGTTCGACGCATTCGGATCCGCCGCTATCCAGGCCAAGTCAACCGGGGTCTATTTTGCTCGCCCAGCTGGCTCCGGTGATGGAGTGAAAGCACTCAGCCGCTCCATCGACGGCGCTCCCTTTAGCGTCGCCGGCAACACCACGCCGGCGATCTCGATCACGGGACAAGTTGACATCGCACGTTCCTCGAGCGGCCCCTCCGCCGCAGCCATCGACGTGAACGGTCAGCTGGCCTACGTGCCGTTCGGCCGCGACGCTCTCTCCTATGCCTACAACGGCACCGGTCTCGACCAGCTCACTGGCGCCCAGCTCAAGAGCATCTACGAGTGCACGCTGACCACGGTCAACGGCGTCGCCGTGACCCCGGTTCTTCCCCAATCAGGTTCCGGCACCGCCAAGTTCTTCCTCGGCGCCATCGGCAACCCGACTCTCGGCTCCTGCGTCGTTCCGAACGTCGCCGAGAACGACGGCACTGTGCTGAACGCGCCCGGCAAGATCGTTCCATTCTCAGTCGCCAGCTGGGTTGCGCAGAAGAACGGTGCAGCCCAGAACCGAACCGGAACCGGAACGGTGCTCGGCAGCGCGCAAGGTGCAACTGCTCCGTTCACCGGTTCGGGCAGCAGCCTCGTTCCGAACTCGGCCTACTACTCCAACGGCACCTGGGGCCGAGACACCTATGTGGTCGTCGAGTTCGCCCGCATCAACCCGGTTGACCCGAAGTTCGACGCGGGTCTCCACGCGTTGATCGACACCACAAACACGAAAAGCCTGACAAACTTCGGCGCCTCCATCACCACATCCGGTGCTGTGAAGACAAAGTTCGGCTTCCTCGCTCCGTCCGACCCCACTGTCCTCCGGGCGAAGCTGTCCTAGCGGCAGCCTGAGCTTGCAGACAAGAAAAAGGAAACTGACATGTTGAAAAGCAACTTCGCGCGCTTCGCCGCCGTCGGTCTGGCGGCCGCTGCTCTGGTCTCTCTCGGCGCAACGGCGGCAAATGCTGCCCCTGTTCCGACCGAAGGCCCGCTCTACGTCTATGACGGGAACGGCATTCTGATTCCAACCGCCGGCCACGTCTTCGACTGGAATGACAATATCTCGGCGTCGCTGAGCGCCACTGACATGGCTGCGCCATTTCACTGCTCGGCGGATGCCACCGATTCCTACACCTTCCTGGCTCCGCAAGGTCAGGAACTCACCCGGTCCGCGTGGCAGGCATATGCTCCCAACGGATTCACGGCGGAGGGCTCGAAGGATCTCCTTGCCTTCACCCTGTCGCCCTACCAGCAGACCAACGGCACCCAGGGCGTTGCCAAGGTCAACGGCGGCAAGTGGAGCCTCGGGCTCGCCTGCACGAAAGACAACGGCGTGAATTACGCCTCGTCGGGTGTCTGGTGGCTCCCCGTGACCGTCGAGGCCGGTACAGGAAAGTTCACGGCGGATCCGGTCGGCGATCCTGTCGTCGGCTCGCCGGCGACCATTGACCTCGAAGCGACGACCGTCCCCGTGGCTCCCGATGTTGACGGACCGCTCAGCCTCAACGTTCCGGTCGGCGCCAAGGCGACGCTCGGCGCGGCAGCGCTCGTCAACGGACTGTCGACCTCGACCGGAAAACTGGGCGAGTTCACTGTCACCGACGAGCGTGCACTCTCGAAGAAGGGCTGGACGCTGACCTCGTCGGTCGCCGACTTCGTCAACGGGACGAACACCATCGACAAGAAGCAGCTCGGCATCAAGCCGATCGTTGTTTCGGGAACCGCTGTCGCCGCAGCCGCGCAGGTTGCGGGCAGCGCGACGGGCAGCGCACCGTTCGCCGAGCTTGCCCCGTTGGCAGCGGTCGGCACGACGAAGCTCAACGCCGACCTCACCTTCGTTGCCCCGAAGGATTCGGTTGTCGGCACCTACACCTCGAAGCTCACGCTGACGCTCGCTTCGAAGTAGTAGTCGCACCACATTCGACGAGGGAGGGGCCGCATGCGCGGCCCCTCTTCTCTGCGCTCTCCCTGCGTCATGTCTGCCGGCGCTTTGCAGAGCGGATGCTGCGGCATCCGCTCGCGCACGCAGCACACGCTCGCCGTTCATTTCTTGTTCAACCCATCGAAGGGCCACGGACACTCGTCCGTGGGCGAATGTATTGTGCCCACAACCTCTGCGGTTTCCCGCCGTTTCTTGCGCCTCCTCGCCACCGCCCTTCTTGCGCTGGTCGCCTTCTTGGTCTTCGCGCCGGCCCCGGCGTTTGCCGACGACTCCGACGGAATTTCCGGGACGCCCGCCGATGCGAACGGCCCCGACGGGCGATCGCGGCTGAGCTACCAGGCAGCGCCAGGGCAGCACCTCGACGACTTCTACACCGTGCGCAATACAGGAACGACGAGCCAGAGCTTTACGGTGTTCGCCACCGATGCGTTCAACACCGACGACGGAGCCTACGGCCTGCTCGACACCGACGCGACGCCGACGGATGCCGGCAGCTGGGTGGCGTTCGAAGGTGGGGCCACACAGCTGAATGTTCCGCTGGAGCCGGGAGCCTCCGCGACCGTCCCGTTCACCGTCGACGTGCCGGCCGATGCCCGCCCGGGCGACCACGCGGCCGGCATCGTCATCTCCTCTGTCTCTCCTGTCGGTGAAATTCTCGTCGACAAGCGGGTGGCCACCCGCCTCTACGTGCGCGTGCCGGGCGATCTGCAACCGAACCTCACGATCAGCGCCATCAGCGCCGCCTACGCCGGGGAGCTGAACCCGTTCGCCGGTTCCGTCGACGTCACGTTCACCGTTGCCAACAACGGCAATGTCGCGTTGGCCGCCCGAACCCTTGTCGGCGCCAACGCACTGTTTGGCCTCGGGGTCGGCGAGAGCGTGTCGGGTGAGATCGCCGAGTTGCTCCCCGGCGCCCACCGCACGGTGACGGTCACGGTGCCCGGCGTCGGCCAATGGGGATACCTGAACGCCGTGGTGAAGCTCGTGCCCACCGTCGATGCTGACGCATTGAACCCCGGACCGCTGCGCGAAGTGAGCCGGGACAGCGTCGTCATCGCCGTGCCCTGGATTTTTCTGGCGCTGCTGGTGCTCGCCGGGCTGGTGATGCTGGCGCTCAAGCTGCGCGGCAAACGTGATGAGAAGAACGCACGGCTCTGGTTGGAGTACACGGAGGCGGAGGCTCGCCGACGCGCTGCAGAAGAAGTTGCCGCCACGCGGCTTGAGGAGGCAACGAAATGACCAGCATCCGACGCGCGAGCCGGGCTCCGCTGCGAACAGTTCAGCTTGTGCTCGCGGCGGCACTCGCTTTCGGCGCACTCTGTTCGGCCGGCGCAGCATCGGCGACGACTGACGACAGCGGAGCCGGCTTGACGCAGAACGGCTACGGGCTCACCGTCACGGTGACCTCGCCGACTCCCGCCCCGAGTTCCACGCCACCCCGGCCCCCGGGAGGCACCCCGCAACGCACCACCACAACCGTTGACACCGCGAAGACGACAACGCCCTTGGCGACGGTTCCGACCTCGAACCAGGTCAGCCTGGGCGGCAAACTCTTTCTCGACGGAGTGCAGAGTTCGTACCAGCCGAGCGTGAATCCCTTCGATGGCACGGTGAACATCGAGTTCACCGTGAAGAACGTTTCAAATGAAACGGTGGATGCCGCCGCCCGGTTCTGGGCGACCGGTCCTTTCGGGAACGACCTCGGCTCGGTTGAGGCAGTGCCGGTCGAGAAACTGGCGCCGGGTGAAAGCCGGATCGTGTCGGCCGAACTCCCCGGGGTCGGACAGTGGGTGTTCGTCAATGCCGGGTACACCTTTACTCCACCTGAGACGATCGATGGCGTCGCCACGACGCCGATCACTCGTACCGCCGCGCTTCTGATCTTTCCGTGGGCTGTCGCAGTGCTGGCGCTCCTCGGCGTCAGTGTCGTGGTCGCGGCCAGATTTCTCCTCACCCGTGAACGAGTGAATGTTGCCCCGGTGACCGTATGACAGCGGTGACGACGACATCTCCGGAGACCGAGGCGATCGAGTCGATCGAGGCGATCGAGTCGATCGAGGAGTTCGAGGAGATCGACGAGTTCGGTGGCTCTTCGCGGCGCGCGACCCGCGCACAGCGGCCGGCTCGTCCTCCGAAACCACCGAAAACTCCGAAGCTGCCACGAATCCCGCGGCCACCGAAGCGGCTGCCCCGGTCGATGCTGCAACCGCTTCCGCTGACGAAGCGGCAGATGCTGCTGCGGAGCATCTCGGCAATGCTCGCTGCAGTGTTGCTCTGCTTCGTGCTCAACGTGCTGGTGCTCAGTCACCTGCAGCACCTCGTCGCCCAGCAGCAGCTCACAGACACCTTCAAGCTCGAACTTGCGGAGGCTGTTGCCCCGGTCAGCGAAGGCACCGTCGACGACGTGCTCGTCGCCGACGGCGCGCCCGTCGCGCTGATCACAATCCCGTCGATCGGCGTGAACGAGGTCATCGTCGAGGGCACCTCGTCGGGAACGCTTCAGGCGGGACCCGGCCATCGACGTGACACGGTGTTGCCCGGACAGGCCGGCATCAGCGTGGTGATGGGGAGGGCGGCGGCCTATGGCGGTCCGTTCTCTCGCATCGATGAGTTGGCTCCCGGCGAGACTTTCGCGGTGACGACCGGGCAGGGTGAGCAGATTTTCGAGGTGATCGGACTCCGATACGCGGGGGACCCGGCGCCCGCGGCTCCTGCCGGCGGGCAGAGTCGGTTGATTCTCGAGACGGCTCGCGGTGCCGCCTACATTCCGACCGGTGTGGCCCGTGTTGATGCCCAGCTGATCGGAACAGCCGAGCCGTCGGGCCGACGCCAAACCACCTATGTGTCGCTTTCGCCGAGCAACACCTCGCTGGCAACTGACACCTCGACGGTGTGGGCGCTGGCCTTCGCCCTGCAGTTTCTGATCGTCATCGAGCTGGCTGCCGTGTGGTCATTCGGCCGGTTCGGCCCCCAACGCACCTGGCTTCTCGGCATTCCCCTCGTTCTGCTCGCCGGACTCCTGGCCGCCGACCAGATCACCCGCTTGCTGCCTAACCTGCTCTAACCGAATCTCGCGAAACGAGTCAGCCATGACGGACACAACCACTCAGACCGACGTCACCGATGTCCTGCCGCGCCTGCCGAGAGGCGGCCTGAAACGGCGGTTCACCCGGCCGCCGTCGCGACCGGATGCCTCGGCATCCTTCTCGCCGTCTGGTCTCGTCCTGCCCGAGCCGGTGATCGAGCCCCTTGCGCAGTTGGAGGCGCGCAACATCTCGGCCTGGTTCGGTGACCACGAGGTGCTTGACCGGGTTTCATTGACGATGCCCGCCGGCGCGGTCACCGCGTTGATCGGGCCGTCCGGCTGCGGTAAATCAACGTTTCTGCGCATCCTCAACCGCATGCACGAGCTGATTCCGTCGGCCAGTCTGGCCGGTGAGGTGTTGCTCGACGGCGATGACATTTACGACGTCAGCCGCAAGCTCACCGACGCGCGCCGGCACATCGGCATGGTCTTTCAGAAGCCCAACCCGTTTCCGGCGATGTCGATCTACGACAATGTGATCGCCGGGCTGACGCTCACCGGCACCAAGACTGACCGCGACCGCCGCGACTTTCTCGTTGAGTCGAGCCTGACCAAGGCGGGCCTCTGGAAAGAGGTCAAAGACCGACTGCGTGCTCCGGGAGGCGGGCTCTCCGGCGGTCAGCAGCAACGGCTCTGCATCGCCCGCTCACTGGCGGTACAGCCCCAGGTGCTGCTGATGGACGAGCCCTGCTCGGCCCTCGACCCCACCTCGACCCGGGTGATCGAGGAGACGATGCTGGAGCTGGCCCACGAGGTCACCATCGTCATCGTCACGCACAATATGCAGCAGGCTCAGCGGGTGTCCACTCAGTGCGCGTTCTTTCTCGCCGGGCAGGGGCAGCCGGGCGGCATCGTCGAACACGGCGACACCGACGCGATGTTCAACAGCCCCATCGACGAGCGCACCTTCAACTATGTGAATGGCCGGTTCGGCTAGCTGCAACTCGTCCGGCCCGGGACCGAAATCAGGAGTGGAGGCGTGTCGCGGCGGGGGAGCCCAGACTGCTCCGGGGCCGCGGAGTGGCCGACACACCTCCACTCCTTCTTTTGGAGCGCCCCGACCGAGGTCGACGCGTGCTTAAACGACGGATGCCGAGGCATCCAGCACGAGTTGTCGCGCGGATGCCTCGGCATCGAAAACTGAGATCTAGCGGAAGTTCACAAACTGCAGGGCGACATCGAGGTCTTTGCCCTTCAGCAGCGCCATCGTCTCCTGCAGGTCGTCACGGCTCTTCGAGCTGACCCGCAGCTCGTCGCCCTGGATCTGGCTCTTGACGCTCTTCGGCGCCTCGTCGCGGATGATCTTGTTGATCTTCTTCGCGTTCTCCTGGTCGATGCCCGCCTTCAGCGTCGACTCGATGCGGTATTCCTTGCCTGACGGGTAGGGGTCGCCGGCATCGATGCTGCGCAGTGAGATGCCGCGCTTGATCAGCTTGGCTTCGTAGACCTCGAGGATCGCCTTGACGCGCTCCTCGCTGGAGGCCTTCATGAGCACCTTCTCGCCGCTCTGCTCGATTGACGCACCCACATTCTTGAAGTCGTAGCGCTGCGCGACCTCTTTCTGTGCTTGGTGGAGTGCGTTGTCGGCCTCCATCTGGTCAACTTTGCTGACGATGTCGAACGTTGAATCTGCCATACCTGCCATGCTACCGAGTTCCACCCGAGGCGGGGCCGGTCGCGGATACCGCGGCGTCGGGCGCGGGCGATCTACTCTGCGGGGCGGGCCGTGCTGGAACGCACAATCAGTTTGACCGGGAGCGGGGTGTTCAGCTCCGACTGATCGTGCTGCCCGGGGTGCAGCCGATCGAGCAGAATCTCGACGGCCTTCTCACCTTGCCCCTGTGGGTATTGGGCGATGGTGCTCAGGCCGAAGAACTCGGCGAGTTCGTGGTCGTCGATGCCGACGATCGACACATCACGGGGCACTGAGAGCCCGAGATCGCGGGCGGCCAGGATGCTGCCGATCGCCATCTCGTCTGAGGCGGCGAAGATCGCCGTCGGCCGGCCATGCGGGCGGCCCAGAAGCTGCTTCGTGGCGTGATATCCGCCTTGAATCGTGAAGTCGGCGTCTTCGACCAGCTCGTCGTCAAGCGGGATGCCGGCGGCAGTGAGTGCCGCCTCGTAGCCGAAACGTCGGTTCGTCGGCAGGTGAAAGTCGAGGTCGTAGTGCTGGTTTCCGCCGATATGGGCGATGCGGGTGTGCCCGAGGGTCAGCAGATGCTCGGTTGCGAGGCGGGCCACGGCGACATCGTCGATCGCCAAGGTGCGCACGCCCTCGAGCGGGCCGCCGACGCCGACGAGCGGCTTGTTCAGAGCGTGCAGCCTGAAGATCTCATCTGCGGTGAGCTCGAGGGAGATCGCGATCACGGCATCCACTCTTTGGCGCAGCAGAAAATGTTCGAAGACACTCTGTCGCTCAACGCCGCCGCCAGTGAGGTTATAGAGGGTCAGGTCGTAGCCGTTGCGGAGGAGGGCGCGTTGGGCGCCTTCGACGACGCTGGTGAAGTACCACCGGTTCAGAAACGGAACGACAACGCCGATGTTCTTCATCCGACCGGATGCGAGGCTCGACGCCGTCGACGAGACGACGTAGCCGAGTTCGCGCGCAGCAGTCTCGACCTTGAGCTTGGTGCTCGGTGAGACGTGGCCGTTTCCACTCAGCGCACGCGACACAGTGGCGGTGGAGACGCCGGCGTACCGGGCAACCTCGGCGATGCCGATCATGGTTTTCCTTACCGGAAGAGGAGGGGAGATTGTAGGAATCATATCGAGGTGTGGCTTCAGATCGTGCGTAGACCAGGCGGAGGCGAATCGCCGTGAATTCCTGATTTCCTCAAATGCCCTGTGGCTTGTATCCTTGTCAACGCGTCTCCGGTCCGTGATTACACGAGGTCGGGTGCGCATTGGCGAGTTACCCAAGCGGCCAAAGGGATCTGACTGTAAATCAGACTGCTCAGCATTCGGGGGTTCGAATCCCTCACTCGCCACCACGACAAAAACCCCGGAATCACTGCGATTCCGGGGTTTTTCGTTTGTCGGTCGTAGGCTCCAGTCGTGACGGAAAAACAGAGACCGGAGGATCGCATGCCCGAGGGTCCGTTCGTGTTCGACCGGAGCGGACGACGATATCCCCTCACCGAACCACGATGGCGTGGTGATGACGGGAGCCCATTGATGCCGTCGGAGTTGCCCGGCATCCGTCCCGAACAGATCGACCGCTCCGAGCGATCGCAGTGGCGCTACCGCGCGGCGCTCCCGGAACTCTTCTCGCGCGAAATCTCCCTCGGAGAAGGTTCCACCCCTCTCCTCACTGTGGGGACCACGTTCGGTGAGCTGCGGGTGAAGACTGAGTGGTTCAATCCGAGCGGGAGCTTCAAGGACCGCGGGATGTCAGTGCTCATCTCCACCCTCGCGGCGCTGGGCATCGACGATTTTCTGGAAGACAGCTCCGGAAACGGTGGATCCTCCGCGGCGGCGTACGCGGCGGCCGCGGGGATGCACGCGCACATTCTCGTACCGCGCGGCACCTCGGCGGCCAAGCAGCAGCAGAGCCTGCTGTACGGAGCCACGGTCGAGGAATTCGATGGCACGCGCACCGAGACGGCGGCCGAGGCCGAGCGCCGGGCCCTCTCTGTCTTCTACGCGAGTCACAACTGGCATCCTGCCTTTCTGCAGGGCGTCAAGTTGATGAGCTACGAGATCTGGGAGGACCTCGGTTTCGTCGCTCCAGACAATGTCGTCGTTCCTGCGGGTGCCGGCAGCCTCGTTCTGGGACTGTCGCTCGGCTTTGGGGAACTGCTCCGCGCCGGTTCTATCGAACGGATACCGCGGATCTTCGCCGCGCAACCGGCGAACTGTGCGCCCCTGGTCGAGGCGTTCGAGCGCGGGGCGGCCGGCGTGGAGAGCGGGCGGCTTGACCGCTGGTCGCCGACGATCGCCGAGGGCGCCTCGATCGGCGCCCCGGTGCGCGACCGGGAGGTGCTTGCCGCGATACGGGCGTCCGGCGGTGGGCTGCACGCGGTGTCGGAGAGTGACATCGTCGCTGCGCTGCGCCACCTGCTGACACAAGGTCTCTTCACCGAACCGACGGGAGCCCTCGGATTCGCGGCGGCACTGCACTCTCTCGACACGGGGCTGATCACCGCGGGGGAGACGACGGTCGTCGTGCTCACCGGATCCGGGCTCAAGGCCGCGCAGGCCATGTCGCAGTTGATCGGTCAGCAATGAATCCGCCGACCGTCCGCTGAGAGAGCGCCTGTCTTGTACTGGCTGCTGCCGCGCTGCGCGTAATGTTTCTTCTCAACCATTCGCGTAGTTTCTGGAGGCAACCGTGTCGACACCGGGCGCCCGCTCCAGTGAGACGCGCGAACGCATCCTCGCCACCGCGGCCATCGAATTCGCCGAACGCGGCTACGCCGGCACCTCGATCGGCGACATCGCCGAGAAATCGGGAACCGGCAAGGGTCTGGTTCAGTACTACTTCAAGGCCAAGTCTGACCTCGCTGTGGCAATCGTGCAGAGCGCGTTCTCGCAAGCGCCGTTCGCCAATGTGCAGGGCGAGGTGCCTGTGAGCGGAATCGCCGCGATTGTCGCGTCGATCCGCAGCGTTGCCGCGGCGTTCCGTGATGACGTGCGGGTGCGGGCGGCGGTGCGGCTGGTGCGGGAGTTCGAACTGATTCCCGTCACCTTCCCCACCCCGTATGTCGGATGGATGGCGAAGATGGCTGAGCTGCTGCGCGAAGCGACCGCAGCGGGTGAGATTCCGCCCGGCCTCGACTTCGACCGCGAGGGCTGGCACCTCGTCGCAACGTTCACCGGCGTGCAGGAGACATCGCAACGGCTGACCGGCCGGGACGACCTCCCGGAACGCATCGAGGAGATGCTCGCTCGCGTGCTGCCGATCGTGGGCGTTGCCGACGTCGACAAGTACCTAGACCGCCGCGTGTGACGCCGGACTCTGCACGATTCTCGCATTACCCACCCCGTGTAGTACGGTCGTACTAAGGGGTTCGATGTGGGGGAAGCATCGAATTCGGCGCAGCGGCCGGGGGGCCGCTTGCGCCGTCCCCGAGCACCGGATGGTGCGCCAGGGTCGATCGGATCCCGGCTGCTCCCGGCTTGGCCGGCTCGCATCATTGCGCGCTAGCGTGGGTGGATGACGACACCTCCAGCAGCAGCGCTTCTGAACCTCGCCCGTGACACCGCCCTCGCGGCAGGAGATCTCGTGCGCACCCGGCGTGCCGAAGGCGTTGACATCGCCGCCTCGAAATCGTCGCCGGAAGACATCGTCACCAATGCCGACCGGGAGAGCGAGGTGCTCATCCGCCGGTTGCTGGCTAAGGCGCGACCGAACGATGGTTTCTTCGGCGAGGAATCGGATGCCACGGCGGGCTCGAGCGGTCTGACCTGGGTCGTCGACCCGATCGACGGCACGGTCAATTACCTCTACGGCATTCCTTCCTATGCGGTGAGCATTGCCGTCGTCGAGGGAGACGCCGACCCGGCGACCTGGACCACGCTCGCCGGCGCCGTGCTCAACCCGGCCACCGGCGAACTGTTCACCGCCTCGGCCGGCGGCGGATCGTTCCTGGGTGAACGTGCGTTGCAGGTCAGAGCGGGAGTCGAGCTGCCGCTGGCCCTGGTGGGCACCGGGTTCGGGTATTCGGCGCCCCGTCGCGTGCGGCAGGCGCAGGTCGTGGCCGGACTGATCGGCGAGGTGCGGGACATCCGTCGGATGGGGGCGGCGGCCCTCGATCTGTGCTCGGTGGCCGCCTCGCGGCTGGATGTTTATTACGAACGTGGACTCAGCCCGTGGGACCACGCCGCTGGAGCGTTGGTGGCGCGCGAAGCGGGAGCGCGGGTCGGTGCCTTCGGCGAGGATCGGGAGGGCAACGATCTCGTGATCGCGGCGGCCCCCGACCTCTACGCTCGCTTCGAACCCCGCCTGTCGCAACTTTTCACAGAATTTATGGATGAGAGCCTGAGTTAGTTTCTGCACCCGTCGTCGGCCCCGGGATTCCGGGGCGAGCCGTGGGGTGCCCCTCGAACGCGGGACGAATCCGACTGGCCCGTACCCCCTCTTCCGGGGTGATTTGGTGCCGCTCGGTTGGAATTCTCAGGTTTCGCGGGATAGCCTCGTCAGGTTCCGTTATTTTTCGTTACTTTTGGCGTTGGCCAGAAGACGCGCTTCATACGTCAACCAACTCTGAGAGATTCCCCGTTTTGACACGTCATTCCACTGAGCCAGACACCCTCGTGTCGGCCCTGGATGACCTCAAAACAGCAGAGAATCCTCCCCTGACTCGCCGCGAGCTTCGCGAGCGCGAACGTCAGATGCTTCCCGTGCTTCAGCCCGAGACCGCCGAGCTGACGACGTCGACGGCCGTGATCGCCGTGATCGACAGTTCGGCAAACACTCACACGACCGAGATTCTGCTTCCGGTTGCGTCGACGCTCCCGACGACCGAACGACTGGCCCCCCGGTCGGAATCGGTGCCGGAAGAGCGCGTCTCTGAGCGACGTTCCGCACGCCGAGCCGCAACGGCTCAGCCGACCAGCAAGCCGGCAAGCAAGACCGCCGGCAAGCCGACCCGCGCCGCCGCCGCGGCGCCCGGCTCGTCACGACGAGCGCACCGCACCTCCCACTCCACCTCCGCACGGGCCGAGTCTGCTCGCCCCGCCGCACCGGCCTGGACCCCCACTCGTTCGATCGCCCCGGCCTCCCGGCCGCCGCGCTCAACCGCTGGGCGTGTCAAAGGACTGGCCGCCAAGGGCGCCAGCATGGCTGTGCTCGCCGTCGTCGCCTTAATGACCGTCTCCACCTCGCTTCCGGCTGAAGCGCTGTTATCGTCGGCCGACGTGCAGACCGCGGCCCTCGCAATGAAGGCGCCGACGTCAGTCGAGGGCCAGAAGATCAATGTCGCCGCTGGCGCCGGCACGATCACCGTGCAGCGTGACGGCTACGAGTCGAAGTCGATCGCCGAGGTCGCAGCCGCCAGCGGCATCCGCTTGGAAGCAACCTTCACCAACAACCCGAACGGCACGATTCAGTGGCCGTTCGCTGTCGGTGTGCACGTCGGCGACCATTTCGGCTTCCGCGACTGCGCCGGCTGCTCGTCGAATCACGGTGGACAGGACTTCAACCCGGGAATCGGCGCTCCGATCCAGGCCATCGCCGACGGCGTTGTGAGCCTTGCCGAAGACGGCGAAGGCAGCCTCGGCGTGCACATGATGATCGACCACGTCATCGACGGTAAGACGGTCACCAGCGTCTACGCGCACATGATCCACGGCTCGATGCTGTTCAACACCGGTGACGTCGTCAAGGTCGGTCAGGTAATCGGCAAGACCGGCAACACCGGTATGTCGACCGGTCCCCACCTGCACTTCGAAATCCGTCTCGGCGGCATCAACGGAACCAAGACAGACCCGCTGGTCTGGCTGCGCGAGAACACCAACTAGCCGCACCCGCTCTGACTGCTCCCGGCCCGCCCTGTGCGGGCCTTTTGTGTTCGACGCTGAGGCTGACTCGCACTCATCGTTGACGTTTCGATCGCAGTGCAGAGGGGCAGTGCGCAATTCAGCCTGCGTTTTCGTTCCGGCCTCTGGTGGCATAGAGTCGCTAGTGCGATCCTCCCGTTCGTTTAGATTTTCTTCACAGTCATGTGCAGAAAGGCTCGATGGACGCTGAGCAGCTGTGCCGAACAAACTGGCAGTCCTGATACCAACTCGCGGGGTTTTCTCCGTCGTGACCAGAACTGACAGAAAGTGCGATCACATGCCGAATCGTTCACGGAAGCTGTTGTGCGGAGCCCTGGCCTTGGCCACAATTGTCGCTCTCGCCGGGTGCAACGCGAATACCACGGATGCAACCGAGGTTGCACCGCAGAACAATCACACCGCCATGGACTCTGTTCCGGAGGGCGGAACCCTTCACTACCTGTCTCGCCGAGCCAACGAGAGCTTTGAGACGGCCAGTGCGCAGATGGTCGCGACCAGCCGCATCCACTGGGTGCACCGGGGCCTCACGTCATGGAAGACGTTCCCCGATCAAGACACGGAACTCGTGCCCGACCTGGCCACCGACACAGGGACGACCTCGGACGGAGGACAGACGTGGACGTACGTGATTCAAGACGGGCTGAAGTACTCAGATGGCACGGTGATCACTGCCCAAGACCTGAAGTACGGGATCGAGCGGTCGTTCGCCCCGATGTTCCAGGGCGGTCTCGGCTACCACAAGACACTGCTCGTCGGCGGTGACAGCTACGAGGGACCGTATGACGGCCAGAGCCTCGACTCGATCGAGGTCGTCGATGACCACACGATCGTTTTCCACCTCACTCGCCCGTTCGGCAATTGGCCATGGATCGTGAGCATGCCGGCGTTCTCGCCGGTACCGCAATCGGCCGACACCAACCCGGCAAAGTATGCCGAGAATCCAGTGGCGAGCGGCCCTTACCGCATCGAATCCTTCGCAAAGGGCTCGCAGGCCGTGCTGGTGCGGAACGATTACTGGGACCCGAAAACCGACCGGGCTCGGTTCGGCGGCCCCGACAAGATCATCATCGACATGGGACTCAACAACGACACGATCGTGCAGCGCCTCGTCGACGACAAGGGAGACGACAAAGATGCGATCAGCAACGCCCTGATCTCGCCCTCGCAATTCCAACGGATCTCCTCCGACCCGAGCATCGCCTCGAGACTCGCCAACAGCCCGTCCGGCTACCTGCGCTACATAGCGCTGAATAGCACGAGACCCGCACTTCAAGACCTTCGGGTGCGTCAAGCAATCAACTACGCCATCAACAAGTCGGAGCTTCAGAGCGTCTACGGCGGCCCGAAATTCGGTGGTGAACTGACCTCGACGATCATGACCCCCGGACTCCCCGGCTACACCCCCTTCAACCTGTATGACGGTGGACCCAGCGGAGACGTCAAGAAGGCCACCCAACTGCTCGCCGATGCCGGTGTCTCGGAGCTGACCCTTTCGCTCGCTTACCCAGCCGACGTCAGCGCGATTGAGGAGAAGGAAGCCAAGAGCATCAAGAACTCTTTGGCCAAGGTCGGGATCACCGTTGAGCTGAATGCCCTCGACTCTGATAGCTGGTTCGAACTCGTCTCGACCGTCGGCGGCGACTACGACATGACGACGTCGGGCTGGGGAGCTGACTTCCCGAGCGGGATGAGCAATATCCAGCCGCTTTTCGCCACCAGCGCGATCGGCAATGGCGGTGGCAACGCGTCGCAGTACTCGAACCCGGAGGTCGATGCGGCCATGGAGCGTGCCATCTCGGAGCCCGAACTGGACAAGGCGAACAAGATGTGGGCTGATATCGACAAGCAGATCATGCAGGACGCCCCGATCGTTCCGATCCTCGTGCAGCGCACGCAAGCTCTTGCCGGGTCGAACATACTCAACCATTTCATTCCGGCGTACCCCCCGTTCGTCAACGAAATGGTTGTCGGTGTCGCTCACTGACACCGCGAGCGAGCAGGTCCGGTCCCGATCGATCGCGCGGAGATTCGCTGAGAAGCGCTCCGGGATGATCGGGCTGGTTCTGCTCGCGGTGCCGCTGGCGGCGGGGCTTCTCGCCCCGCTGTTGGCGGCGCTTGAAGGCCAAGATCCCTATTCCTTTCATACCGACGCGCTTGATCCAGATGGCGGGCGACCTCTCGGGGCGCTCGGCGGTGTCAGCCCCGAACACTGGCTGGGCGTCGTGCCGGTCACCGGCAACGACCTGTTCTCCCAGATCGTCTACGGCATCCGTTCCTCCCTCTTCATCGCATTCGGAGCGAGCCTGATCTCGATCGCGATCGCGGCGTTGCTGGGAACCGCGATGGGCTTCTTCGGCGGATGGTTCAGGTCTGCGATGGGCCGAGTCATCGACCTGATGTTCGGTTTTCCCGGACTCATGTTCGTGATCGCCATCATGGTGCTCGTGCCGCCGGAATTTCCGCGCGAGCTCCTGTTGGTGCTGGTGCTCGCCTTCTTCGGCTGGCCGGTGGGAGCTCGAATCATCGGCGCCCAGGCTGCGGCGATCAACGCGCGCGATTTCCTTGAGGCCGCCCGAGCGTCTGGTGCTCCGCCCTGGCAGATCATTCGCCGGGAGATGCTTCCGCACTTGCTCAGCCTGATCGTCGTGCTCTTCGTCATGTCGCTGCCGGCGAACGTCAGCGCCGTCGCCGGGCTTTCATTTCTCGGCGTCGGACTGCGCGGCGACGTGCCTGATCTCGGCAAGCTGCTTGCCGATTCCCTTCCCTGGATCTACAGCGGCGCCGATGTCTGGTACATGCTCTTTCCCGGCGCCGTCATTTTCTGCATCGTTCTGGGGGCGACCCTGGCCGGCGATGCCCTGCGTGATGTTCTCGATGTGCAGATGGAGGAGCACTCATGATCCTCTATGTTCTACGCCGAATCGCCACCGCGGTTGTCATGCTGCTGTCGATCGCTTTCGTCACCATCGCTTTGTTCTTCGGAGCCTCGCGGGATCCGGCCAGGGCCATGTGCGGAAAACCGTGCAGCGCAGATTCCCTGGCCAAAGTGCGCGCCTACATGCAGACCGATCAAGGCATCCTGTGGCAATATCTCGAATTTCTGAAGGGCCTCGTTCTCGGTCGCACTTACGGCGAGGGCGCCCAACAGGTCAACTGCAACGCACCGTGCTTCGGCTACTCCTTTCCCAATCAGACGGATGCGACAACCCTGATCTGGGAACGGCTGCCGGTCACCCTGTCGATGACGATCGGGGCAGCGATTCTTTGCCTCATTGTGGGACTCGGCTTGGGCGCACTCGCGGCGATTCGTCGCGGCGGGGCAATCGATAGGTTTTCGACCGGATTCGCGCTGTTCGGGCTCTCGGTGCCGACATTCCTCATCGGTCTGCTTGTCGTGCAGTTCTTCGGATTCAACCTCAACATGCTGCCGTACTCTGGCTACGTTCCCTTCTCCGAGTCTCCGGGGCTCTGGGCCTGGCATCTCATCGGGCCGTGGATGGTTCTCTCGATCATGCTGTCCGCGAGCTACATCCGAATCACCCGGAATCAGCTGCTCGGCGAACTATCGGCGGACCACCTGGTCTCGATGACGGCGCGTGGTGCGCCACGTCGACGCGTGCACTCTCACGCCATGCGGGCCGTCCTCATCCCGGTGGTCACCATGTTCGCCCTCGACCTTGCTGCGCTTCTGGGCGGTGCGGTCATTACCGAGAAGGTCTTCAGCATTCACGGATTGGGCGACCTGCTGCTCTCCGCAGTGACGGGGTCTGATCTGGGCCTCGTCGTCGGGATCACCCTGTTCTCAGCCTTCTTGATCATCATCGGCAACCTCGTCGCCGATCTTCTGCTTCCGCTACTCGACCCGAGGATCCGACGTGCCTGATATCGCATTGAGCATTGACCGACTCTCCATCTCGTTCTCCGTCGCCGGCAGAACCGTTCAAGCCGTGCGGGACGTGTCGCTGGAGATTCCGAGCGGGCAGACGTTGGCATTGGTCGGGGAGTCCGGTTCGGGAAAGTCGATCACCGGTCGCGCTGCCATGCGATTGCTTCCGGCGACGGCACGCGCGACGGGACGCATCCTGGTCAACGGGCGAGATGTGCTCGCCGCCGACGAACAGGCGCTGCGGCGGATTCGTGGCAGCGACATCGCCATGGTCTTCCAAGACTCTCTCTCGGCACTGAGCCCCTATCTCACCGTCGGCGAGCAGATCATTCAGGCGGTGCGCTTCCATGACGCGACGGTGTCCAAGGCCCGCGCTTTCGAGCGCGCCGTTGAGATGCTTGACAGGGTCGGCATCCCGGAGCCTCGTCACCGGGCGAAACAGTATCCGCACGAGTTCTCCGGCGGGATGCGGCAGCGTGCGGTCATTGCGATGGCGCTGGTCAACGAGCCGGCGGTGCTCATCGCCGATGAACCGACGACGGCGCTCGACGTGACAGTCCAAGCGCAGATTCTCGACCTGATGCGGCGGCTCCAGCAGGAGATGGGCATGGCGATGTTGCTGATCACCCACGACTTCGGCGTCGTGGCCAAGGCGGCGGACCGAGTTCTGGTGCTTTACGCAGGGGAAGAAGTCGAAACCGGCAGCCTTCGCGACATTTTCGAACAGCCGGCGCATCCGTACACGGCCGGACTTCGGGCCGCGACGCCGCGCCTAGATCGCGGTGCGCCCCGGCGGCGTCTTGTCGCGATCCCCGGTGTTCCCACCTCGCTTCCCGACGCCCCGGACGGATGCTCTTTCGCGCCGCGTTGTTCGTTTAAAGGACTCGTCGGAGATCGCTGTCACGACGAGGCACCGATCGCGGTTCCTCGGGAGGGCAGCGACCCGGTCGTCGCCCATCGAGCGGCATGCCATCTCAGCGACTTGCCGGTCAAGGAGGGCGCCCGATGAGCGATCCAATTTTGGAGATGACCGCTGTATCCAAGCGATTCGGGGGAGCCGCGGGACTCACTGCCCGGCGCAGTTCCGTCTACGCCGTCAACGAGGTGAGCCTGCACGTTGGGCGGGGCGAGGGAGTAGGACTGGTTGGCGAGTCGGGGTCCGGAAAATCCACCCTGGCCCGATTGGCGAACGGACTGCTGAGGCCGACCTCCGGCCGGGTCGTCGCTGCCGGGCAGGACGTGAGCCGGCTGTCGAATCGGGAACTCCGGGCGCTTCGTCGCACGGTTGCGATGGTCTTCCAAGATCCGTTGGCATCGTTGAACCCCCGGCAGAACGTGAGGCAGATTCTCGAGAACGTCTTTCGTGCGCATGGTGAGCCGGTCTCCGTCTCCGAGCTGGTCGCTCTGCTCGAATCGGTCGGTTTGACGCGCGACTACCTGCGTCGTTACCCGCATGAGGCCTCGGGCGGTCAGCTTCAGCGCATCGCCATTGCCCGAGCGATCGCGCTCAAGCCGAAGCTCATCATCGCCGACGAACCGACCTCCGCACTCGACGTCTCGGTGCGCGCGCAGATTCTCAACCTGCTCGCCGACCTGCAACGTGACCATGGGATTTCGTTTCTCCATGTCAGCCATGATCTCGCCGTCATCAGGTTGTACACGGACAGGGTCGCGGTGATGTATCTCGGGCGAATCGTCGAGGTCGCCTCAGCCGATCGCATCTTCGACGCGCCCCGGCATCCCTACACGCAGGCGCTGGTGGCGGCGACTCCTGAAGCTGACCTCGAACCCGCGAAGCCGAGCGCCGTCGGCGGGCATCTGCCCAGCCCGCTGACGTTGATGAGCGGATGCGCGTTTGCGAGTAGGTGTCCATTCGTCCAGCAAATCTGCCGCACCGTCACACCCGTGCTCGGCGGCACTGAACATCAAGTCGCGTGCCACAATCCGCAGGACGTGGCTGTTGAACCATCAAACTATGAACGGGCCGTTCCGCGCCCGTCTGCCTAGAGACTGGAAGAGAATAAGTGGGAACTGATCTGTTCGTCAGAGAGTACGGTCGTCGCGCATCAGAGGCGCCATCAGTCTTGATCCTTCATGGCGCTGTCGAATCGGGGGAGTGCTGGGGCGACGCCGTCGATCGATGGGGCGGCAGCTTTAACATCGTTGCTCCTGATGCCCGCGGTCACGGGAAATCGCCGGGGATGGCGCCGGAACACGCGGGAATACCTTCGACCGACGTCATGGTGGCCGACGCTATCGACATCCTGAGCGATCTCTTGGAGTCATCCGGCAGAAAGACACTGATCGTCGGTCACTCGATGGGGGCACGCATCGCCGCGTTCGTCGCCGCCGATGCACCGCACCTCGTCGCGGGAGTCGTCCTCGAGGATCCGCCGTGGTGGGTGCCAGAAGACGGGCCGAATCCCTGGCTCAGCGTCGAACCACGCCTTGAAGACCCGTTTGACTATGCCGACACGATGTCCCTCGACGAGCTCGTCGCAATGCAGCGCAGTCAGAACGCGGCGTGGCCGGAGTCGGAGCTGCGTCCGCTCGCCGAAGCGATGAAGAACGTCGACAACGAATACATGGCTCGCCGGCTTCACGAGAAGCGCCGGTTCTGGACTCCCACGGCGCGCCAGATCACCGTCGGCCCAGCGGGAGTGCCGGCGATGCTGATCACCGGCAGCGGTGACGTCATCGTCGATCGCCACAGCCGGGACCTGTTGAACGCGGTCGCTCCCGGTTTCGACGTCGTGGTCATCGAGGGTGCGCACCACTGTGTGAGACGCGATCGCGGCGATGAGTACCACCGGCACGTCGACCGTTTCTTGGCCGAGAATTCCCCTTCCGTCTGAATCATCGACGGCACCGGCATCGGCGCGTTACTCGACGTTGATGGTGTCGGAACGGGCGAGTGGGCCGTGCGCTTCCGATTCTGCAGGAGTGAGCACGGCCCGCATCGCGTCGAGACCGGCCTGAATCACCGGATGCCCCTGGTTGTCGCGGCGCGCGGCCACCGTCACCTTGCGAAGCGGCGCGATGCCGCGGGTCGGAAGCACCGACACCCACTCGGAGTCCGTCGCAGTGAGTGCAGATTCCGGAACCAGACAGATCCCCGCCTCGGCGATGACCAAGGAAATCGCTGCGCGGTAGTCATCTGACACATGCGAGATGGCGGGATGGAAGCCAACTTCTGCGCACGCCTGCAGCACCATCGAGCGGCACGGGTTACCAGGCGACGGCATGATCCAACCGTCGTCACGCAGTTGCGTCAGCTCGATCCCGTCGGTCGAATCGGCGAGCGGATGGCTGAGTGGAATTACCGCCTTGAATCGCTCGATGTACAGCGGAAACTTCAAGATCTCCGGGGAGTCCCGCTCGGGATCGGCGTTGTACTCAAGACTCACCGTCATGTCGACGTCACCGCGCATCAGCATGCGGTGGCTCATATGAGCCTCCGCATCGACCACCTTCACCTGGATGCCGGGTGCGACGGCGCGCAGTTCGACGATGGCCGGGGCGACGACCCAGCTGATGGCCGTCGGAAAAGCGGCAATCGACAATTGACCCAGCGTGCCCTCTGAGTGAGAGGCCAACTCGGCCTCCGCCAACTTCAGCCGCGAGTTGATCTCCTCAGCGTGCTCGGCGAGAATTCGGCCGGCCGGTGTCAGTTTCAACCGACGGCCGGTGCGCAGAACAATGGCTTGGCCGACCTCGCGTTCGAGGGCGGCGAGTTGCTGCGACACGGCAGACGGCGTGAGGTGCAGGGCGCTCGCCGTAGCGGTCACCGACTCCGAAAGCACGAATGCCCGGAGGATCAGCAGTCGCCGCGGATCGATCACATAGCTAACCATACTGTGGTGTCGCCCGGCAGTAGATCGCCGTCGAGGGGCCCACTCGCGAGCAGCTGTTTTCCGGCCGGGAGGGTGACGGATGTCGCCCCCGTGTTGGCGATCACCGTGACCGTACCATTCGTGAGTGCGACGACCTCATCGCTGAAGCCATCCAGCCAGTTCACGTTTCCCCAGCCGAGCTGGTGCTCTCGACGCAGACGGAGCGCGAGCCGGTACAGCTCGAGCGTTGAGCCGGGTACGTCAACCTGCACGTCGCGGGCGAGAAGTGCCCACTCCTTCGGCTGCGGCAACCAGCTCGCCGCTGTCGGGCCAAATCCATACGAGGCGCCGTCGGCCGTCCACGGGATCGGCACGCGGCATCCGTCACGTCCGTAGCGTTCACCGTTCGTGCGAAACCACGTGGGGTCTTGGCGGGCGGCGTCGGGGAGATCGATGACCTCGGGGAGCCCGAGTTCCTCACCCTGATAGAGATAGCTGGAGCCAGGCAGCGCCAGCATCAGTGCGGTCGCGGCACGCGCCCGGCGGAGGCCGAGTGCCGGGTCGGGCAGGCCAGGGGTCTTCGGCCCGATTCCGTGCCCCTGCAGGTTCTCTGCGGTCAGCGCAAGCCGGGAGGCGTGGCGCACCACGTCGTGGTTGGAAAGAACCCAGGTGCTCGGGGCTCCGACCGCGCCGAATGCCTCAAGCGACTCGTCGACCACATGGCGCAGTGCCGGCGCATTCCACGGGGTCTCGAGGTAGGCGAAGTTGAAGGCCTGGTGCATTTCGTCGGGCCGCACCCACTTGGCAACCTCGGAAAGCGGGTCGACCCAGGCCTCGGCGGCGAGCACCCGGTCGCCCGGGTACTCGGCAAGAAGCTGGTGCCAGTCGCGGTAAATCTCGTGCACGCCGTCTTGAGCCCAGTAGGGGGCGGGTGCCGGCGGCTCGGCGCTGATCTCGGGTTCCAGCGTGGCGCTGCCACCACCCATGCTGCCGCCTTCGGCCGGCGGCGTGTAGTCGGGCAGGCCATCGGCCTTGATCATGCCGTGAGCCACATCGACGCGGAACCCGTCGACGCCGCGATCGAGCCAGAAGCGCAGGATGTCGCGGAACTGCTCGCGCACCCAGGGGTTGTTCCAGTCGAGATCGGGCTGAGTGGTGTCGAACAGGTGCAGATACCACTGCCCCGGCGTGCCATCCGCCTCGGTCACGCGGGTCCAGGCTTCGCCGCCGAAGACCGACTCCCAGTTGTTCGGTGGGAGTTCGCCGTTTTCGCCGGTGCCCTCACGGAAGAGGTAGCGCCCGCGTTCCTCGCTGCCGGGCCCTGTGGCGAGGGCGGCCTGGAACCAGGCGTGCTCGCTGGAGGTGTGGTTCGGAACGAGGTCGACGATCACACGGATGCCGAGGGCGTGCGCCCCGGTGAGCATCATGTCGAAGTCGGCGAGCGTGCCAAAGAGGGGGTCGACATCGCAGTAGTCGGCGACGTCGTATCCGGCGTCGCGCTGGGGCGAGGTGTAGAACGGCGAGAGCCAGATCGCGTCGATGCCCAGCTGAGCCAGCGCCGGAAGTCGATGGGTGATGCCGGCCAGGTCTCCCATTCCGTCGCCGTTGGCGTCGGCAAACGAGCGCGGATAGATCTGATAAATAACGGCGGTTCTCCACCACTCTGTGTTGCCTGTCATGAGGGACACACTACGGCATCCACTCAGCAATGGAAGCGTTTGCACTAGTTCGCATACGAGGAATTGTCACGAACTGATCTCGATCTCTATTCCTTGCTTTGTCAAGGCCGAACTGAGAGGCTATAAATGTAATCGCTTGCAGTTTTGCGGCAATCTCTACGAAAGGCAACACCAATGACGGTGAAAAAGATGGGCTTGCGTGCTGCTGGTGCAGTTGCGGTCGTCGCCTCCCTGGCCCTGGCCGGATGCTCAGCTAGTACAGCGGGGGCGGGTGCTGGAGACGGCGCTGCAGCATCCTCGAGCACCCTGACCGTCTGGGTTGACGCCGAGCGCGTCGACGCATTGAAGGACGCGGCAGCGGCATACCAGAAGAAGACCGGCGTCGAGGTGAACCTCGTTTCCAAAGACGTCGCCAAGATCAAGGATGACTTCATCCAGCAGGCTCCGACCGGTAAGGGCCCCGACGTCGTCATGGGCGCTCATGACTGGCTCGGCGAGCTCGTCACCAACGGCGTCGTCTCGCCGATCGAACTCGGCGACAAGGCTGCAGACTTTCTGCCCGTCGCCATCAACGCCGCGACCTACGACGGCAAGGTCTACCAGCTGCCGTACGCGGTCGAGAACCTGGCGCTGCTGCGCAATGCCGACCTCGCCGCAACCGCACCGGCCAGCTATGACGAGATGATCGCAGAGGGCACCGCGGCAGGTGTCACCTACCCGTTCGTCGTCGAGCAGGGCACCGACGGCAACCCGTACCACCTCTACCCGTTCCAGACCGGCTTCGGCGCTCCCGTCTTCGGCACCGACGCATCCGGCGGCTACGACTCCACGAAGCTCGAGCTCGGCAACGCCGGTGGCGAGGCATTCGCGACCTGGCTCGGCGGCCAGGGCAAGAACGGAACCGGCGTTTTCAACACCGAGATCACCGGCGACATCGCGAAGGAAGCCTTCACGAGCGGCAAGGCGGCATTCTGGCTGACCGGCCCGTGGAACGTCGGCGCTGCGACGGATGCCGGCATCAACGTGGCCGTTGACGCCATCCCGAGCCCCGGCCCCGAGACGGCACAGCCGTTCGCCGGTGTGAAGGGCTTCTTCATTAACGAGCAGAGCAAGAACAAGGTTGCCGCCAACGACTTCCTCGTCAACTACATCGCCACTAAAGATGTGCAGCTCTCCCTCTTCAAATCAGGCAACGTTCTCCCGGCACTGACCGCAGCGGCCGAAACGGCTTCTGAAGACCCGATCGTCGCAGGATTCGCGGCAGCGGGCGCCAACGCGGTTCCGATGCCGGCCATCCCGGCAATGGGCCAGGTCTGGCAGTACTGGGGCATCGCAGAGGCAGCCATCATCAACGGTGCCGACCCGGTCGCCACCTGGCAGAAGCTGGCTGCCGACGTGCAGGCAGCAATCGGCTAACAGCATCACCTGAAGCCCCCGGGTCGCCGGTACACGGCAGCCCGGGGGCTTTTCTCCGCCAGAACAAGACTTGGGAAAGTACGAACCATGAGCACCACCCTTGAAGAAGAGGAAGCCGTCGCCGCCGGCCCCGTGAAACCGCCGACCACACAGCAGAAGCGGGCTGCACGCATCGCGGACTCGGCATCCGTCGGCATCACAACCCTGCTGATCAAGATCGTGTCCCTCGGCCTCGTCGACGCCATCGCCGTCTATGCCCTCTTCATTCTGTTCGCGCAGAAGGAGTGGCTGATCGGCGCGCTGGTGGCCGTCGTGACCGTCCTGGTCAACTGGATCTACTTCTCCAAGCGCAAACTGCCGGCCAAGTACCTGACGCCCGGTGTGATCTTCCTCGTCATCTTTCAGATCTTCGTCATCGGGTACACCGGCTATATCGGCTTCACCAACTACAGCACCGGCCACAACTCCGACAAAGACCAGGCCGTCTCCGCCTTGATGAACTCGGCACTCGAGCGGGTTCCCGACTCGCCGACCTACGCGGTCACCGTGCTCGACCGGGCCGGTCAGCTCAACCTGCTCGTGACCGATCCCGACGGAGAGGTGAGTGTCGGAAACGCCGAGACGCCCCTTGAGCCCATGGACGACGCCACGATGGAGGGCGGCACGGCCGTCGCGCTCGACGGCTACACCACGTTGAACTTCGCTGAGGTGCTCCAACGCACCGATGAACTCACCGCGATGTCGGTGCCGTTTTCCAGCGATCCCAACGATGGCGCGCTCCGCACGCCTGACGGCAGCAGCGCCTACGTCTACAGTTCGACGCTCGAATACGATGCCACGGCAGACACCATGACGGATGTCACCACTGGCACGGTCTACACGGACACCGGTGAAGGCGCCTTCGCGGCCCCCGACGGCACCCAGCTGCTTCCGGGCTGGAAGGTCAATGTCGGATTCGACAACTTTGTTCGGGCGTTCACCGAGGAGAGCATCCGTGGTCCGCTGATCAGCGTCACAATCTGGACGTTCGTCTTCGCGCTCGTCTCGGTGGCCTCGACCTTCTTCCTCGGCCTCTTCTTGGCGATCGTGTTCAATGACAAGCGGATGCGCGGGCGCAAATTCTATCGCGTCGCGATGATCCTTCCGTACGCCTTTCCCGCCTTCCTCTCCGCCCTGGTCTGGGCCGGAATGTTGAGCGAGAGCTTCGGCTTCGTCAACCAGGTCTTGCTCGGGGGCGCCTCCATCCCGTGGCTGACTGACCCCACGCTGGCGAAGTTCAGCGTCTTGTTCGTCAATCTGTGGCTCGGCTTCCCCTACATGTTCCTGGTTTGTACGGGGGCGCTGCAGTCGATYCCGGAGGAACTCGAGGAGGCGGCCACCGTCGACGGCGCCAGACCGTGGGCCGTGTTCCGGCTGATCAAACTGCCGCTGCTGCTTGTGACCGTTGCGCCGCTTCTGATCGCGTCGTTCGCCTTCAACTTCAACAACTTCAACCTCATCTATATGTTGACCGGCGGCGGGCCACGTGACGCGGCGGCGAGCGTCAATGTCGGATCCACCGACATCCTGATCTCGATGGTCTACAAGGTCGCTTTCACCGGTCAAACCCGTGATTACGGCCTGGCGAGCGCGTTCTCGATCATCATCTTCATTCTGGTCGCCGTCATCGCGATCGTCAGCTTCAGAAAAACGAAGGCGTTGGAGGAACTGAACTAATGCCCGTCATCACCACAGAGTCAGGGGAGTCCGTCTCCACCCGGCGTCCGTTCAACTTCAGCCGCTGGTTCCGGGCAACGGGGTGGCGGCACCTCATCGGCGTCATCATGGTCGTGTTCTCCGTATTCCCGTTGCTCTACGTGCTCTCCGCGTCGCTCAACCCGGCCGGAACCCTCACCGGGTCGAACGCGCTCTTCTCCACGATCGGCTTGGGCGCGTACGAGCGGCTGCTGAACAATCCGGATCAGCCCTTCGCCGCCTGGTTCGTCAACACGCTGATCATTGCCGGCATCACGGCCCTCGCCACGGTCTTTCTGGGCGCCCTCGCCGCGTATTCCTTCTCGCGGATGCGCTTCACCGGGCGCCGCACCGGGCTGTTGACGATCGTGCTCGTGCAGATGTTTCCGCAGCTTCTGGCGGTCGTGGCGATCTTCTTGGTGATGAGCAAGATCAGTGACATCTTTCCGGCGATCGGGCTGAACACCCACATCGGGTTGATCATGGTCTACCTGGGTGGAGCCCTCGGGGTGAACACCTACCTGATGTACGGCTTCTTCAACACCGTGCCGTCATCGATCGACGAGGCGGCGAAGATCGACGGCGCCGGGCACGCCCGCATCTTCTTCACGATCATCCTGCGGCTGGTTGGCCCGATTCTCTCCGTCGTCGCGCTGCTCTCGTTCATCGGCACCACCAACGAGTTCGTCGTGGCCAGCGTGCTGCTCATCGACCCGGAGAAGCAGACCCTCGCGGTCGGCCTCTACAAGCTCGTCTCGAACCCCAACTATGCAGACTGGAGCGCGTTCTCGGCCGGTGCCGTCATTGCGGCACTCCCGGTGATGGCCCTGTTCTTGTTCTTGCAGAAGTACATTGTCGGTGGCCTGACGGCCGGATCAGTCAAGTAAGGTTCCACCCATGTTGCAGCCTCACCACGATGGATCGCCGGTGTACGTGTCGACGCAGGAGCCCGCGCTCGGCGACCTGGTGCGAGTGCGGGTGCGCATCCCGCACTCGTTCGGGCCGGTGGCCTGGGTGCGCACGCGATCGAACCCGAACCGTGAGCCCCGCTTCGCCGCGGCATCCGTCGTGGCCACGCAGCACGGCTGGGACTGGTGGGAAGCCGAGGTCGAGGTAGAGAACCCGGTGCACGGCTATCGGTTCGTGATCGAACTCGGCGACGGCGCGCGGTGGTGGCTGAACGCGTCGGGGCTGCACGACATTGAAACCCTTGATTCGGAGGACTTCAAGCTCGTGGTCGGTGCCGCGGCACCCGAGTGGGCGGCCTCGAGCGTGATGTACCAGATCTTCCCCGACCGGTTCGGGCGATCGGTCGCCGCCGACGACAGGGAGTTGCCCGAGTGGGCCATCCCGTCGGCATGGGGCGACCCGGTCGATGAGAACCTGACGACCCGTGGGCAGCAGTTCTACGGTGGCGACCTCGACGGCATCCGGGAGCACCTTGACCACCTGCAGCGCCTCGGCGTCACCCTGATCTACCTCACCCCGGTGTTTCCCGGTGGGTCGAATCACCGCTATGACGCGTCGAGTTTCGACGAGGTCGACCCGTTGCTCGGCGGCGGCGATGCGTACGTCCGCCTGATCGAGGCCGCGCACGAGCGCGGGTTCAAGGTGATCGGAGATCTGACCAGCAACCATTCCGGGGACCGCCACGAGTGGTTCGTTGCCGCCCATGGGCATCCGGATGCCGCCGAGAGCGACTTCTATTACTGGCGCGACGCCGAGAACGAGGGTTACGAGTCGTGGCTGGGCGTGTCCAGCCTGCCGAAGTTCAACTGGAACTCGGAGGAGCTCCGCCGCCGGTTCATCGAGGGGCACGACTCGGTGGTCGCCCGCTGGCTCGGCGCCCCCTTTCATCTCGACGGCTGGCGCATCGACGTGGCGAACATGACCGGCCGGCTCGGCAACGAAGACCTGAACGCCGAAGTGCGTCAGACGATTCGGCGCACCATGCTCGAGGTGAACCCCGACACGATTCTGCTCGGTGAGTCCACGAACGACGCGTCGGGTGATTTTCAAGGTGATGCCTGGCACGGCGCAATGACCTACGCCCCGTTCACCCGGCCGCTCTGGAGCTGGCTCAGTGAGCCGGGCAGCCCCGCCGAGGGCGGTATCGGCTTCGTCGACGGACGGGTGCCCGAGTACACCGGCGAGCAGTTCTGGCGGGCTCATGTTCGTTTTGCCGCCGGGTTCCCCTGGCGCACGCGGCTGGCCACCATGAACGCCCTCGACACCCATGACACCCCGCGGTTTCGCACGAGCGCCCGACCGGGAACGGTGCCGGTTGCCCTCGGACTCTCCGTCACGCTGCCCGGCATCCCGGTGGTTTTCGCGGGCGACGAGTTCGGTCTGGTCGGTTTCGACGGTGAGCAGTCGCGCACCCCGATTCCCTGGGAGACGGTTGACGACCCCACGGTCGCGGCCACGATCGAGCTCTACTCCTCGCTCATCCGGCTGCGCACCCAGCACCCGGCTGCCCGAGCCGCGCTGAACGGTGGCGGCATCCGCTGGCTGCACGTTGGCGACGACGCGGTGG
Organism: Leifsonia sp. YAF41; assembly: GCF_052113185.1. Lineage (NCBI taxonomy): Bacteria > Bacillati > Actinomycetota > Actinomycetes > Micrococcales > Microbacteriaceae > Leifsonia > Leifsonia sp. YAF41. The sequence continues at coordinate 296,011 of NZ_JBFRCS010000002.1, forward strand.
CGTTTGTGCGCGAATCGGCCGAGGGTTCGGTGCTTATTCTCGCCGCCCGGGCCGGGGCGACGGTGACGTTGTCGGGGCAGGCAATCGGGGGAGCGGACGTGGCCGAGCCGCTCGTCGGCGGGGCCGAATTGACGGTGTCGGCCGGGGACATCCGCCTCACCGCCGGTGGTCCGTCGTTCACCGCGTGGGCGCTGCCGGGCATCAATGTGTCGACGTCGTAGTAGTCGGCTGTGAACGACGTTCACTCTGTATCAAGCTCGTAACAATGTGGATTCCTCGCAACATAGTGAAAACCGATCAAAGCACGGGTTAGTAACGTGTCGGGAAGTGTCGGAAATCACGACAGTTCACTACGAGGAAGTAGAAATCAGCAATGCGATCAGAGATGAAACGCAGGATCGCGACGGTGGCGAGTGTCGCTGCTGTGGCAGCGCTCCTCCTCAGCGGATGCGCCACCGCCGACCCGGCTCAGGGCAGCAAGCCGGCCGCCGGGGCGACGATCAAAATCGAACAGGGTTCGTTGACCGGCGCTGCCGCGACGGGCACGATCGAATACCTGGGCATTCCCTATGCCAAGCCTCCGGTCGGCGACCTGCGGTGGCACGAACCCGAGGCACCCGAACCGTGGGCGGGCGTGCTCGACGCAACGAAGCCCGGTCCGGATTGCCCGCAGACGGTGAACGGCGACTCCGACGGATCACTGAGCGAGAACTGTCTTTACCTGAACGTGTACTCGCCGGACAAGCCGAAGAACAAGAAGCTGCCCGTCGTGGTGTTTTTGCATGGTGGCGGCTACACCGGCGGCACCCCGAACATTTATGATGGTCGCAACTTTGCGGCGACCGGTGATGCTGTCGCAGTCATCCCCGCCTACCGGGTCGGACTGTTCGGCTTCTTCGCCTCGCCGGCCACGGCTGCCGAGAGCGAATTCGGAGCTCAAGGAAACTGGGGAATGCTTGACCAGCAGCAGGCGCTGCGTTGGGTGCAGGACAACATCAACGCTTTTGGCGGCGACCCCGACAACGTCACTATCGTGGGCGAATCCGCCGGCGGAGGGTCGGTCTGCTTCCAACTCGCTTCACCGACGGCGAAGGGGCTTTTCGACAAGGCCGTGATTCAGTCGATGGCGTGCGGTCTCGGCGACACTCCCGCCGACACAACCGCCTATGCAGCCCAGTGGGGCTGTGCGGCGGATGACGCGGCCTGCCTCCGTGCGGTTCCCGCATCGACAGTCGTCGGATCAGCGTCGGGATTCGGGTTCGCACAGCCGGTCAGTGGCGGGCCAGACCAGCCGGTTGATGTGCTTGCGGCCGCCGCCGCCGGCACCCTGGCCGATGTTCCGCTCATCGTCGGTGTCACCCGCGACGAATGGATCGGTTTCGAGTCGGGCAGCTACCCGCTGGCGCCCGCAGACTACGAGGCCCGTATCGCCGGAGAATTCGGCCCGCTCGCTCCGAAGGTCTTGGAACGTTACCCCGCCGACGCCGGGGAAGACCCGATCTTCCCGTTGGGTTGGGTGCACGGCGACGCCGGGTTTGCCTGCCCGACGGTCGTCGGCGCCGACACCTTCGCGAAGGCCGGCAACTCGGTGCACTTCTATGAGTTCGCTGATCGCACCGTGCCGGGATGGCGCTCGCTGGGAGACCCCTTCCCGCCGTCGACGCTGGAGCTCGGAGCGACCCACACCACTGAACTGCAGGGTCTGTTCAACTACACCGCCGCGCAGCGTTCGCTGAACGATGAGCAGCGTGCCCTCGGCGACCAGATGGTCTCGCTCTGGCTGTCGTTCATGAAGACCGGCGAGCCGACGCTCAAGGGCGCACCCGAATGGAAGGAATTCGGGGACAAGCGTCAGATTCTCGAACTCAAGACGAAGTCGGCCGGTGGCCTGAAGATGATCACCTCGTTCGAGAAGTCGCACAACTGCGATCTCTGGAACAACCTCGGCTAGTTCGGCGGAGGAGTGAACGGGGGTGGCGATCATGATCGCCACCCCCGTTTCGCATGCCGACGGCATCCGTTGCCGGTAGTCCATCCTTCACCGCGTGGGCGCTGTCGGGCATCAATTTGCCCGAGTTCGGCCCCGAAGGCGCCGAACGGTCATTTGAGGGTGCGAAGTGATGATAATCTCTATGGGTTGCCGAAATTCGGGCGCAGTTCTTTTGGAACTTTGCCCCCTTAGCTCATTGGTAGAGCACTTCCTTGGTAAGGAAGAGGTAGTGGGTCCGATTCCCACAGGGGGCTCAGGCTGGATGCAGGTTTAGGCTTGGGTCATAGTCACGGCGGGGTAGCTCAGTTGGTTAGAGCACACGGCTCATAATCGTGGTGTCGCGGGTTCAATTCCCGCTCCCGCTACACATAAAGACCCTTTGACCAGGATTCCTCTCGGTCACAGGGTCTTTCTTTTTTGATCGGGTATTACCAAAGCTCCGCTCTATCGAGGCGTTGGCGAATGCCGTCTTTGGCCCCTATCGACCTGCGTAAAAGTGGGGCTATGCTATGTCCCGTTCGGTCAGCAGAGGTTCTCTCGCAAGCCGGACCCATTCAGGCGGGGGGCTGGGATGTGGGCGGAATCCGCTGACGGCGCGCGGCTGCGGAGAAACAGCCGCGTGCAGGGTCGGTTGTTCCTCGCCATTACCGTGGTTGTGGCTGGAGGAGCATTCGTTCTTCTGAGCATCTCCAGCGGTGCCGGCTTGTACATCCCGCCGAGGATCGCTCAGCTGGGGATCGGCACCTTCGACGGCATCAACATGCTCTTTCTCATCATGTGGGCGTGGATGTTCCAGCTCCTGAGCGTCAACGATGGGCTCCAGTACCAGCTCACATTGCGCAAGGCGCGGGTGCTGTGGAGCAGGGCGTCGGACGTGTGGGGCTTCATCGTCTTCACGCTGGTCGCGATCCTGTGGGGCGTCCTCGGTGTCCACACCGTGTTCGCCGGCCGTGCCGTGGATCCGACGTACGTGAACCGGCTGCCCTTCGGTGTGCCGGCCAGCTCATTGCAGCACGGCGTCGTTGAGGTGACGACCACGTACTTCGTCCTCGTGGGACTCGTGCTCGTGCTCATCGTGGTCACGCGCCTGTTCAATCCGATCGACTTCGACGAATACGAGCGCTACCTCCGCAGGGTCCTGCGCCAGCCGCCGCCTCGAACGCCCGTCCAGTAACCTCTCTCTTCGAAAGCCCCGGCATCCTGCATAGGACGCCGGGGCTTTCGTCATTGGTGGCCGCGCGAAATCATCATGCTGCGGCGAAACCGATGTGAAACTCGATGTTTTGGTGCGGAACATGCGTAAACGGGATGTTTTGGCGCCATGACTCAGGTGGCGGGAACGAGTCGCAGCGTCGTCGCCATCACCTGCGGACCGACGACGGTGCCGACGATCGCCGGCCCATGGCGGTCGTACTTGGCGTGGTACGCGGCGTCGATGGCCGCGTGCGTGTCGGCATCCGCGGCATCCGTTTCGAGAAACGCGACATCACGCTCGACGCCACCCGCACGGATGCGCCCGGTTCCGCTGGCCTGCGCCCGCACGAACCACGGGTTGTCTGGTCCATAAGCCGAGCGAACATAAATGTCGTCGCCGACCCGTGCAACCCAAATCGTCACGAACCGGCGCAGGGTGCCGTCGGCTCGGCGGGAGGCGACCCGCAACTCTTCGGCTTCGCCGATGCGCGTGAGCTCGTCGGGAGTCCAAGCGGTCATGGGGAGTCCTTTCGGGGCGCGTGAGCGAACGAACGCGACGGATGCTGCACGTCGCGAGTCGACGTGATGTGCGGCACGGTAGCACGCCGGGCATCGATTAGCCCGCGTGCACCAGCGCGTGCGCATCGCCCTGCGGCAGCAGCTCCGTCTTCGCTCCACGGATGAGCGTGGCGGCGATGATTGAAGCCAGAACCATGCCGACGGCGGCGGCGAGGAACGCTGCGGAGTATCCGTTGGTGAACGCCTCGAGCAGTGGCTTTCCGGTCAGGTCAGTAGTCGGCCCTGCCGTCGCTGCGTAGAGCGCGGTGAAGATCGAGAGGCCGATCGAGCCACCGATCTGCATGGCGGAATTGGCGGTGGCCGAGGCGGCGCCAGCATCGTGCGGGGCGACACCGCTGAGCGCGAGGTTCTGCAGGGGCACGAAGACGAAGCCCATGCCGAGTCCCATGACGATCAGGGCGGGCAGCACCTGAACGAAGTAGTTGCCGTCGGCCGTGATCTGGCTGAGGTAGACGAGCCCGGCGGCCACGACCAGTGGCCCGCCGATCATCATCGGGCGCGGGCCGATCGCCGGCAGGAGCTTCGTGGCGATCGGCGCGGTGATCATGATGGCGACGGTCATCGGCAAGCTGGCCAGGCCGGATGCGAACGGGGCCATGCCCAGCACGATCTGCAGGTGGAACGCCAGGTAGAGCAGGGCTCCGATCATCACGCTTCCGGTGACGGCCTGGATCAAGAACGCCCCGCCGCGCACCTTGTTCGCCACGATGCCAAGCGGAAGCAGGGGCTGGGCGACCCGTGACTCGATCCACACGAACAGCGCGAGAAGCAGGGCGCCCAGGGCGAGGAAACCGATGGTGTCGACGGATCCCCAGCCGCCCTCGGCGAGGCTGAAGCCATAGACGAGCGAGCCGAGGCCGAGCGTGACGGTGATCGCGCCCCACACGTCGTACCGGTTGTCGCCTTCGGCCTTGCTCTCGCTGACGAAGAGCACGCCGCCGATGAAGCCGAGGATCACGAAGAACACGTTCACCAGCAAGCACCAGCGCCAGTCGGCGAACTCGGTGAGCAGGCCACCGAGCAGCAGCCCGATTGCGGCACCCGTTCCGGCCACCGTGCCGAACACGGCGAACGCGGTCGCGCGGTCCTTGCCGTGCGCAAACGTCACGGTGAGCAAGGCGAGCGCGGCCGGCGCCAACATCGCCGCGAAGAGGCCCTGTAGGCCGCGCGCGGCAATGAGCTCTGTTCCGTTCTGAGCCAGGCCGCCGAAGACGGATGCCGCGCCGAAGCCGACCATGCCGACCAAGTAGGTGCGCTTGCGGCCCCAGTAGTCGGCGATTCTGCCGCCGAGAAGCAGCAGCGCGCCGAAGGCCAAGGCATACGCGGTAACTACCCACTGCCGCTCGACGTCGGAGAGTCCGAGTTCGAGTTGGGCCTGGGGGAGGGCGATGTTCACGATGGTGCCATCAAGAACGACGACGAGCTGCGTGAGGGAGAGCACGGCCAGGGCCCACCAGCGATTGGGCGTGCGACGAGGAGTGGACATGGAGAAACCTCCGGGTATCGAAAAGGATGCCGGAGGTTTCAAGCCTCGGACCGACGACGCATGTGCGTGTGCCGACCACTTTGGCCGCGTGGCCAAACAGGCTGTCAGTTTATCGCGTCTTCTGGGGTGAAAGGGAAAGCGTGACACGGATGCCGCCGGACGAGTGATGGAGGCCGGCCGTGGTATCCGCTTCGCTGACTATCGTGAATATCGGAGCAGCACGTCCCATTCGACGGAGATCTTTCGTGAATCCGGCCCAATTCGGCCAAACGCCCCCTGATCACGGTCGCGTCAGCAAAAATCTCCGTCGAATGGGGAAGCTGGCTGCTGGTTCCTGGTCGACTTTCTCGCCGCGAGATCAGACCAGCACCGGATAGGTCGCCAGAATCACCGCGCCGAAGACGGCGACGAATGCGGCCAAACTGAGCAGAAACCACCCCGCCCAGAGCAGCTTGTTGCGCCCCGACATCGCGGTGAAGAAGAGGACGAGAGCGAACAGAACGGTGAGAATCGCATAGTTGTCACCACGTTGATTGCTTTGCAGCGCCGTCTCGAACTTATGATCGGCCAGCTTCGAAAACTTCGCTGATTCCACCCGTCCATCCGGTACATAGCTCGGCTCATTGAACGGCGACTTCGTGTTCTCGCCCGCGATCTGCCAACTCGCGAACGCCACGGCAAACGCGGGGGTGAACCGGGCACTGACATAGTCGGCAAATGCTTGATCGCCGCGGGCCTTCGCATCCACCCACTGCGTGTAGATCGCTAGATCGGTCGACTCCGCAGCGCGCGCTACGTTCGCGTAGTCAAGCGATTGAACGCGAGCGCTCGAAGCCTGCGAGAACTCGATCGACATCTCGCCGCTCCACTTCGACGACTCGAACCCGCACCAGGCCGTCAGGATCGCCGTCACCGACAGCAGGAACACTGCGATGATCTCGCGCACCTCAATCGATCGTTCCTCGCGACTCATGTGCGGCGCGTGAGGCGCTCGAGGGGGAGCCGGCAGAGGAGACGCCGAAGGTGATGGGCTGGGCGCCTCGGCGAGCTCCTCCGGGTCGGGAGGAGGGGAATTCTCGGTCATCAGGCCTGATGTTCGACCACGAAGTCAGAGCCGGGGAACACCACTGTTTCGTGTCCGTTCTCGAATTTCACCAGGTAGGGCGGACCACCATTCTCGCCGCGCACCTCGACGATCTCGCCGTGTCGGTCGGGCGTCTCAACGGTCTTGCCGCGGATCACAATCCGATCGCCTGCAGTTGCTTGCATTTCAGCTCACCTCCGTACCGTCAGGCTACGCCGCCCGGCTCCGTCTGCCCAGGGTCGCATTCGCCGCCGACCTGCAGAAGTTCCTCGAGCGTCGCCGATGCCGCCGAGAATCGCCGCGCTATCGGCGAATCTCGGCGGGAGCGGCGATCTTCGGTGAGGGAGCGAGAACTTCGGATGACGCATCTCACGTTTGGTGTGCGGTCAGCGTCTTCAAGGTAGAACAGCGTCACATTCGAGAGAATGGGGGCGGAAGCATGACTGGTTGAACCACAGCTGATTCACGATTGACGGGAGCGAGGCATGAGCGTCTCACACAGCGTTATCGGCTCGCCGCTCGGCGAGCTCACGGTGGTGTCCGCGGAGAGCGGAGCCCTGGCCGCGGTGTACTTTTCCGAGCACAAGCATCGCCCGGATGCAGACACCTTCGGCCCGCGCGACGACGGTGCATTCGGCACGGTGACCACGCAGCTCGGTGAATACTTCGCCGGAGAGCGCACGGCCTTCGACCTGCCGCTGGAACCGGTCGGGAATGACTTTCAGCTCAAGGTCTGGGCGCTCCTCCGCGAGATCCCGTATGGGGAAACCCGCAGCTATGGGCAGCTGGCTGCCGAGCTCGGCGACCGCAACCTGTCACAGGCGGTTGGCGCGGCGAACGGCAAGAATCCGATCAGCATCATCGTGCCCTGCCACCGGGTGGTCGGCGCCGACGGCAATCTCGTCGGCTACGCCGGTGGACTCGACCGCAAACGGTTTCTGCTCGCGCTTGAAGAACCCGCCGAGGCGAGCCTTGACCGGCTGTTCTGATGCGCAGCAAAACCGCGCCGGCGCATCCGCTGCGCCGATCAGAGGCGCGAGCTGAGCATGCAACCCTTTGAACGAGTGGTCGCCGAGCACGGTGCAACGGTGTTGCGCGTCTGCCGCGCGGTGCTCGGGCCGGTCGATGCCGACGACGCATGGTCCGAGACTTTTCTGGCCGCGCTCCGGGCGTACCCAGCGCTCGCCGAGGGCGCGAACGTCGAGGCCTGGCTCGTGACGATTGCCCACCGCAAGGCAATCGACGTGACCCGGGCACGGGCGCGACTGCCGATCCCGGTCGACGCGCTGCCCGAGCGGGCCGCGACCCGTGGAGATCCCGAGGCGACCGATCACGACCTCTGGGCCGCACTGGCACTCTTGCCCGCCACGCAACGGCAGGCCGTCGCCTATCACCACGTCGTCGGGCTCCCCTATAAAGAGGTAGCCGAGATTCTCGGTGGCACGACGGATGCCGCGCGTCGGGCCGCCGCCGACGGCATCAAGACTTTGCGGAGGCGGCTCGCGGAGACCCATCCGCTGGTTGAGGAGCGAGCGCCAGCGAGCGTCTCGAAACCCCGCGATCCGACCTCCAGACTCGACCACAGTTCAGAGATCGGCTCGCCAGGTTTCGAGACGCGCGCTCCTTCGTCGCGAGCTCCTCAACCACCGGAACGGACCTCTCTCGCGTGACCTCGAAAGGACTGCTCCCATGACTACTGCTCACGACACCGCCACGACCGAATTGCTCGCACCGCTCCACGCCGCCGACCCGGCCGACCTCGACCGGCTGCATGCCGCGTTCGTCGCGGCGGCATCCGCCGAAGGCGACCTCGACGTGGCCTACCGCACCGTCGATTCGCCCGTCGGACTGCTGCTCCTCGCCGCGACCGAAGCGGGACTCGTGCGCGTCGCCTTCCAGCGCGAAGACCACGATGCCGTGCTCGAGCGACTCGCGACGGCGATCAGCCCCCGCATTCTGCGGGCGCCGGCCCGGCTCGACACCGTGGCCCGCGAACTCGACGAGTACTTCGCCGGCATCCGCCAACGCTTCGACCTGCCCCTCGACCATCAGCTCTCGAAGGGATTCCGGCGGAGCGTCTTGGCCCACCTGCCCGAGATCGGCTACGGCCAGACCGAAAGCTATGCGCAGGTGGCGCTCGCCGCGGGGAGCCCCCGCGCGGTGCGGGCGGTCGGCACGGCCTGCGCGACAAACCCGCTTCCACTCATCGTGCCGTGCCACCGGGTGGTGCGCTCCGACGGCTCGTTCGGCGGCTACCTCGGCGGCACGGAGGCCAAGCAACTGCTGCTTCACCTCGAGGGAGCGGCATGACCGACGCGCTCTTTCCCGCCGAACGCCGCGAGATCGCGCCCGGCGCCGTGCACGTTCCCGGCTGGCTCTCGCTCGACGAGCAGCAAGCGATCGTTGCCCAGTTCATGCAGTGGGCACGCGGTCCGGTGCCGATCCGTGCCGCGAAACTCCCCGGCGGCCACGAGATGTCGGTGCGCACCGTCTGCCTCGGCTGGCACTGGCAGCCCTACCGGTACACCCGGGAGGCCGGCGACGTGAACGGGGTGCGCGTGCTCGAGTTTCCGGACTGGCTGGCCGATCTCGGTCGGCGCGCGGTCGCCGAAGCCTTGAACCCGCAGGCCGCAGCCGCGTACCATCCGGATGCGGCACTCGTGAACTACTACGACGACACCGCGAAGATGGGAATGCATCAGGACAAGGACGAACTCGACGACTCCCCGGTCGTCTCGCTCAGCATCGGCGACAGCTGCAAATTCCGTTTTGGGAATACAACAGATCGCGGCAAACCGTACACCGACCTGGACCTTGAGTCCGGTGACCTGTTCGTGTTCGGCGGACCAAGCCGGTTCGCCTTTCACGGCGTGCCCAAGGTCTATCCCGACACCGGAAGCCGCGCCACGGGCCTCGCACGCGGCAGAATTAACATCACGATGAGGGTAACGGGATTGCCCGTCGAATGACCATCAAGCAAGTGACGGGACTGTCAGACCAATGACCACGATGAACGAGGATGCCACGGCACCGGTGTCGACTCCGGCCGGCGTGGTGCGCGGTGACGACGGACTCCTCCGCCCGACCTGGGCCGCGACCGACCCGCTGATGCGCGACTACTACGACACCGAGTGGGGCGTGCCGGTGCGTGACGAACACGGGATGTACGAGCGGATCAGCCTGGAGGCTTTCCAAGCCGGGCTGTCGTGGGCGACGATCCTGAAGAAGCGGCCGGCCTTCCGCGCCGCATTCGCCGACTTCGATCCCGACCGGGTGGCCACCTTCACCGACACCGACGTCGAACGGCTGATGAATGATGCCGGCATCGTGCGCAACCGCCTGAAGATCGCCGCGGCGATCACCAACGCCCGGGCGACCATCGCGCTCCGCGCCGAGGGCGGACTCGTCGACTTCGTCTGGTCGTTTCAGCCGGCCGAGACTCCGGTTCCGGTCACCTACGCGGATGTCCCCACTCAGTCGGTCGAGTCGGTCGCCCTCTCAAAGGGCCTGCGGGCGAAGGGCTTCGCGTTCGTCGGTCCGACCACGATGTTTGCCCTGATGGAAGCCATCGGCATCGTGGACACCCATTTGGTCGACAGCCATCGCCGTGGCAGCTCCGGGGTCTGGAACTCGGCCGGACGATCGTGAACACTCACGTCAGCCTGCCGGTCGACGAACCTCTCGACGCCGCGTCGATGCTCGGATCACTGGCGTTGCACGCGATTCCCGGGGTCGAGGTCACCGATCGCGCGGCGGGCACCTACCGCCGGCTGTTGCCGACGGTGGCGGGTCCGCGCCCGGTGACCGTGACGATTACTGCTCACGCGGTGCTGGTTGAGGTTGACGATCAGGGCGTGGAGGATGCGGGCGTCGGCGCGGTCGATGCCGACCGGCTCGACGATACCGATCCCGCCGCTCCCGCCGATCTCCTCCGTTTCGTGCGCCGCTGGCTCGACCTTGACGCCGATCTGGCGGCCGTACGCACGGTCCTCGGCAACGATTCGGTGATCGGACCATTGCTCGAGGCGCGACCGGGCCTGCGGATCATCGGCTACCCCGACGGCTTCGAAGCCGCGGTGATGACGGTGCTCGGCCAGCAGGTGTCGCTCGCCGCCTGCCGCACCTTCGGCGGCCGGGTGGCCGAGGCCTGGGGGAGTGACGGCCCCGGCGGGCTGCGGCTTTTCCCCGATCCCGAGCGGCTGGCCGCGCTCACTCCCGACGAGCTGCAGCAAGGAATCCGGGTGACCGGCGCCCGGGCGCGCACGGTTCAGGCACTGGCCGAGGCCTGCGCCGACGGCTTGCAGATCGCTCCCGAGAACGACCACACCGACATCCGTCGCCGACTGCTCGCTCTGCCGGGAATCGGCCCGTGGACGGCCGACTATCTGGCGGTGCGCGCCCTCGGCGACCGCAACGCGTTCACGCCGGGTGATCTGGTCTTGCGCCGTGCTCTCGGCGGCATCTCGGCGAAGGATGCCGCGGCGCGCGCCGAATCGTGGTCGCCCTACCGTGCCTATGCGCTCTGCCATCTCTGGGCGTCGGACCCGTTTTTGGCCGCGTTGCCCGTCGCCGAGCGCCGAGTTTGACACTTGCGGTCGAGTTGCCCCGGTAGAACAGGGCAACTCGACCGGAACTCTCAAACTCGGCGACGTCTCTAGCCGGCGCGGAACACCTCGGCCGCGATGACGAGGTCTTCCCACGACATTCCCGAGCTCTTGAAGACGCGCGGTCGGCTGTGGTCGACCGCCACCGATTCGGTGATGACGTCGCGCATCGGTACCAGGGCGTCGGCGGCGATCGCACCTTCACCGATCGGGATGATCAGGTCGCCCGCCTCGCGCAGCGCGACGGCGATGTCCTCCACCACGAGCTGCGCACGGTCGACGAGAGCCGAGGGCAGCTCGCGGGCGTCGGGCTCGTGGGATCCGACGGCGACGGTGCACGAGTCATCCGGCACGAGCGCTCCGTCGAACACGGGCGTGCGGGCCGTCGTCGCGCAGACGATCAGCTGGGCGTCGCGCACCGAATCCGCCGTGCCGACGGTGGCAGTGAGGCCGCCGGCACGCACGCGATCGGCCAGCGCTGCAGCGCGCTCCTGATTGCGTGCGACGATCGAGACCCGACCGATCGAACGGATGCCGCGCATCGCCTCGATATGACCCCAGGCCTGCGGCCCGGATCCGAAGACGACGAGGTGTTCGACGGTTGCCGGGGCGAGCAGGTCCGCCGCCGCCGCCGAGACCGCCGGCGTGCGGAGCGTCGTCAAGGCCGTGCCGTCGATCAGCGCGATCGGGCTGAGGGTCGTGGCATCCATCAGGAGGTACACGCCCTGAATGCGCTCGAGACCGAGGTCCGGATTCCCCGGCGCGACCGTGGCCACCTTCACCCCGACGAATTCACTCGACTGGGTGGGCATCAGCAGTAGTTGTCCGGCGGTCAGATCGAGGATGCCGCGGCTGAAGTCGGTCGCCGGGTCGAGGCCAGCACGGAGGTCCCGCTGAATCGCACGCGCGGCTCGCTCGAAATCGACACGGGCGAAGACCTCCTCGGCAGAGATCCAGGGCAGCGGCGAGGGGAAGGAGGGGAGTGCGGGGGCTGCGGAAGTCACAGGATGAATCCTGTCGCAACCGGGTCGTTCGCATCCAGGATGAAGGTGTGTTCGCCCGTCTTGTAGGCCATTCCCTCGACGGTCGGAACCACGGAGCCGTGAATCTCATTCTCTGGGGCGCCGTTGTCGACGGCGCGCGCGCGGCCGATGAACTGGCTGCCCACGATCGAGTCGTGGGTGAGCGCCTGATCGGGTGCGAGCCGGCCGGAGTCCGCGAGAAGGGCGATCCGGGTGGCTGTGCCCGAGCCGCAGGGGGAACGGTCGACGCGCCCGTCGGCGAAGACGGTGACGTTGCGTTGGTGCGGGCCGTCGGCGGTGTCGCCGAGGTCATCGAAGATGATGGTTCCGTAGATGCCGCTCAGGCGGTCATCGGCAGGATGCTCGGCGAACGGGCTGTCATTCAGCGTCCACTTGATCTCGCGCCCGATGGCGAGCAGTTCTTCATAGTTGTCCTGGGTCACGGTGAGGCCGAGCGACGACGCTTCGACGCAGGCGTAGAGCGCCCCGCCGAAACCGATGTCGGCCTGCACGCGGCCGCGCGACGTCTCCACATCGACGGCTCGGGCGACCGGGTAGGAGACCACGTTCTCGAACACCACACTGGTGACGATCCCCGCGATCTGACGCACGTGAGCGACCACGCGCCCTGACGGCACGTCGATGGTCACCGGGGTCACCCCGTCGGGTTGCGCGGCGACGAGGCCGCTCTGCACGGCCCACACGCCGAGTGCGATCGTGCCGTGACCGCAGGCCGTTGAGAAGCCGTCGTTGTGCCAGAACAGCACGCCGAAGTCGGCGCCGTCGTCGTCGGGCGGAACGATGAAGCAGCCGTACATGTCGGCGTGACCGCGCGGCTCCCGGCAGAGCAGTTGCCGCACGGCGTCGATCTCCGCCGAGTTCTGAGCCACAACCCGCCGTTCGGCGACGGTTGCGCCGCTGATTTCGGGAGCGCCGTCCAGTACTATTCGAAAAGGTTCACCGGCGGTGTGGTAATCGATGGTCCGGACCGGCTTTGTAATATGGCACATATCATGATGCTAGTGAGTAGCTTTCCATCCCGCGAGTAGCGCGGGCAAAATTTCAGCAGACAATGCGAGGGAGAGGATCCCATGGCTCCTTCAGCCATTCACAAAGTGGAGCAGGTCTCGAGCCTGCGTGACCGCATCGGCGAGTCGCTCTCGGCCGCCATCATCTCCGGCGAGCTCGCGCCCGGCACGCTCGTCTCGGTTCCGAGCCTCGCAGTGCAGTTCGCCGTCTCGGCGACCCCGGTGCGCGAGGCGATGCTCGATCTGGAGCAACGCGGCTTCGTCACCTCCGTGCGCAACAAGGGTTTCCGCGTCACCGAGGTGAGCGAGGGTGACCTGCGCGAGATCATCGAGCTGCGCCAGCTGCTCGAGGCGCCGGTCATGCGCTCCCTCGCCGCGGACTTCCCGCTCGACACAATGCCGCACTGGCGTTCGCTCGCCGCCGAGATCTCGACGCACGCCGAGCAGGCGAACCTCTCCGGCTTCATCGAGCGGGACCGCGACTTTCACCTGGGCCTGCTCGCCCTGCACGGCAACGAGCGTTTGGTGAGCGCAGTTCGCGAACTGCGACTGCAGACCCGCATGGTGAACCTGGCGAAAATGACCCAGAGTCACGAGCTGCCCGAATCGGCGAAGGAACACCACCTCATGCTCGATTTGCTGGAGAGCGGAGATGGAGCTGCGCTCGAGGAGCTCACCATCGACCACCTTGAGCACATCATCGGGTGGTGGGCTGTAGCCGGCGACGCCTGATCGGTCGCACGGCCTATCGCACTGCCCGTCGCACTGCCCGTCGCACGGCCCGTCGCACGGCCCGTCGCACGGCCGATGGTTCGGCTGTTTTCGCGACCCAACGCCCCGCTCCTCGTTCGGCATTTCGCGCCTCGCACGAAATACCGATTGTGGTACGGCATTAATAATATGTAGTATGTCACCCACTACAGGCTCCCTTCGTAGCGTCCAAGTACAGCGAAGTATTGATTGGGTGACACATGAAAACGAAACGTTCCACCACACAAGCGGTGGCACTGATTGCAGCGGCGGTCCTTTTGGGCACGACGGCGTGCAGCACCGCAACGAGCAGCACCTCCTCCGATAAGCCGGCTACCGCAGGCGGCACCCTCAAGGTGCTCGGTGCCGGCGACGTCGACCACCTCGATCCCGCACTCGCGGCCTACGTGCCGACCACGAGCGTGATGCGTGCGGTGAGCCGACAGCTGATCAGCTACAAGACAGTCGATGACGCCACCGAACGAATCGCCCCGCAGGCCGACCTCGCAACCGAGGTGCCCCAGCCCACGAACAACGGCCTGACCTACACGTTCACCATTCGCGACGGTGCGAAGTGGGACGCCCCTGACGGCGCGCGTCAGATCGTGTCGGACGACTTCGCCCGCGGGCTCAAGCGTCTCTGCAACCCGCTGCAGTCCAGCCCGATGTTGACCTACTTCAACGAGGCGATCGAGGGGATGAAACCCTTCTGTGAGGGGTTCGCATCCGTTCCCACCGATGCCCCCTCGATGAAGAAATACATCGAGGACACCCCGGTTTCGGGCATCAAGGCGATCGACGACAAGACTCTCGAAATCGACCTGGTGAGCCCCGCCGGCGACTTCCTGTACATGCTGTCGCTGAACAACGCGTCGCCCGCCCCGGTCGAGGTTCTCGACTATGAGCCGGATTCCCCCGACTACCGCTCCAACTTCATCTCCAGCGGCCCGTACACGGTCGACAGCTACACGCCCGACAAGGAGCTGAAGCTCAAGCGCAACCCGGCCTGGGATGCGAAGTCCGACCCGCTGCGCGCGGCCAACGTCGACGCCATCGACGTGACGTTCGGCCTCACCGCGGATGCCATCACGCAGCAGCTGCAGGCGGGCTCCGCCGACATGTCATTCGACATCACGCTGTCGCCGGCGCTGATTCAGCAGTTGAAGGCCGCCAACGACGAGAAGCTGGTCAGCGTGGCGAGCGGCGCGGTCAACCCGTTCATTTGGATCAACACCAAGACCAGCAACAACGACAGTGCACTGCAGAACCTCAAGGTGCGTCAGGCACTGCAATACGCCGTCGACAAGGCGGCCGTCGTGCAGACGCTCGGTGGCCCGGATGTCGCCGCAGTGCAGAACGGCATCTTCGGACAGGGTGTGCTCGGCCAGCACGACTTCGACCTGTACCCGAGCAAGGACTCCAAGGGTGACCCGGAGAAGGCGAAATCGCTTCTCGCCGAAGCCGGCTACCCGAACGGCCTCGCACTCAAGATGCCGTACCGCACCAAGGACCAGGAACCGCAGATTGCCCAGACGATCCAGGCCAGCCTCGAAAAGGCCGGCTTCACCGTTGAACTCGTGCCGGTGAACCCGAGCGACTACTACTCGAAGTTCCTGACCAACCCGGAGAACACCGCAGCCGGCATGTGGGACATCGCCCCGGTCGGTTGGACTCCCGACTGGCAGGGCGGCGCGGCACGCTCGGTCTTCCAGCCGCAGTTCACCTTCACTGGTACGCCGCAGACCTACAACTACGTCGACTACAACAACGACGAGGCGAACGCTCTGGCCGCCCAGGCCATCCAGTCCACCGATCCCGCCGAGATTGCGAAGCTCTGGGGCCAGGTCGACGAGAAGGTGATGACGGATGCGATCGTGATCCCGATCGCCTCGCCCCGGGCGAACATCTACCACAGCGACCGTGTGCAGAACTTCATCCCGTACGCACTGAGCGTGCAGGGCGACTGGACGAACGTCTCGCTGAAGTAACGGTCTGATCCGGCGGTGGCCGGCGCCCAGAGGGGCCGGCCACCGCCATCCGTTCATCCCGATGCAGCTCTGCGAGTGAAAGAGGCTCCAATGCCAGTTCTTGACGTGCGCCATTTGAATGTGCGCATCCCCACGGAGGACGGCGTCATCCACGCCGTGCGCGACGTGTCGTTCTCCGTCGAAGCCGGTGACTTCTTCGGCATCGTCGGTGAATCGGGCTCCGGCAAGAGTGTGATGGTGCAGGCGATCATGGGGCTCGTGCCGGGCGCCGAGATCACGGGGGAGGCCTACTTCAACGGGCGCGACCTGCTGCTGATGAAGTCGGAGGAGCTGCGTCAGATCCGCGGCAAATCGATCAGCATGATCTTCCAAGACCCACTCAGCAGCCTGCATCCCCAGTTCACCATCGGCTGGCAGATCACCGAACAGATTCACACTCACACCCGCGTCAGCCGCGCCGACGCGAAGGCGCGCGCGATCGAGATTCTCGGCAAGGTCGGCATCCCCGACCCCGCGGTGCGCTTTGACGCCTACCCGCATCAATTCTCCGGCGGCATGCGGCAGCGGGTCATGATCGCGATGGCGCTCGTGTTGAACCCGGCACTGATCATCGCCGATGAGCCGACCACAGCCCTCGATTCCACGGTGCAGGCCCAGATCCTCGAACTGCTGCACGAGATGCAACTCGAATTCGACACGACCATCCTGATGATCACCCACGACCTCAGCGTGCTCGCCACCGTCGCGAACCGGATGATGGTCATGTATGCCGGTCACCGCCTGGAAATGGGTCCGGCCCGCGAGGTGTTCTCCGCCCCCGCGCATCCGTACAGCGCCGGTTTGCTGCGCTCGTCGCCCGCAAACTCGCAGCCCGGCGTCGCGCTGGTCCCGATCGCCGGTCGTCCGCCCAGCCTGCTCGACCCGGTGCAGGGCTGCGTCTTCGCAGCGCGCTGCCCCGATGTGATGACGCAGTGTTGGAGCGAACGACCGCCGCTCCGCCACTACGACAACGGCCTCGAGGCCAGCTGCTGGCTCACCGACGCGCCGTCGGAACCGACGCGGGGCACCTCGTTCGATCTGCCGGACGACCTTCCGATCGAGTCGCTCGATCCGAACACCACCGAGCTCGCCACCCCGATCGTGCAGGCGAGCGGAGTCGAACTCTTCTTCCGTAATAAGAGCACCCGCACCCAAGTGCAGGTGCTCAACGGAATCGATCTGACGATGTATCGCGGTGAGACCCTCGGCTTGGTCGGTGAAAGCGGATGCGGCAAGTCGACACTCGCCCGCGTCATCGCCGGTCTCATCCCGGCAACGTCCGGCACCGTCACGCTGGCCGGGCATGACCTGTCCACGGTCAACCACGACCAGTGGCGCCAGCTGCGCCGCGAAATTCAACTCGTCTTTCAGGACCCGTTCGGATCGCTCAACCCGCGTCGGCGGGTCGGCTCGATCATTGGGGATCCATTCCGGATCCACAAGATCTCCTCCGGCGCGAAGCGCAAAGCCAGCGTGCAACAGCTGATGGAACTCGTCGGGCTCAACCCGGAGCACTACAACCGTTTTCCGTCCCAGTTCTCGGGCGGTCAGCGGCAACGCATCGGCATCGCCCGCGCCCTGGCCCTGAACCCGTCGATCATCATCTTCGACGAGCCGGTTTCCGCCCTCGACGTGTCGATTCAAGCCCAGGTGTTGAACCTGATGAGCGACCTGCAGAAGGAATTCAATCTCACCTATCTGTTCATCTCACACGACCTCGCGGTGGTGCGGCATGTCTGCGACCGGATCGCGGTGATGGACCACGGCCAGATCGTGGAACTCGCCTCGGCTGAGGCGCTCTATTCGAATCCGCAGCACGACTTCACGAAGCAACTGCTGGCCGCCTCCGCTCCCGGGCCGCAGCTCAGTGCGCGTGCGCCGCGGGCGCTTCTCGGGTCGGCCACCGGTGATGACACCCTGATCGGAAGCCGCTCATGAGCATCCTCAAGACTCCGAAAAAGGCAGCGGAGGCGGCGAACCTCGCGCCCGTCACCGTTGTGCAGCGCGGTTCGCTTGCGCTCACCTTTCGCCGACTGCGCCGCGACCCCGGCAGCGTGATCGCCTTCATCTTCATCGTGATTCTGGTGCTGTTCGCCGTCGGCGCTCCGGTGATCGCCGCGCTCACCGGGCACGGTCCCAACGAGCAATTCCGGGAGACGGGCCTCACCCCGGCCGGCATCCCGGTCGGGCCGGGAGACGAGTTTCTCTTCGGAACGGACCAGCTCGGTCGGGACGTGCTGGTGCGGCTGGCCTACGGCGCCCGGATCTCCCTGGTCGTCGGCGTCGTCGCCTCGATCGCCGCGGCGACGATCGGTGTCGTCGTCGGGCTTCTGGCCGGCTACTTCGGCAACCGCACCGACACGGTGCTCTCCCGAATCATGGACCTCGTGATGAGCGTTCCGTTTCTGCTCGCAGCCATCGCACTGGTTTCGGTACTCGGCCCCAGCCTCGCGCTCAGCATCAGCGTGATCGTCTTCTTCACCTGGACCCCCATCGCCCGGGTGATCCGGGGCCAGGTTCTCGCGCTCAAGCAACGCGAATTCGTCGAGGCGGCGCGTTCCCTCGGTGCCGGACATGTCTCAATCATGTTCCGTGACATCCTGCCCAACCTGATGGTGCCCATCATCATCTACTCGACGCTGATGATCCCCAGCGCCATTGTCTTCGAGGCGACGCTGTCGTTCCTCGGCATGGGCGTGGTGCCGCCGACCGCGAGCTGGGGCGGAATGCTCTCCGAGGCCGCCGGCAACTCGATCTACCTGGCTGCACCCTGGCTCGTGATCATCCCGGGCCTGGCGCTGTTGTTCACCACTCTCGCATTCAACATCCTGGGCGACGGCCTGCGCGATGCCCTCGATCCCCGAGCCGCAAGGAAGGCCTGACGATGTGGCGTTATCTGCTCTCTCGAGTCGGATTCGGAGTGCTGGTTCTCTTTGTTCTCAGCATCTTCGTCTTCGCGCTCTTCTACATCGCGCCGGGTGATCCGGCGCGGGTTCTGGCCGGCGATAAGGCGACCGAGGAGGCGCTCGCGCAAATCCGCGCGAACCTCGGCCTCGACCAACCCATCTACGTGCAGTACTGGACGTTCATCACGAACCTGCTTCAGGGCAACCTCGGCTTCTCCTATCGCAGCCAGCTGCCGGTGGCCGAGATCATCATGGACCGGATCCCCGCGACGGTGTCGCTCGTCTTCGGCGGCGTCGTGATCTGGCTGTGCGTCGGAATCCCGATCGGCGTGATGTCGGCCAAGGCGCCCGGCAGCCTGCGCGACCGGTTCGGCCAGTCCTTCGCGCTCATCGGGATCAGCTTCCCGAGTTTCGTGCTCGGAATGATGGCCCTCTACCTGCTCTACTTCCTGCCAGCCAAAGCCGGAATTCATCTCTTCCCGCCGAGCGGATACGTTCCCTTCACCGAAGACCCCGGTCAGTGGTTCTGGCACCTGATCTTGCCCTGGCTGACCCTGGCCTTCGTCTCGGCCGCGATCTATGCGCGACTGATGCGTGGCCAGATGCTCGAAGTACTCGGTGAGGACTACATCCGCACCGCCCGGGCGAAGGGCTTGACCGAACGCCGCGTCGTCTACCGGCACGCCATGCGGAGTGCCATCCCTCCGCTGGTCACCCAGCTGGGAACCGACATCGGGCTCATGCTCGGCGGCGTGATCGTGATCGAGCAGGTCTTCGGCCTTCTCGGAGTGGGTAGCCTTGCCGTGAGTTCGGTGAACAACCAGGATCGCCCGGTCGTCATTGGCGTTGTTCTGCTCGGAGGGCTGTTTGTCGTCATCGTGAACATCATCGTTGACACCCTGTATGCCTTCCTGGACTCCCGAATCAGAACTGCCGCCTGACGCGGAAAGAAAGCGACGAACCATGTCTTCACCGCAGTACACCATCCCCGGAATGCACATCACGGACCACGTGGTGACGGTGCCGCTTCGCTGGGACGATCCCTCCGATTCACGCACCATCACGATCTTCGCCCGCGAGGTCGTCGACCCGCGCAAGAAGAACGAGCAGCTCCCGCTCCTCGTCTTTCTGCAGGGCGGGCCGGGCGGTAAGTCTCCGCGCCCGATACCGGGGGAGGGCTGGATCGCGTCGGTGCTCGAGACGCACCGCGTCGTGCTCGTCGACCAGCGGGGCACCGGACGAAGCACCCGCGTGCAATCGGACGCCGTCGCGCAGTTCGACCGGGTGCAGGATGCCCGCGACTACCTGCTCTGCTTCCGTGCCGATTCGATCGTGGCGGACCTCGAATTCATCCGCACCACGGTCTATGGCGGAGTGAAGTGGCAAAGCCTCGGCCAGAGCTACGGCGGGTTCATCACCCTCAGCTATCTGTCGCTCGCTCCGGAGGGACTCTCAGCCTGCTACGTGGCCGGCGGGCTGACGAGTGTGTCGCCGTCGGCCGAGGAGGTGTACCGGCGCACTTACCCGCGGGTGGCCGACAAGACCCGGCGGTTCTACGAACGCTTCCCACTCGAACGCGAACGGGTCGGCGCGGTCGCCGATCTCCTGGCCGACGGCGACGTTCTGCTGCCCGATGGCGACGTGCTGACGGTGCGCCGGTTGCAGACCCTCGGTCTCGACCTCGGCATGGGCCCCGGCCCCGACCGCGTGCATTGGTTGTTCGACGATGCGTTCGTCGACGAGCCGCGCCGCGCGAGCTCGCTCTCCGACAGCTTCCTGGCGCAGGTCGCCGCGAAGACCAGTTACGACGACAACCCCCTCTTCGCCGTGATGCAGGAGAGCATCTATGGTTCGGGTCCCGGGGCAACCCGCTGGGCGGCCGACCGGATCGGTCAGCAGCACTCGGAATTCGACGCGGCGAATCGGCCGCTGGTCTTCACCGGCGAAATGATGTACCCCTGGATGTTCGACGAGATTCGGTCGCTCCGCCCCTTCAAGGCGGCGGCCGAAGCGCTCGCCGAGTTCGAGGACTACACGGTGCTCTACGACCTCGACCGGCTCGCCGCCAACGAGGTTCCGGTGGCGTCGGTCTCCTACTTTGACGATATGTACGTCGACGTGGGAATCTCAACGGAGACCAAAGACCTGGTCGGCAACCTGCAGTTCTGGGTGACAAACGAGTACGAACATGACGGAATTCGCCAGGACACGCGGGTGACCCAGCGCCTGATTTCCCTGGTTTCAGAGATGGGTGGACCCCTCACATGACCGACACGCAGCAGGCCACTGGCACGCAGCACGCATCCATGCCCGCGCCGACCGCGCCCGATCCCCGGCTTCCCCGCTTGGCCGGGCTGCCCGGCTTCGTCGACTACATGGGCACCGGCTGGGGCACACCCGACCGCACCGCTCCGGTCGAGCCGGGCGCGGCATCCGCTGCCCGGGCGCACCGCGAACGCCTGAGCGCCCTGCTTGCCGGCCGCACTCTCATTGTGCGGGGCGGGCGAGCGCCGATCCGGAGCAACGACACGTATTACGGCTTTCGGCCCGACAGCAACTTCTACTGGCTGACCGGATGCGACGCGGAGGATGCCGTCATCGTGCTGTCTCCGACGTCCGGCTCACACGACGCGACCGTGTACCTGCCCGCCCCGGCCTACCCGGGTGAGCCGGGATTCTTCGCCGATCCGGCGCATGGGGAACTCTGGGTCGGCTCGGCCCCTGGCATGACCGACTGGTCGGCGGCGCTGGGACTGACCGTGAAACCGCTCAGCACCCTTGAGTCCGACCTGCGCCGGGTGAACGACCCGATGGTGGCCGGTGCCGCGGCGCGGTCCGGCGAGGTGCTCGGGGACGTCCCCTCCTCCGTTGAACTCGCCCGCACACTCGCCGAACTCCGGATGGTGAAAGACGAGTGGGAGATCACCGAGCTCCGTCGCGCGGTCGACTCCACCGTCGACGGTTTCGCCAGTGTGCTGCGCGAGATTCCGACCGCCATCGCTGGGGGCGGTGAGCGCTGGTTGCAAGGAACATTCGACCGGCACGCTCGCACCTATGGCAACGGCCCCGGCTACTCGACGATCGTCGGCAGCGGCGCTCATGCGCCGACCCTGCACTGGGTGCGCTGTGACGGTCCGGTGCTCGAAGACAAGGTGCTCTTGCTCGATATGGGCGTCGAGAACCGCACGTTCTACACCGCGGATGTGACCCGCACCTTTCCGGCATCCGGCACCTTCAGCCCGGTTCAGCGTCAGGTGCACGACCTGGTGGAGAAGTCGCACCGGGCCGGCCTCGCCGAGGTGCGACCCGGTCGCGACTTCTCCGACTTCCACCGCGCCGCGATGGAGGTCATCGCGAACGGGCTTCACGACTGGGGCCTGCTCCCCGTTTCGGTGGACGAGGCGCTGAGCGAGACCGGTCAGCACCACCGGCGCTACCTCGTCTGCGGCATCGGGCATCACCTCGGCCTCGACGTGCACGACTGCGCCCAGTCGAGCTATGAGTCCTACCAGGGCGGAGTGATGACCCCCGGCATGGTGCTCACCGTCGAACCCGGGCTGTACTTCCACGCCAACGACGAGACGGTTCCCCCGGAACTGCGTGGGATCGGCGTGCGCCTCGAAGACGACATCCTGGTCACCGAGACCGGGTCAGACGTGTTGTCGGATGCCCTGCCGATCGATGCGAGCGGTATCGAGAACTGGATGAGCGCCGCGCTTCGCGGCTAGGCGGGCGGACGGCCGGGCGCACAGCAGGGCGGGTAGTGGGGCATCGGCCGTATTCCGCGGGAATCCGGCCGGGGGTCTTCCCTCAGGACTCAATAGTATGTAATATATTACTCAACGAGATGAAGCCCAGTGGCGGGCGAAAAGGGAGGGCGACGTGGCCGACGATGTGATCATCATCGGTGCCGGAATCATCGGCGCCGCGTGCGCCCGTGCCCTCGCCGTCGCCGGCTACACCGTGACTGTCATCGATCGCGGCACCGTTGCAGGGGGCACCTCGTCGGCCTGCGAGGGAAACCTGCTGGTCTCCGACAAGGGTCCTGGCCACGAGTTGGTGCTCGCCCAGTTCGCGTCGACGCTCTGGAAGCAGGCGGTCGCCGACCTCGCTGAGCAGCTCGGCGACGGTTTTCCCTCGGTCGAGTACGACCAGAAGGGCGGCCTTGTCGTCGCCACGACACCGGCCGGCGCCGGCCCGCTGCTCGCATTCGCGGAGAGTCAGCGCGCCGCCGGAGTCGACGCCCGGGTGATCAGCGTCGCCGACGCGCACGAGCTCGAACCCGACCTTGCGCCCTGGATCGAAGCCGCCGTGCACTACCCGGAAGACGCCCAAGTGCAGCCGACCATCGCGACGGATGCGCTGATGAGCTCGGCCCGGCTGTTCGGCGCCCGGGTACTCGAGAACACGACGGTGCTCGGCCCCATTTTCGACTCGGCCGGCGCGCTGACCGGCCTCGTCACGAGCGCGGGCGAGCTGCGCGCCGACCGCATTCTGGTGGCGGCCGGTCCCTGGTCCGGCGAGGTGGCGGCTCTGCTCGGTCAGCACCTTCCGGTGCGTCCGCGCCGCGGCGAGGTGCTGGTCACGAGCCGGATGCGACACCGCATCTTTCACAAGGTTTACGACGCCGACTATGTGGGCGCCGTCGGTTCCGACGACAGCGCATTGCAGACCTCGAGCGTGGTCGAGTCCACGGGATCCGGCACGGTTCTGATCGGCTCGTCCCGCCAGCAAGTCGGCTTCGACGCCCGGCTCCGGGTCGACGCGCTGCACGAGATCGCCGCCAAGGCGTTGCGCCTGTTCCCGTTTCTCGCCGACGCCGCGATCATGCGCAGCTACGGCGGATTCCGCCCGTTCATGCCCGACCACCTGCCGGTCATCGGTGAAGACCCGCGGATGCCCGGCCTCTGGCACGCAACAGGTCACGAGGGCGCGGGCATCGGGCTCAGTCTCGCCACCGCCGACCTGCTCGTCGACCTGATGCGGGGCGTCCCGCCGAAACTCGACCCCTCGCCGTTCTCCCTCACTCGTGCCTCGCTCGCCTCTCATCTGATGGAGGTGGCCTGAGATGGCGCCCTTCCTGCTGCCGTTCGGCAACGACAAAATTCGCCCGGTCCCGCCCACCCCGGTCACGATCAGCCTGGACGGTGTTCCTGCCACCGGTGTCGTCGGGCAGAGCCTGGCCGGCGTCATCCTGGCCAGCGGCACCCTCGGCTTTCGCACCACATCCGCCGCGGGCAAGCCGCGCGGCGTCTTCTGCGGAATCGGTGTCTGCTTCGACTGCCTGGTCGAGGTGAACGGCCAGCGTGACGTGCGCGCCTGCCAGCGCCGGGCATCCGCCGGCGACGTCGTCGTCAGTCAGCACGATGAGCTGCCTCCGGTGAACGAGCTCGTCGAGAACGGGGAGCCTCACCATGACTGACGTTCTCGTGATCGGCGCCGGCCCGGCCGGGCTCGCGGCTGCGCGCGCCGCCCGAAAAAGGGGTGCAACGGTGACCCTCCTCGACGCGGCCGACCAGCTGGGCGGCCAGTTCTGGCGCCACCTGCCCGACGCCCGGCCCGCCGCCGCTGAACGCCTACTGCACCACGGCTGGGACACCTTCCAGGCGCTGCGCGACGCACTCGAGGGCGACGACGGATGCCGCATCATCCGT
This sequence comes from Leifsonia sp. YAF41, assembly GCF_052113185.1. Classification (NCBI taxonomy): domain Bacteria; kingdom Bacillati; phylum Actinomycetota; class Actinomycetes; order Micrococcales; family Microbacteriaceae; genus Leifsonia; species Leifsonia sp. YAF41. The sequence goes on from NZ_JBFRCS010000002.1 coordinate 320,335, forward strand.
GGTGCACAGGTCTGGTCTCTCGAACTGCGCGCGAACGCGCCCGGAACCGTGCACGTCGTCGTCGGCGAACCCGATGGCGTCGGCCGTGACCGCATTCTGTTGCACCCCGACGCGATCGTGCTGGCCACCGGTGCGCACGACCGCACGCTGCCGTTTCCCGGCTGGGATCTCCCCGGTGTGTTCACCGGCGGCGCCGCCCAGGCGCTGGCCAAGGGGGAGCGCCTCGCCGTGGGCCGGCGCGTCGTCGTCGCCGGTGCCGGGCCGTTCCTGCTGCCCGTCGCCGCCTCACTGGCGGCCACCGGTTCGCGGGTGATCGGGGTCTTCGAGGCCAACCGGCTCCCGGCGCTGCTGCGCGGCTGGCTGCCCCGGTTCTGGCAACTGTTTCCGGCCGCGCACAAGGGCGCAGAACTCGCCGGTTATGCCGCCGGGCAGCTGCGTCATCGCATCCCCTACCGTCTGGGTCAGGCGGTCATCGCCGCACACGGAACCGACCGGGTCGAAGCGGTGACCATCGCCTCACTCGATGCCGATTGGGCGCCGATCAGCGGCACCGAGAAACGCATCGCGGTCGACGCGGTCTGCGTCAGCCACGGCTTCACCCCCCGACTCGAACTGGCCATCGCGGCCGGCTGCGAGCTCACCCCCGAACGATTCGTGCGGGTTGACAACGGTCAGCGCACGAGCGTTCCCGGGGTCTTCGCGGCGGGCGAGATCACCGGCATCGGCGGCGTCGACCTGGCGCTGGCCGAGGGCGAGATCGCCGGACACGTGGCCGCCGGCGGGGTGTCCCGGGCCGACGAATTGCGCTCGAGCCGACGCCGACGCCGCATCTTCTGGGACTTCGCCGCCCGGATCGAGGCGGCTCACGGCATCCGTGCGGGATGGCCGAAAATGCTCACCGACGACACCCTCGTCTGCCGTTGCGAAGAAGTCAGCTTCGGTTCGCTCTGCCGCTCCGTCGAGAACACGCACTCGCGCTCGCTGCGCGCGTTGAAGCTCAGCACGCGGGCGGGCCTCGGGATCTGCCAGGGCCGGGTTTGCGGGCGCACGGTCGAGACGTTGATCGCCGTTCAAATCGGCGGGCTCGGCGACGACGTGAGCACCGACCGCCGGCCGATCGCCGCCCCGATCCGGCTCGGGGAGCTCGCCGCCGCGGCGACCCCGCCGCCCCACTCCACCCTGTGACCACCCGGCCACCCCTGAATTTCATCGACACGACCGATCCACGCATGCACCCTGAAAGGACCACCATGACAACGAAGAACTTCGACCTGGGCGGCGTCATTGTCGCTACCACCCTTGCGTTCAAGGAAGACGCATCGGCACCGGCCGGCCTCGCAGTCGACTACGACAAGTTCGCCGCGCACTGCGACTGGCTGATCAGCAACGGATGCCGCGGCGTCGGCCCGAACGGATCGCTCGGCGAGTACTCCTCGCTCACCGACGAGGAGCGCCGCAAGGTCGTTCAGGTTGCCGTCGAGGCCGTCGGCGGGCGCGGACTCGTCGTCGCGGGCGTGCACGGCGTGGGCTGGCACCAGGCCAAGAAGTGGGCGGAGTACGCCAAGGAAGACGGCGCCGACGGCGTGCTGTTGCTGCCGCCGACCCTCTACCGGGCCAACGAGGCCGAAGTCATCGAGCACTACCAGCGCGTGGCCGAGGTCGGCCTGCCGATCATGGCCTACAACAACCCGTACGACACGAAGGTCGACCTGACCCCGAGCCTGGTCGCCAAGTTGGCCCAGATTCCCGAGGTCGTCGCGGTGAAGGAGTTCTCCGCCGACATCCGCCGGGTGCTCGAGATCAAGGAACGCTGCGACATCGACGTCATCGCCGGCGCCGACGACCTGCTGTTCGAATCGCTTGTCGCCGGGGCGACGGGCTGGTTTGCGGGCTACCCGAACGCGTTCCCGCGCGAGGCCGTCGAGATCTACACCCTGGTCAAGGACGGCAGGATCGCGGAGGCGCTCGAGCTCTACACGCAGCTGGTCGCCGTGTTCCGCTGGGACTCCAAGACCGAGTTCGTGCAGGCCATCAAGCTTTCGATCGACATGGCCGGTGGCAGCTACGGCGGACCGACCCGTCCGCCGCGCGGACCGCTGAGCCCCGAGCACGAGGCCGGGGTGCGCGCCGACACGCAGAAGGCTCTCGACTACCTCGCCACGCGCGCTGCCCGCGCCGCCGCGTAACCGTCGGTCGCGCCGGACCGGTTGCGCGGTCGTGCCGGTTTCGGCGCCGCGCGGGTCGAACGCCGTCACGCGGGTCGGATGCGACCCGCGCAGCGGCGTTCAACCCGCGTCGCTCGACAAGCCCCACTTTCGACGAGAGGATTTCCCCATGCGATCCAAGCGGATGTTCACCGCGGTTGACTCCCACACCGAGGGGATGCCCACCCGGGTCATCACCGGCGGTGTCGGCGTGATTCCGGGGGCGACGATGAACGACAAGCGACTTCATTTCATGGAGCAGATGGACGACATCCGTCTCTTCCTGATGAACGAGCCACGGGGACATGCGGCGATGAGCGGCGCCATCCTGCAGCCGTCGACCCGGCCGGATGCCGACTGGGGGGTCATCTACATCGAGGTGTCCGGATGCCTGCCGATGTGCGGCCACGGCACCATCGGGGTGGCGACGGTGCTGGTCGAGACCGGCATGGTCGAGGTCGTCGAGCCGGTCACCACCATCCGGCTGGACACCCCGGCCGGCCTTGTCATCGCCCGCGTCGCGGTCAGCGACGGGCATGCCGACTCGGTCACCCTCGAGAACGTGCCGTCGTACAATGTGCGCCTCGACGACACCGTCGATGTGCCCGGCTACGGCCCGATCGAATACAGCCTCGCCTTCGGCGGAAACTTCTACGCGATGGTCGACCTCGATGCGGTGAACCTGCCCTTCGACCGCGCCAACCAGCAGGAGATCCTGACGGCCGGTCTCGCCATCATGGGGGCGATCAACGCCACCAATCCGCCGAAGCATCCCGAAATCGAAGGGCTCGACCACTGCCATCACGTCGAGTTCATCGCGCCGGGCTCGACCGCCGAATACTCCCGGCACGCCATGGCGATCTACCCGGGCTGGTTCGACCGCTCGCCCTGCGGCACCGGCACCTCGGCGCGCATGGCCGAACTCTGGGCACGCGGCGAACTCGCCCTCGACACGGATTTCGTCAACGAATCGTTCATCGGCTCGAAATTCACCGGGCGCCTGGTTCGCGAGACGACGATCGCCGGCATCCCGGCCGTCATCCCCACCATCACCGGGCGGGCCTGGGTCACCGGCACGGCCCAATACCTGCTGGACCCGGCCGACCCGTTCCCGACCGGATTTCAATTTTGACCGGACTCACCCTGACCGGATTTCACCCTGAGGAGTGCACAGCGATGACCACCGCAACGACAGCCACGACCACCACGGCCACCAGCCCCGACCAGCTCGACGCGATCGCGCAGCGTGCAGCCGACATCGCCCCCGTCTGGGCTGCGACCGCTCCCCGCGAGCGGGCACGTGCCCTGGTCGCGGCAGCGGATGCCTTGGCCGCGGCCAGCGCGGAGTTGGTCGCGATCGCCATGGCGGAGACCGGCCTGACGGAGGCGCGCCTCACCGGTGAAGTCACCCGCACGGCCGTGCAGCTGCGCCTGTTCGCTGAAACCGTCGTCGACGGTTCCTACCTCGATGTGCGCATTGACGAGGCGGACTCGGCCTTCGCGCTTGGGGTGCGACCGGATCTCCGCCGCTACCGAATTCCGGTGGGTCCGGTGCTGAACTTCGCGGCGAGCAACTTTCCGTTCGCCTTCTCCGTGGCCGGCGGCGACACCGCCGCAGCCCTCGCGGCCGGGTGCCCGGTGATCGTGAAGGCGCACTCCGGGCATCCGCTGCTCTCGGTGCGCACCGCGGAGATCGTGGCCGGCGCCCTCGAATCGGCGGGTGCGCCCGCCGGCATCCTCCAGCTGATCAGCGGCCAGGCCGCGGGCGTCGCAATGCTGAACGACCCGCGCATCGCAGCCGGCAGCTTCACCGGCTCGATCCGGGCCGGTCGCATCCTGGCCGACGTCGCCGCCGCGCGCCCGGCACCGATCCCGTTCTACGGCGAGCTCGGCAGCGTCAACCCCGTCTTCGTGACCCGGGCCGCCCTTGACGAGCGGTCCGACGCAATCGCCGACGGCTATCTGACCAGCGTGGCCGGTTCTGCCGGTCAGCTCTGCACCAAGCCCGGGTTTCTCTTCGTGCCGACCGGTCACGCGCTGGGGGACCGCCTCGCCGCCCAAGCCGCGGCAATCGGCGAACACCGTCTGCTGAACCCGGGCATCGCCGCTGGGTATCTCGACCGTCGCGACGCCGTGCTCGCCGCACCGGGCGTCACCCCGATCGTCGAAGGGTCACTGCGTTTCGACGAGCACGGCCAGGGCTGGGCGACGCCGACGATTGTCACGGTCTCCCTCGACGGCCTGCAGCTGCAGCGGGAGGCGCTTCTCGATGAGTCATTCGGACCGCTGTCGGTCGTCGTCGAATACGACGACGAGAGCACGCTGGCCGCGCACTGTGACGACCTCTTCGAGGGGAATCTGACCGGAACCGTGCACGCGGGCGCCGGCGAAGACAGCGCAGCGCTCCGCTCGGTGATCGACTGGATCTCAGGGCATGCCGGACGGGTGCTGTTCGGCGGCTGGCCGACCGGCGTCGCGGTGACGCCGGCGCAGCAGCACGGCGGACCGTGGCCGGCGACGAGCAACGACAGCAGCACGTCGGTGGGCAGCGCCGCGATCGGGCGCTTCCTGCGCCCGGTCGCCTACCAGAGCGTTCCGCACGCCTTGCTGCCGGTGCCGCTGCGCGACGACAACCCGTGGAACGTTCCGCAGCGTCGCGCTGGGGCGGGCGAGTCGCAGTCGTGGGGGGAATCCGCCCGCTGAGTCGCTCGGTTCAGGGCTCGGCAACATCCTGTTCGCCGAGTTTGAGCGTTCCGGTCGAGTTTGTCCGGCAGAACAGGCAAGCTCGACCGCACGGCTCAAGCTCGGCGGAAAGAGGTGACCGGGCTATGCTCCTCAGCACAGAGAGTCTCCGCTGCCGAGGAATGGGTTACTCATGAACGCGCTGCTCATCATCATCGTCGTTGTCGCCGTCATTTTGCTCTTCACGGGCGGGCTCGTGAACTCACTGCAGTTCCTGCTCTGGGTCGGCTTCGTGCTCATCCTCATTGCGTTGGTGATGTTCATCGTGCGTGCCTTTTCAGGTCGCAAGGGCTGATCGACGCGCGACTGATCGACGCGCGGTTGATCGACGCAGGGCTGATCGACCCGGGGAATCCCGGTGGGGTCAGGCCACCTCGACGGGCTGCAGGGTCGGGCGCTTCGGCGGCCGACCGTCGCCCGAGGAGCGTCCGGTGAGCCGTCGTCCGATCCACGGCACAACGAATTCGCGGTAGTAGGCCGCGGTGCTTTGCGTGCGTACGCCTGCGGCAGTGAGTTCGAGATTGCTCCACTCGGCCGGGACCGGCACCTCGAGAGCGCGCAGAACGTTGCCCGCGACCCGCGTGTGACCCAGCGCGTTCATGTGCAGTTTGTCGACCGACCAGTACTTCTTCTGCTCAAGTTCGGTGTCTGCCCAGTTGTCGACGAGCGTGACCCCCGGTCGCACGAACGCGGCGCGCGCGGCATCCGCCAGCCGATCGCCCCGCTTCTGCATGAGCGAACCGAGCGGCAGATGCCGTGACGGGTTCGCGCCGCTCAGCATGACCACCCGAGCGCCGGTGGCCTGGGCGCTCTCGACGACCTGCTCGAGCAGATCGATGACGTAGGAGATCTCAACCTTGGGCCGCATGATGTCATTGCCGCCGCCGACGATCGTCAACAGGTCAGGTTTCAGCGCGAGGGCAGGCTGCAGCTGCTCGGCAACGATCGGGCCGAGCAGCTTGCCGCGAATGGCAAAGTTGGCGTACCCCACCGGTTCGGGAGTGGCCGCGGCCAGCCCGAGCGCGACGAGGTCGGCCCATCCACGCGGCTGGCCGTCGGCGCGTTCATCACCGAGACCCTCGGTGAAGCTGTCTCCCATTGCCACGTAGCGCAGATACATGAAATCTCCCGGTGCGATTCGTCGCCGACGCGACCTCTCTCGCACCAGCTGGGAGAGCCTACTCCGCCGGCCTGAGGGTGTGCGTGTTGTTACTCGGCCGCTTCAGCTGATTCGGCTGCGTCAGTCGACTCCGCTGCATCGACGGCCGGAGCGGCGTCGCGCGACGGAATTGTCTCGCCCGCCGCCACGAGGCGTGTGGTGAGCGTCTCGCGAGCGGCACGTGCGGTGCGGCGCACCTCTTTGTCGGGGTCGCGCAAACGCTCGGCGATGGTGTCGAGGTGCTCGACGGTTCCCTGCGCGGCGAGAGCGGTGAGCGCTGCGGAACGCACGCGCGGAACCTCATCAGTCGTCAGACGCACCAGCTTCGGGGCGACCTGCAACTCGCGCAGCATGACAACACGGGCGCACATTTCACGGATGCGCCAGGCCTGGTTGGTCAGACCGACGACCACGTAGGGTGCTGCCGAGTCGTTCCAGACATAGAGGAGCGTGCGGGCGCCCCAGAGTTCGGGCCAGTAGAGGGCCGGAGCGCCTTCGAGGATGCCGAGCGCGTGGCGCCCACCGGCGTAGAGCAGGAAGTCTTTACCGGCGTTCTTGGCGCGCAACAGCGTGACGGCGTTCGCACTCACGACGTCCTCGCCGTAGTGGGCGACGGCCGCCTGAATGCGCTCAGCGGTCGGAAGGTCGAGGGGGATATCGGGGTGCGTTTCAAGTTTGTTTGCCATGGCGGGTTCAGTTTATCTGGCGCACCTGGACAACTGGCGGAAACGCGGATTGTCACGTGTGACGTCACAATGCGAAACGGCGATTTGGCGGATGCCGCGGCGGCTGGCCAGACTGGATCGGACAGCTGTAATGTATGCCGCTCTATTGAACTCCGGGTGATTCTCTCAGTGATTTCCGTACGACACGTCTCGAAGACCTTTGGGTCGGGCGGATCCACCACTTATGCATTGAACGACGTCAGCCTCGAGGTCGCGCCCGGCGAGATTTACGGCGTCATCGGCCAGAGCGGCGCCGGCAAGAGCACCCTGATTCGGGCGATCAACCTGCTTGAGCGCCCCGACTCCGGTACCGTCACGGTCGACGGAGACGAACTGACCGCCCTGAACCCCGCCGGCCTCCGTGCGGCCCGACGCAAGATCGGCATGGTCTTTCAGCACTTCAACCTGCTCGCCGGGCGCACCGTGCTGGGCAACGTCGAGCTCGGCCTGGAGATCATCGGCGTCGACGGGGCCGAGCGGCGTCGACGCTCGCTCGAAATCCTCGACCTCGTCGGCCTGGTCAACAAGCGCGACTCCTACCCGGCCGAGCTGTCAGGTGGCCAGAAGCAGCGCGTCGGCATCGCCCGCGCCCTCGCCGGCAACCCGAAGGTGCTGCTCTCCGACGAGGCGACATCCGCTCTCGACCCCGAAACCACGCGCTCGATTCTCGATCTGATCAAGACGATCAACGTTGAGCTGAACCTCACGGTGCTGTTGATCACGCATGAGATGGATGTCGTCAAGCGCGTCTGCGACTCGGCCGCGCTGATCGAGGGCGGTCGCATCGTCGAGTCCGGGCCGATCGTGTCGTTGATCTCGACCCCGGGGTCCCGGCTGGCGCACGACCTGTTCCCGCTCGGCGCGCTGCCGCCCCGCGACGGAAACACCATTGTCGAGATCACCTTCAGCGGCGGCACCGCCGACCGCCCGGTCATCTCGCAGCTGGCCCGCGCCTACGGACTCGACATCAGCATCCTGGGCGCCGCGATCGAGACGATCGGCGGCAGCCAGGCCGGGCGCAGCCGGCTGCAGCTTCCGGGCAGCGTTGCCGCGAATGCCGCGCCGATCAAGGATCTGCGCGACCAAGGCCTGCTCGTCGAGATCGTTGGAGATGCGTCATGATCGACCCCACAGACCCCGGCTTCTGGCCCGGCCTCTTCGAGGTGCTGCTGGTCGGCACCGGGCAGACCCTCTATATGGTGGGTGTCTCGCTGCTACTGACCGTGATCATCGGGCTGCCGCTCGGCGTCATCCTGGTCGGCACCGAGGCTGGCGGCCTGTTCGAGAAGCCGTTCGGTTCGCGCGCGCTCGGCCGGGTCGTCAACCGGGTGCTCGAATTTCTCGTGAACCTCGGCCGATCCGTGCCGTTCATCATCCTGATGGTCGCCTTGATCCCGTTCACCCGCGCCGTGGTCGGCACCTTCATCGGGCCGACGGCCGCAATTGTTCCGCTGACCATCGTCGCGGTGCCGTTCTTCGCCCGGATGGTCGAAATCGCGATCAAGGAGGTCGACACCGGCCTCGTCGAGGCGGCCGAGTCGCTCGGCGCAACCCGTTGGCAGATCGTCTCGAAGGTGCTCGTGCCGGAGGCCATCTCGCCGATGATCCTGGGGCTGTCGACGACGGTCACATCGATCATCAACTTCTCGGCGATGGTCGGCACGGTGGCCGGCGGCGGGCTCGGCGACGTCGCGGTGCGTTACGGCTACCAGCGCTACAGCACGATCCACATGGTCGCCGTGATCATTGTGATTTTCGTGATCGTGATGATTCTGCAGGCCATCGCCACCCGGCTGGCCCGCCGGTTCTCGCACCGCTCGCGGCCCTCGGCCGGTCGCGCGGGAGCGGATGCGCGTGCCGAGATGCAGCCAGTGGGTCTGATGGCCTAGCGCCGTCTTGGCGCCACTTTTCTTCTTTCTCCCCGCTGTTCTGACGCGCCCGACCGGTCGCGTTCCGTTTCTTGTCGAAAGAGTTCACTGATGAAATTCACCGCACGCACTACCCGCAGCACCCGCATCCTCGGTGCGGCCGTGGCCGTCACCGCTCTGCTCGGCCTGTCCGCCTGCGCCGCACCGGCCGAGAAGCCGGCTGCAACGGGGGCCGCTGCCTCGGGCAATCTCGGCACGATCACCGTCGGCGCGCTGGCCACGCCGGCCGGCGACATCCTGAACTTCGTGCAGGACAATCTCGCTGCCGATGCCGGCCTGACGATCAAGTTTCAGGAATTCACCGACTACAACACCCCGAACATCGCGTTGACCGACGGCGACGTTGACGCCAACCTGTTCCAGAACGCCACCTTCCTGGCGAACTTCAACGAGCAGACCGGCGGCGAGCTGACCAGCCTTGGCAGCATCTACCTGCCGAGCGCCGCGTTCTACAGCGACAAGGTGACGTCGCTCGACGGCCTCAAGAAGGGCGCGAAGATTGCGATCCCGAACGACCCGACCAATGAGGGTCGCGCGCTCAAGATCCTCGCGGCCGAGGGCCTGATCGAGACCATCGACGAGCCGTCCACACTCGCCGATGTGACCAAGAACCCGAAGGACTTCCAGTTCGTCGAGATCGAGAACGCCACTCTGCCGCAGGCGGTTCCGGATGTCGACGCCGCGTTCGTGACGATCTCGTTCGCCCTCCCGGCCGGACTCACCGCCAAGCAGGCGATCCTGATCGAGGGCGCCGACAGCCCCTACTCCAACGTGCTCGCCACCACCCCGGAGCTCGAGAACGACCCGCGCGTGCAGAAGCTCAAGGAACTGCTGCTCGACCCCGCGACGCAGAAGTTCATGAAGGACACCTGGGACGGCCTGGTCATTCCGACCGCGTAGTTTCCCTTCTTCCTGAAACGACGGATGCCCGGCCACTGAGTGGACGGGCATCCGTCGTTTCAATGCTGGTTGCGCCTAGGCGTCGGTCAGCGCGCGTTCGAAGCCCGTTGCGGTCGCATAATGGCCGTAGTTGTCGATCTGCACGAAACCGAGGCTTGGGTAGAGGGCCAGCGCTTCGGGTTGGGCATCGCCGGTCTCGAGGCGCATGCGCAGGTAGCCCATCTCGCGGGCGATCGACTCCAGCTCGGCGAGCACCGCTTTCGCGTGGCCCTGGCGGCGGTAGTCGGCGTGGGTCCACATGCGCTTGACCTCGCAGGTCTCGGCGTCGTAACGACGGAGGCCGCCTCCGGCGACTGTCACGTCGCCATCCATCAGAACCAGAAAAATGCCCATCGGCGGGTCGAACTCGACGGCCGGCACGTCGTCGGCGGCATCGCCGGGGCCGTAGCGCACCTCATACTCGTGGCGAAGACCGGACAGAAGCTGCTCGGCCCGCGGGTCGAGGAGGCGTACACGTGCGAATTCCATTTGACCAAGTTTGCCCGATCCGCGCGGTGGGTGTGCCTCCGGGAGACGTGGGGCCGCGAGACTTCGGCTGTTTCTTTCGTGAGGGGTCGCAAATCGACCTTCCCCGGTTCAATAGAGGTCGATTTGCGACCCCTCACGGTCAGGAACACTGCCCCGTAGACTGGGCGAGTGTCAGTAAACCCCGAACTTCAGGGCCGGGTCTTCCCGCCCGCACCGCCCTACCTGGTCGGCCGCGAGAAAGTGCGCGAGTTCTCGCGTGCCGTCTTCGCGACCAACCCGATCAACCACGATCCTGAGGCCGCGCGTGCCGCGGGCCACTCCGACGTCGTCGCGCCGCCGACCTTCGCCGTGGTGGTGCAGGAGCTCACGCTCGCGCAGCTGCTGGCCGAGCCCGATGCCGGGATCGACTTCAGCCGGGTCGTGCACGGCAACCAGCAGTTCACCTACAGCCGCCCCATCGTGGCCGGCGACCTGCTGACCGCCACCCTCACCGTGGCCAGCGTCAAGACGCTCGGCGGCCACTCCATGGTCACCGCCGAATCGGCGATCACCGACGCGGATGGCGCCCACGTCGTCACCGCGACATCCACCCTTGTCGTCAGGGGAGACGAATGAACGCCGCACCAGCCCTCGACACTCTGACCGTTGGCGACGTGGTTGCCGGCGCGAGCTACACCCTGACCCGAGATTCCCTCGTGCGCTACGCCGGGGCATCCGGTGACTTCAACCCGATTCACTACCGCGACGACGTCGCGCAGTCGGTCGGCCTGCCCGGCGTTCTCGCCCACGGCATGCTCACAATGGGCCTGGCCGTGCAGCCGGTCGTCGACTGGGCCGGCGACCCGGCCCGCGTGATCGACTACCAAGTGCGGTTCACCCGCCCGGTTCCGGTCGACGCCACCGACGGTGCGCTGGTCACCGTTGTCGCCACGGTCGGTGCCATCGACACGGATGCCGCCGTGGCCCGCATCGATCTCACCGTCAGCTTCAACGAGCAGACGGTTCTCGGCAAGGCGCAGGCCCGCGTCAGCCTGGCGTAACCCGGTGGACTCGATGACTCCCGACTCCGCTCTGTCGCGCTTCGCGACGACCCCGATTGCACTTCGCGACCTGACCACCCTGCGGGTCGGCGGGGTTCCGCTCGCCATGGTTGCCCCGGCGACCGAAGAGGATCTCGTCACCGCCGCCCGGGAGATTTGGGCAGAGGGCGATGAATGGATGCTGCTGGCGGGCGGGTCGAACACCGTCGCAGCAGATGAGGGTTTCGAGGGCACGGTCATTCGTATCCTGACCCGGGGCATCGAAGTCATTCCAGAAACGGAATATAGCGGAAGCGTGCTCGGCGGGACTGTTGATCTCTCCCACGGCGAAGCAGGCGAGGTGGGCGACGCGCCCAGCGAGACCGGCGGCGCGACCGGCAGCGATGCTGCCCGCGTGCGACTGCGCGTGCAGGCCGGCGAATCCTGGGACGAACTCGTCGCCTACACCGTCGCTCAGGGCTGGGCCGGAATCGAAGCGCTCTCCGGAATCCCCGGTTCGGTCGGTGCCGCCCCCGTGCAGAACATCGGCGCGTACGGCCAAGAGGTCGCATCGTGCCTCGTCGCGGTCGACTTTCTCGACTTCGACAGCGGTGAGGTGCAGCGGATCGAAGTGGCTGACCTGAAACTCGACTACCGCACCTCGGCCTTCAAACAGGGCCGAGCCGGCATTGTGCTCGCCGTCGAGCTGGAGTTTCACGACACGCGCGCCGAAGCAGCGGTGCTCGGCAGCCACCTCGGACGCCCGATCGCCTACGCACAGCTCGCCGGTGCACTCGGCGTGCAGCAGGGCGACCGCGTCGCGCTCGATATCGTGCGGTCGACGGTCATCGAGTTGCGGGCCTCGAAGGGCATGGTTCTCGATGCCGATGACCCCGACACGGCCAGCGCCGGTTCATTCTTCACCAACCCGATTGTCACCGAGAGTTTTGCCCGGGAGCTTCCCGATGATGCGCCCCGCTGGTCGCAGCAGAGCGTGATTCCAGACCGTGTTATTCCGCTCGAGGAATATGCCGGAGTCGGCCCGGTTCCGGGCGTCGAGGCGGTGCGTCTGACGAAGCTCAGCGCGGCCTGGCTCATCGAACAGGCCGGCATCGCCAAGGGATTCCGCCTGCCGGGCTCCCGGGCCGCAATCTCCAGCAAACACACCCTCGCCCTGACGAACACGGGCGGGGCGACGGCCGATGAGATCGCGCAGCTGGCGCGCTTCGTGCAGGGCAGGGTCGCGGCGGAATTCGGTGTGATTCTGCAGCCGGAGCCGGTGCTGATCGGGGTGTCGCTCTAGCCCGAGGTTCCTGCGTGGGTGAGTGCGCTTCGGCATCCACTCGTGATCGTCGAAATTTCCCGCATGCGCCCAGATCGTCGCCTCACGGGGAGCAATGGCGACGATGTGGGCGCACGCGCGCCTCAGCCGGGCCGGGGGCTGGCTAGCCGGCCCGACGCGACGCCGCGGCGATACCGGCGGCGACCAGAGCGACCCCGATCGCGATGACCGCGCCGAGCAAGAGCAGGATCGGGTCGGGGGCCACGGGCAGCACCGTCACAGCCACCATGAAGCCGGCGAAGACGAGGAGCAGCACGCCCCAGAGAATCGTTGCGAACCGCGGCCGGTTACGACGAGGGGCGGATGCCGAGCTCGGCGCACTGGGGACGGGCTGCGCCGCCGAGGCCCAGGCATCCGTGTTCAGCGGAACCGTCGGCTGTTGCGAGTTGTCGGGGTACACGCCAGTGGGGAAGGCGCTGGTCGCGTTCGGATCGGCGCCGGCGGCGGGGGGAGGGGTGCTCGCCGATGCCGAAGTCGATGTCGAAGCCGAAGCCGAAGCCGAACCAGCGGTCGGCGGCGCAGCTTCGGGCACCGAACTATCGGGCGACGCGCTGGAGTCGGCCGTCGCTGAATCATCGGGTACGAGGCGCGCCTGCTCTGTCGCTGTCGGGTCGGACTCAGGCGTCGAATCGGGAATGGGAGCGGTGGGCAAGTCAGACATGAGAGCTCCTAGAGGGCGTCGACGACGGTGACCTGGCCGATGAAGGTCCAGACACGAATGTGGGCAACGGCCAGCGTTTCGGAACCGTTGAATGTGCGTGAGTCGTGCAGGAGGATGCCGCCGCGTTCGGTGTTCGACTGGTTGCTGCTCGACGCGTCGGAGTAGTCGAGCCCGCCGATGAACGAGTTGACCTCGACGTTCACCGGGCGGTCATTCGGAAGCACCAGTTCGGTTTGACCGAAGCCGAGCCAGACATCGATCGTGCGGTCGTCGACGGCCCGGGCGTTGTCGAGCGCGGTGAGGTCGACCGTCGCCACCCCGGCGCCGAGGGCGTAGCCGGGAACCGCGTTGACCGCCGACGCACTGACCGACCAGGTCGGTGCGCCGACCAGGGCGAACTGCGTGCCCTGCGGCAGTACGCCGAGCAGGAGCAGCCCTGTCGCGGCGAGAAACGCGAAACCGCCCATGGCGCCGCTGGTGCGTCCGCGAATTCCGGCGATGACGATGCCGAGGGCAAGAACGCCGAGGGTGAAGGCGAGGCCGATCAACAGTGCGGCGTCCGACCAGACGCCCCCGTCGAACGCGATCGAGTAGACAACGGATGCTGCGGCGCCAATGGTCAGACCGAGGCCGAGCATGATCGCGGTGAAGCCTGCACCGGGGTGGCGGTTCGTGTGGGTGTGGTGAGCGGTCTGGCCGTGGTGGGCGGAAGCAGCCCGGTCCGTCTTCGTACCCAGGGTTCCGTACGTCTGATCGACGACGGCGTCCCACGCGCTGCGGGTCGGAGGCGCGGCGGCAGCCGCAGCCGTGGCACCGACGAAGGCAGCAGTCGAAGCAGCGGAGGGGGTTCCCTCAGCCGACCCGGGCCCGGTGGCCGCGGTATCCGTTGTCACCGTGGCATCCATTGTGCTGGTCGGTGTGCTCACGAAGCTCGACGACGTGCCCTGCGGGGAGCCCGTGGAGGGTCCCGTTGAGGCAGACGTCGGCGCCGTGAACGAGGCCGATGCTGCCGCGGGCGAGTACCCAGAAGCAGGTGGCCCCGACGGCGCGGCGGGCGGCGAGCGAAACGCGCTGTCCGGCGCGGGAACCCGGCGCAGCAAGTAGACGACAAGCCAGATGATGCCGATGATGACCGCGATCGTCCAGCCGACGGTGAGCGTGGTGGACAGCCAGTTCGGCATGCCCCAGGCGAGCGGCGGGCCTTCCCACCAGAGTCCGCGACTGAACGGAATGATCGTGAACAGAATGAGCGCGCCGATGGCGATCATCGCCGGTTCGAAGACACCGCGGAATGCCTGCTCGGCATGAATGCGACCCGACTGGTTGGGGAGCAGAGCCCAACCGATCGCATACGCGAGCAGCACCGGTGCGCCGAGAATCGCGAGCACGATGGCGATGCCGCGCACGATCAGCGGGTCGAGACCGGTGCGGTGGGCAATGCCGCCGCAGACGCCGGCGAACCAGCGGTCGTGTCCGCGGTCGATACCGGTGGCGCGCACCCAGTCGAAGAAACGGGTGACGTTCGGTGAGGGTGAGGTCCCCTGGGTGTGCGGTGCTTCGTTCATGCTTCGAGTCTGGCGGGGCTGCGGGGGCGCTGCCATGGGGGTTTACCCTGATTCGACCCTGACTTCGCAGCCCAGGGGCTTCTCGGGGTGCCCCAACGTGCTTTGATCGTGAGTGTGAATACACCGCGGATGATCAGGCCCAGGCTGCGCCTGATCGGTGGCGTCTGTGCGGGTTTTGCCGAGCACACCGGGCTGCCCGTCAGTGCCGTGCGCACCGCCGCTGTGATTCTCGCCTTCTGCGGCGGGGCGGGCGTGCTGCTCTACGCCTGGCTCTGGGTGACCACGCCCACTGCCTCGGCTGTATCGGGCGCCCTGCCGAAAGCCAGTCTGGCTCGCCCGGCCGCGACGCAGACGGCGGCAGTGGATGCCGCGGCGCCCGACCCCCGGTCGGCCCCGGTCACCGAGATTCTGCTCGGCATCGCGCTGCTCGCCGCGGGTGTGGCGCTCGTGGCCAGTCGCCTGGGTGCCGACATCCCACTGGCGGTCGTGATTCCGGCGATCGTCGTGCTCGCGGGTGTCGCGCTCGCGTGGCGCCAGTTCGCCGATATCCGAAGCGGCGCGGCCCAGCGGTCCTCGGCGTTGATGGTGCGCACGCTCGGCGCTCTCGTGCTCGTGGCCGTCGGCATTTTGCTGTTCTTCGTCACCGGTGAGAGTCCCAACATCTGGACCGTCGTCGTGGCCGCCGTTTCGGTGCTGCTCGGGGTCGGAGTGGTCATCGCGCCCTGGTTGATCCGGCTGTCGGATGACCTCGCCGAGGAGCGGGCGGCCCGCGTGCGTGAGGCCGAGCGGGCCGAGATCGCCGCGCACCTGCACGATTCGGTGCTGCAGACCCTCGCCCTGATTCAGCAGAAGGCGGGCCCGCACAGCGATGCGGCCCGGCTGGCGCGCGCGCAGGAAAGGGAGCTGCGCGAGTGGCTGTTCACCGGATCCGACACCACGACCGTCGATCTCGCCACCGAACTACGGCGCATCGCCGGCGTGATCGAAGAAGACTTCCCGGTGCGCTTCGAGGTGGTCACGGCCGGAACGAGCCCCGACGATGTTCCCGACGCGCTGGTCGCCGCGGCCCGCGAGGCCATGCTGAACGCGGCCCGGCACGCCGGCGGATCGGTATCGGTCTACCTCGAGACCGGCCAGACGGGCATCGAGCTGAGCATCACCGATCGGGGTCCCGGCTTCAGCATCGAAGACATCCCCGACGACCGGCTTGGCGTCAAGGAGTCGATTCTCGGGCGGATGCGCCGGGTCGGGGGCAGCGCCACGGTGCGCCGCGGTCCGGGTGGCGCCGGCACGGAGATCCTGCTGGTTTTGCCGACGGTGACGGCCGCGGGGCCTCCGCCGGTGGAGCCCTCTCCGGGCGAGTCTCCGCCGGTCGAGACTCAGGTCGAGTTCCCGGCGGTTGAGTCTCCGGTGGTCGAGCCTGTCGAGACCTCCGACGGCCGCCCTCCGACCGCGTCGACCGGACCCGCCCCGTTGGTTGAGGAGCGAGCGCCAGCGAGTGTCTCGAAACCTCGCGAACCAGCGAAATCCACCACGTCCCCCTCACGAACGGACACCCCGTGACCGACCCCGCCTCCGCTGCGCCCGCCGCATCCGCCGCCCTCCCCGTCGTGATCGTCGACGACCACTCGATCTTCCGCTCCGGCCTGCGAACCGACCTCGACGCAGGCATTCAGGTGCTCGGCGAGGCGGCGACGGTCGATGAGGCGATCGCCCTCGTCGTCGCCCTGCAACCGCGAGTCGTTCTGCTCGATGTGCACCTGCCCGGCGGCCGGGGCGGCGGCGGGGCCGAAGTGATTCGCGACGCTGCGAGCCGCGCCCCGCAGACCCTTTTTCTGGCGCTCAGCGTCTCGGATGCCGCCGATGATGTGGTCAGCGTGATCCGAGCCGGTGCGCGCGGGTACATCACCAAAAGTGCGTCGGGGGCCGAGGTGTCGGATGCCGCCCGTCGCGTCTCAGACGGCGACGCCGTGTTCTCGCCCAAGCTCGCCGGATTCGTGCTCGACGCCTTCGGCGCCGTTGCCGGCGAGGTGGCCGAACGCGTCGACGAGCTCGACCGGCTCTCCGCCCGCGAGCAGGAGGTCATGCGCTTGATCGCCCGCGGCTACACCTACAAAGAGGTGGCCGGCACGCTCTTCATCTCGACGAAAACCGTCGAAACCCATGTCTCGGCGGTGCTCCGCAAGCTGCAGCTCTCGTCGCGGCACGAGCTCACCGCGTGGGCCCTGGAGCGCAAGCTCCTCTGACCGTGAGGTGCCACCTTGTGCTAGTTAAACGCGCGCCGAACTAGCGAAAGTTGGCCCCTCACGGGCGTGCCACGCGACGCGAGGCGGGGTGCAGCGCGACGAGGTGGTGGGCGACGGCATCGTCGTCGCTCGCGCCGATCACCGCGGATGCCGCTGCTCGCACCGTCTCATTGGCCAGCGCCGTCGCATAGCTGGCGTCCGCCACCGCGAACATGGGCAGGTCGTTGTTGTTGTCACCGAAACAGACGAGGCGCTCGGCACCGGCGTAGCGCTGCAGCGCGACCGCAGCGACGGCCTTGTTCGCCTCGGCCGCGCTGATCTCGAGCCAGTACTCATCGGGATAGTAGTTGTCGCGCTGAACGACGAGGTTGGCGAGACCGGCAAGTTGCGCGGCCAGCACATCAGCGGCGCCGGTGATCGCCTCCCGCCCTCCGATGATGGTCAGGTAGAAGACGCCGTCGTGGGGGAGACCCTCCCACGAATCGACAGGCCGCATCCGTCGATCGCCGCGCCGGGTCGCCGTGTAATTTCGGGTGCCGGGGCTCTCGTCGGCCTGGTTCCAGCTCACCCAGTCACGCCCGTCGCGAAACTCGTAGACGATCGGCGGCAGGTCTCTCGCCCGGCACTCGGCGAGCACCAGCGACACCACCGCCGAATCCAAGCCGTACCGGGTCAGCACCGCTCCGGTCATCCCGTCGACGATGAGCGCGCCACCATAGACGGCCACCGGCATCCGCACCTGAAGGCCGGCCAGCACGACGCTCGCCGATGCGAACGAGCGTGCCGTGGCGTAGCTGAACAGCAGGCCGTCGTCAGCGATCAGGCGGTTGATTGTGGTGCGGGTAAGTGTGCTGAGCGTTCCGTTCGAGGCGAGAAGCGTGCCGTCGAGGTCGCTGAGAAAGAGCGTTGTCTCTGTCATGCCGTGGTCTCCGAATGAGGCGCCATCGCCGGCGCGGTCGTGGGGTGGACGATCGCCGCGGCCGGCAGCAGCGTTGCCCGCCGCAGCCAGGCGACCCCGGCAATGAGCAGACCGATGAGCACGGCCCCGAGCAGGGCCGGCGCCGCATCGAACTTCGAATAGAGGGGGCCCGCGATCCCCTGGCCGAGGCCGAGACCGAGCGTGACCGCGGTGACGACCCAGGCGAAGGCCTCACCGGATGCCGCCGCCGGCGCGACCCGATCGACCAAGAGAGAGTGCACCGTGGCCTGGGGCGTGATCAGCGTGCCGGCGACCATCAGCGTGATGACGAAGCCGGCAAAGCTGTGCGGAAGCGCCATCAGCCCGATCAACACCGCGAAGGCGGCGAGAAGGACCGGCGTGCGCCGGTGCAGCGCTTGTGGCCACGGCCGGATGCCGTAGAGGAGTCCGAACACCACCGAGGTGAGCGACCACGCGCCGATGAGCGCGCCGCCGAGGGCGAGATGGCCGGCATCCACCGCCACCGCCGGGGCCACCACCTCGACGGTTCCGAGGAGTATTCCAAAACCGACGGCGATGAGAACCAGGGTGTGCATCCCGGGGTTCCGCAGGAGTTCGCGCGAGAGCCGTTTGCTCTCGAGCCGCTCCAGCCGTCGCGCCTCTCCGCGCGACTCGCTCCGGCCGGCATGGCCGACGAGGGGCGTCGCGAGAAAAGCCAGTGAACCGCCGATGAGCAGCACAACCGTGACGAGCAGTCCGGTTCCCGCCCAGGGCAGCGCGGCCAGGATTCCGGCCAGCGCCGGTCCCAGGATGAAAAAAACCTCGAGGCTGATCGCCTCATAGGTGAGCGCGGCCTCCAGCGCCCTGCCGCTCGGCACCTCCTTCACCCAGACCACTCGGGAAGCGGGCGAGACCGACGGTTGCGTCAGCCCGAAGAGAAAAGCGGATGCCGCGAGCACGGCAACGGGAGCGTGTGTCTCGACGGCCCAGAAATTCGCCGCTGCCACGAGGGTGAACACGACGAGCACGGGGGCCAGTGCGCGTCGCATCCCGAAGGTGTCGATCAGGCGACCCTGCAGAACGGTTCCGCAGGCGACCCCCAGAAGCACACTGCCGCTGACCAGCCCGGAGTCCGCAAAAGTTCCGGTCATCCGCTGCACGTAGAGCAGGAATGCGATGCTGGCCATCGCGATCGGCAGGCGCGCGACCGACGAGGTCACCATGAAGAGTGGCACCCCCGGCAGCCGCAGCATCGCGGCATAGTGGATGCGCCGGGTTCCGTGCGTCTCGCTCATTGCATCCTCTCGTGTCGCTCGGTGTCGCTCGTATCGCTCGTATCGCTCGTGTCGCCGGCGTCCCTCGCGACGACGGGGCCGGATGTGACCGGTCGGCCTACGCGATGACGGTGCAGCGCGTCGGCCCGAACCAGACCACATCTTCGCGCTTGACCCCGTAGAGGTGGTTGCCGATGAACGGCTCGACGGCCCAGGCCCCTGTCATCACTGTCTCGTTCCAAGCGTCGATGTAGCCCTCGTCGTAAGACGAGTTCTGCACGAGCGAGTGGCCGATGTTCGAGAGCCGGTCGAGCAGCACGAATTCGGTCCTGTCGAGCTCCTCCTTGAAGACGCCGAACCAGTCGCAGGCGCGCATCCCCGGCTTGGCCGCCGCGAGCACGGTGGCATGGATGCGCTCGATCGTCGCCAGCGCCTGCGCCTGGGCGATGCTGTCGCCAACCTGGAAAGAGCGCGTGCAGTCACCCCACCAGCCGTCGGGGGTCACCGGGTGAACGTCGACCATGCCGAGATCGAGATTCCAGAGCACCCGCTCGCTCGGCACATCCGTCGGAAAGCAGCTCAGGGTTCCGATGCCGAAGCCCACCGTCGTCGGGGTCCACACGCCGGTGCCGCCGGCTGCCACGACCTGGGCGTCGATGCGGTCGCGCACCTCACGCTCCGTCTCGCCGGGCCGGGCCTCGGCGCAGGCGGTCTCGGCGATGCGAATCGCGAGGCGCTGCGCCTCGACCAGGCCGGCGGGCGGTTCGTCGCTCACGATCGCGTCGCTCGGGGCCACGTCGCTCGGGGCCACCGCGTTCAGAGTCGCGTTACTGAGGGTCACATCATTCATCGCTTCGTCTTCCTCTGCAGTTACATTTACTTCGCGGTGTTGCCGGATGCGGCAAGCCAGTCGGTCAGTTGAGGCCAGAGCGCGGCGAAGCCGTCCCAGGCAAGAAACTCGCTCGGCAACCAGTGCGGACCCATGTCGCTCGCGAACGCGGCAACCCGGCCGGTGCCCACCTCGTCGACGACGAGCATCGGTCGATCGTTGGTTGTCGCCAGTACCTGCGCGCCGGGCTTGGCGACGAGGCGGTGGAACCCGAGCAGGTGCGGCCACTCCGCATCCATGCCGCGCGTGATTTCGTGTTCGATGGTCAACACCGTCACGGCGCCCTCCGGGCACTCCTCGCGGTCGTCGCCGATCTCCATCTCCACCGGCAGCACCGCGGCCAGCGCCGTGCCCCGGTAGTTGGCCTTGGCCTCGATGCCCTGAAAGCTCAGATAGCCGCCGACCATGAGCAGCGCCCCGCCGCCCCGCACCCAGTCAGCGAGAACCTGCAGCCGGTTGGGCATCCGTTGGCTTTTTTGGAAGACGGATGCGGGCAGCAGCAGCGTGTTCGAGCCGATGTCGCTGAGCACGACGACGTCGAACTCGTCGAGTTCGGCAGCGGTGGTCGGAAAACGGTCAGCGGCAACATGGTTGGGCTGAAAGACGACCTCGTGCCCGGCCGCCTCGAGGGCCGCGATGAAGTAACCGGCGCCCTCCTCGTAGTGAGTGGTGGTGAAGGTGTCAAAGCCCTTCGAGTGGATGGATGTCGTTGACCACGACTCTCCGGCCAGCAGGATGCGGCTCATACTGAAGCTCCTTGGATCTCACGGGCGAAACGCCCTACTCGTTCGACGAATTCGTCGAGAAAAACCCGGGGATGGGTGGCTGTGGCGATGTCGACGTTGTGCTCCCGGCCCCAGTGGCCGCGGAAATCGGCGACCGTCGTGCCCCGCGTCAGTGATCCGGCCAGTTCGACGTCGACGGTGGCCGAGCGATATTCGGCCAACTCCGGCCGGATGGCGAGGGCCGCGGCGAACGGGTCGTGCATGTGGGCGCTGTAGCCGTCGCCGTTGACCTGCTGATTCTCAACGTAGAAGCGCACGGCATCGGAGAGGTGCCGCACGATGTCATTCGAAGCGGTCGAGCGCGTGCCGCGCGGCTGCTCGGGAAGAAGCAGCTCGGCCGGGCTGCTCTCGGCGATTTCGGCGATCCGCGTGACATCTTCCGGCAGCAGGTCGATCTGCTCGGTGATGTCGAGGCCGCAGACGATCGGGCGGCGTTCCGGCGGAAGCACCGAGAACGCGTCGAAGACGATCTTGGCCGCATCCGGGTCGACGGCGATGTTCCACTCGCTCGTCGGGGTGGTGTTGCCGATGTAGTTGAATGAGCCGCCCATGATGACGAGGCGCTTGAGCAGCAGGGGCAGGTCCGGCTCGATGCGCAGCGCGAGGGCGAGGTTGGTGAGCGGGCCGGTGACGAGACCGATGACCTCGCCCGGTCGGCTGCGCGCGATGTCCGCCCACACTTCGGTGGCGTGACGGGTCGACAGCGGCGTGGTCGGCTCCGGCAATTCGGCGTAGCCCATGCCCTGCGGGCCGTGGGTGACCTCCGAGGTTTCGAGCGGCTGCAGGAGCGGCACCTCAGACCCGAGCGCGACCTCGATGTGGCTCGCCCCGCAGAGCTCGAGCAGGGCCAGATTGTTGCGCGCCACGTGATGCGCGGGCACGTTGCCGGCCGTGCAGGTGATGGCGAGGATCTCGGCTTCCGGGCTCGCCAGCAGGTAGAACAAGGCGAGCGCGTCGTCGACGCCGGTGTCGACATCCATGATGATGGCTTGTTTCACGAGAGAGTCATCCCTTTCGAATCGGTGCTGAAAAGCGGGCTAGGCCGCGAGGGTGGAGCGCAACAGGTCGAAGAACTTCGCCGAATCGGCGCCGAGCGCGACGGAGGCATTGGGCGCCGTGCCGCCGATGCCGGTGAGATCGATCAGGGTGCGGCCGTAGGTGTGAAAACCGACGGTGTCGACCCCGACGTGCAGCCGGGCGGTCTCGATGACCGAGGGGTCGAGCAGGTACGCGATGCAGAGCGCATCATGAACCGCGGCGCTCCCGAGTGCCTTATCGCTGTTTCCCCGGATGTAGTAGTCGAGGATCTGGGCTGTCGCCGTCGCTCCTGGAGTGCCGAGCGCCTCGAGCTCCCGGCATTGCGCCGCGGAGACGCGCGCTTTGCGGGTGGCGTCGAGGGTCACGAGTGTCAATCGGTCGAATCCGGCGTTCACCACCACGTGCGCGGCCACCGGGTCCTCGAAGATGTTGAACTCCGCCTGCGAGGTCTCGTTGCCGTGCGAGGCGCTGCCGCCCATGATCACGATCTCATCGACGGCATCCACGATCTCCGGCGCAAGCGTGACGGCAGCTGCGATGTTGGTAAGGGGGCCGACCGGCACGAGAGTGATCTTCTCTGTAGCGTTGCGCAGCGTCTCAACCAGCCATTCGACGGCTGTGTGCGGCTGAACTCCGACCGGTGACGGTAGAAGTTCGAGCTCCTCCTGGTGCACCGGAGTCGCCGAGCTGACGAAGTCGGCCGGAGTGGGAAACGGATGCGGCGCGAACGGGGAAGCGAGCCCGCGGAACACCGGCACATCGCTTCGGCCGATGTGGTGCAGCACCCGCAGCGTGTTCTCGGTGGTGTTCGCGACCGGCAGGTTGCCGGCGACGGTGGTGCAGCCGAGCAGCGTGATCTCCGGGTGCAACCCGGCCATCATGATCGCTACAGCGTCGTCATTGCCGGTGTCGACATCCAGAATGATCCGTCTCACGCGGATGCCCCGCTGGCGACCGACGCCCCGCTGCGAACGGATGCATCGCTGTTCCCGGGTGCGGACAGCGCACGGATCGCACCGACGAACTCGCGCACGTGCGCTTCGTCGACGTCGCCGGTGTCCTGATAGGTGTCCTTGAGGTAGCTGCCCACGATGACCGCATTGGCTTCCTCAAGCTGTTCGGCGCAATTCTCGACCGTGACGCCGGCCCCGACGACGAGCGGGTAGTCGGCGCCGACGATGCGGCGGAACTCGTTCGTCTTCGACAGCGGGGTCACTTTGCCCGTTCCTTCGCCCGTCACCACGATGGCGTCGGCGCGCGCCGCGCCGAGCAGCAGGTCTTCCTCGAGCGAACGGCCGGAGAGTACGGGCTGGTATTTGAAGCGCACGCCGCCGAGCACGAAGGCGTCAGAGGCGGCACGTTCCTCGGCCAGGCGTGCGGCGAACTCGGCGTCCTCCGCCAGTTCGAGGTGGCCGGCTACCGAGTCGAGCTGGAGGAACCGTGCTCCATACTCGTTGGCCAACTCGAAGGCGCGCCAGTCGTCGTTCAGCACGTTGATGCCGAAGACGACCTCGGGTGCGCTCGAGCGCAGGTAGTCGCAGACGAGAACGACCTCGTCGACCGAGCCGTAGTAGTTCTCGACGATGACGGCGTCGACGCCGCCTGCCCAGAGGATCTCGATCTCGCGCTTGGCGATCTCCAGCTTCGCCGCCGTGCCCTCGCCCTTGAGGTGGAGCATCGCGAAGACCGGGTTGACCGAAGCGAAGGAAGCGAGAAGGTTGTTCGAGGTCATGACAGTACCATTTCTTGCCCTCACGGGCAGCAGTAGAAAAGAAGAGAGTTCGCGGTTAGGCGATGAGGGGAAGGACTTCGCCGAGGCGCAGTGCCGTCTGGCTGAGTCCGAGATCACGGGCAAGCTGTGCCACCTCCGGCCGCTTGAGCCGGGCCTCGGCCAGGATGGCGTCGTTGGCGAAGACCTCGGTGGCCGTGCCGTCGGCGATGACCGTGCGATGGGCCATCACGACGACCCGGTCGAATGACAGGGCGACGAAGCGCATGTCATGCGTGATGGTGATGACCGAGACTCCGTCTGCTTCCAGCTGGTCGATCATCCGGTTGAGCAGCGCGAGGCCGTGACTGTCGAGACCGGCCGTCGGCTCGTCGAGGATGACGTATTTGCATTCGCCGACGAGGATGGCCCCGATCGCGACGAACTTCTTGATCGCGAACGGCAGGTCGTTGGGGTTGATCTCGAAATACTGGGCGATGCCGGTGAGATCGGCGGCGCGGGCGACGCGCTCCTCCCGTTTCGCCTCATCCCACTTGTGATATCGCGGCATGTATTCGAGCTCGCCACGCACATTGCTGCCGAAGATCTGGTCGTCGGGGTTCTGAAAGACATAGCCGACCGTCTTCGCGGTTGTCGCCGTTGTGCGTGAGTTCGTGAGCTCGCCGTTGACCGAGACGGTTCCGGTCGTTGGCCGGAGCAACCCGTTCATCATCTTGACGGTTGTGGTCTTGCCGGCGCCGTTCTGACCGACGATGGCCACCCGTTCGCCGTCGTTGATGGTGAGGTTCACCGACTCGACGGCGACGGAGCCGTCGGGGTAGGTGAATGAGGCGTTGGTCAGTTCAATGGGCACGGGCGAGTCCTTCCATGCGTTCGCGCACGAGCAGCTTCGCCTCGGCGCGGGTGATCGGGATGGCAGAGAGGGGGCGCCCCTCGCGCTCGAGGGCGAGAGCGAGTTCGGTCACCTCCGGCCGGGGCACCTGGGCATCCGCGAGGGCGGGGGAGGTGAGCACGTCGCGCACCTCGCCCTCCATCACGATCCGGCCCTCCTTCATCACGATGATGCGATCGGCGTACTCGGCCATCAGATCGATCTTGTGCTCGACGAGGATGATCGATTTGCCGCGTTCCTTGAGGTCGCGGATGATTCCGAACACCGCCTCGGAGGCATCCGGGTCAAGCTGCGAGGTGGGTTCATCGATCACAATGAAGTCGGCGTCCATGGCGATGATCGACGCGAAGGCGACTTTCTGGCGTTGTCCGCCGGAAAGCTCGTTCGGGTTCTTCTCGATCAACGCCTCGATGCCGAGCTGAGCGACGACCTCACTCACGCGGGAGATCATCTGTTCCCGCGGCACACCGAGGTTCTCCAGGCCGAGCGCGATCTCCTCGAAGACCGTGTCTTTGACCCCGCTGATTTGGGTGAACGGGTTCTGAAAGACATAACCGATCTGGCGCGAGAGCTCCGCCGAATCCCAGTCGGTGAGATTGGTGCCGAGAATCTCGACGGTGCCGGTCAACTCGCCCTCATGGAAGTGCGGGATGAGGCCACGGATGAGGCTGCACAGGGTGCTCTTGCCGCTCGCGTTCAGCCCGACGACGCCGTAGAGCAGGCCGGGTTGAATCTCGAGCGAGACGTCGGTGAGCGCCGGCTCCTCGGCGTAGGCATAGGTGAAGCCCACATTCTTGATCGAAACTAGTACCACGTCAGCAGAGCTCCCACGATTGAGGCGGCGGCCAGGGCGAGGGCGGCGCACAGCACGACAACGTCGCGGGTGCGGATCCCATGCAGGCTCACCAGATGGCTGTGCGGCTGGCGCGAGTTGAAAGCGCGGGCGTCGAGTGCGAGCGCCCGCTCCTCCGTCTCGTTCATCGCGGCCAGAAACACGGGGGCGAGAATCGGGACGAAAGCGCGAACGCGCTGGGCGATCGACCCCTCCGTCTCGATCCCGCGGGACTTCTGGGCATCCATCACGACCTTGGCGTTCTTGCCGAGGTCGATGATCGACTGGAAGGAGGCGAGGATCACGTAGGTCGCTCGCGGCGTCATTCCCTTCAGCTCAAGCGCAAGCATGAGGTATTTCATCGGGATGAGCGAGAAGAACAGAGTGACCGCTCCGCACATGGCCATGACGACCAGGGCGAAGCGGGCGCCGTCGATGACGCCCTCCATGCTGACCTCGATGGGGCCGACCGTGAACAGAATCTGCTCGCCTGGAATGAACGCGGCGCGCAGAACGAACAGGATGAGGCCGACGATCGCGAACAGCTTGGCGTAGTTCGCGGCGAAGCTCGGGCCGATGCCGGCGCAGAATGCAATCACGACGTAGCCGGCACAGATGAGGGTCGGAGCAAGCAGACCCGGGATGGCGATGGCGATCACCACCAGCGACACGAGGGCCACGAGAACCGTAATCGGGTTCAGATCGCGGATACCGTTTCCCTGTGTCGCTGGCCGGCGAAAGCCATCGATGAATTCGCTAGAAATGTCACGCCTCCAAAGATGTAATGCGGAACTGATGGTGCGTTAGCTGTGCGCGGCAACCTTGATGGCTGCCGGCGACTTCTTGAGGTAGATGTAGCCGAGCGGGAGCTTGACGTAGAGCCGCTTGGGGATGCGCAGCAGGATCAGGTAGACGATCATCACGGTGGGCACCTTGTCGAGAATGTCCATCGGGATCTGGGCGACGAAGTTGGCCGTGTTGATGTCCATGCCGGAGGCAACGAGTGCGCCGACGATGAGTGCGCCGCCGCCACCGCCGAGGCCGCCGAAGATCCAGATGGTCATGAGCGCGCCGAGCACGCCGCCGATGAAGGCGAACAGAACCGAGCTGAGAAGCGTCTTCCACCAGCTGGTGAACACGCCGCGCTTGGCGAGCCAGCCGGCGAGGAGCCCGAACATGATGTTCAGGAGCGCATACGGCAGGTTCGTCGGCGACGTGATCGAGTTGAGCAGGTTCGAGATGAGGCCGACCAAGGCCCCGGGAAGGCTTCCACAGGTGGCACCGACGAGAATCGTGCCGATGCTGTCGAGGTAAACCGGAAGTTTGAGCAGGAGGGCGATCTGCCCGCCCACGAAGTTGATGGCGATTCCAATCGGAATCATGAAGATCGTCAAACGGCCGTAGCTCTTCATTAAGCGTGCGAATCCGGATGAGTTGGTCATTGCGTCACCTTTTCTACATTGATCGGTGTTGGGGGGATGGGGTGGTGAGTTCAAGCCGTTCGCCTTGCTCCGCCATGAATGCGCGGACGGTGGCTGCCTCGGTTCGGCCGGCGCGGCCTCCGACCTTGCCGATGGAGAGCGCGGCCGCCGCATTGGCGAACCGCGCCGCAGCAGCGAGGTCATTCGTCGTTGAATAGGCATAGAGGAACGAGCTTGAGAAGGTGTCGCCTGCACCTGTCACATCGATGGGCTCCACGGGGTAGCCGGGAATGCTTTCGATGCCGTCGCGAGTGTACAAATCGCACCCCTCGCTGTCTTTCGTGACGATGATCGCGGTGGTTCTGTTGTTCAGAAGCCGCTGCACATCGTTTCCGCATTCTGTGAACCGCTGGAATCCCAGCGAGTTCATAAACAGAATGTCGCAGTACTCGATGAGCCCCGAAGGGTGGTTCTCGAGGTGGTACACGTCGAGATCGATCACGATCTTGACTCCGCGATCGCACAGATCGCGGAAGATTTCTTGTGCGCCCTTCGCCCCCATTCGGAACGGCATGCTGTCGGTCTGGCTGGTGAAGAGAAACTCGGCGTTGGCCATATGCTCGAACGCCTCAGGGGTGATCTCGGTGTGCGAAATACCGAGATTCGGGATGATGACGATGTGCTGGTCTCCGGAAAGCAGGATGATGCACTTCGAGTCAGGAACACTCTCATCGAAGATGACGTGTTTCGTGCTGATACCGGAGTCGGTCAGGTCCTTCAGCAGCCGCTGGGTGAGCAAACCGGAGTTGAGCTGCGACATGAACGAGGTCGGGATGCCGTAGTTGGCGAAGATCGACGCGGCGTTGGCGCACATCCCGCCGAATTCCTCGGGGATCGTCTCGACGCTGACCTTGTCGCCGCCGACCGGAAAGTAGGGGGCGACGTAGTACTCGTCGATGGCGACGTCGCCGAAGAAGACGGAGTAGCCGCGCGCGGGGGCGCTCTCGCTGGCCATTGCTCGGCCGGGGTTGTTCACGCTCACTGCTTTCCTTCGTTTCGTGCCGGTGCAAACCGCACCGCTGACTCGCGTTCGATCAGTTCGACGGGCAGCACGATGTGCTGTGTCTCCGTCGTGATTCCCTCCAGCTCATCGATGAGCATCGTGACCGCGCGACCGCCGAGGCCGAGCACGTCTTGGCGCACCGTGGTCAATGCGGGACTGGCGTAACGGGCATCCGTGCTGTCGTCGAAGCCGACGAAGGAGACGTCGCGAGGCACGGTGAGTCCCTGCTCCCGCAGCACTTCGATGGCGCCGAGGGCCATCAGGTCGCTGCCGGCGAAGACGGCGCTGAACTCGCCGTTTCGGATTCGCTCGACGTAGGGGGCGATGCATTCCCGGCCGCTCTCGGCGGTCACCGAGCCCAGGGTGTGCTCGAGGGGGTCGCCGCCGCCAGCCGTCCAGGCGGCGCGGAAGCCGGCCGCACGCCGGGTGCCGACGACGCCGGTGACGCCGAGAATGAGCACGGAACGGTGGCCGAGCGCCAGCAGGTGTTCCGCGGCGAGTTTGCCGCCGTGCTCGTTGTCGGAGACGACCGAGGCGAGCTCGGCGCCTTCGATCTCCTCGTCGACGAGCACTGTCGGCATGCCGCCGAGCACGCGGGACAGCTCGGCCTCCGTCGGTGGCTCACCGGCCGTGTAGATCACGCCGTCGACGGCGCGCGAGTGGATCATCTCGAGGTACTGCACCTCGCGGGCGTTGTCGTAGCCGGTACCGCAGACGAGGATGTTGTAGCCGCGTGCGATTGCAGCGGCCTCAGCCCCTTTGGCCAGCTGCGCGAAGTATCCGTTGCCGATGTCGGGCACGAGCACGGCCAGGATGCGGGTCATGCCGAGGGCGAGGTTCTGGGCGGAACGGCTGGGCACGTAGTCGAGTGCGGCCATGGCCGCCTCGACGCGCTGCTTCACGGCGTCGCTCACTTTGCGCTTGCCGCTGAGCGCGTGGGAGACCGTCGTCTGGCTCACACCCGCCTTCTCGGCGACGTCGGCAATCGACACCATCATGTACCGTCCTCGCTACATCAGGCCAAAGTATTCGCATCGTTGCAAAGCGCTTTGGCAAACCGCTTTGGCAAAACCATACGCAACTCCGTCGCCCGAATCAAGACCTGATTCGAAAGTGGTGGTGGGTCCTCCGCCCGGCCGGTGGTGGGAGGGGCGACAGAGGCGCGCCCGGATAAGCGAGGGCTAGGTGTCCTTTCGGATCCAGCGGAACGTGACGAGGCTCAGCGCCAGCCCGACGACCAACCAGATGCCGAGATTCAGTGCGACGAGGCCCAGATCCCAGGAGCCCGACGGCTCCAGCGCCTGAAAGCTTTCGGGCAGGAACACGCTGCGCATCCCCTGCGCCATCCACTTGAGCGGAAACAGGCTGGCAAGGTTCTGCATCCAGGTCGGCAACAGGTAGAACTGCAGGTAGACGCCCGAAATGAACTGCAGCAGCAGCACGGTCGGAATGACCACCGCCGTCGCGCTCTTGCCCGAACGGGGAACCGACGAGAGGGCGATCCCGAGCAGAGCGGATGTGATCGTGCCGAACACGAACACCCACGCGAAGGTGTACCAGCTGGAGGCCTCCTGCGGCAGTGCCACTCCGAACACGAAATGAGCGACGAACAGCAGTAGTGCGGCCTGCAGGATGCCGGTGGCGAAGACCTGTCCGATTTTTCCGATGAAGTAGCTGTTCGGGGAGAGCGGGGTGCCGCCGAGCCGCTTGAGCGTGCCGTCGCCCTTCTCCGTGGCGATGTCGACGGCCAGGTTCTGCAGACCCGAGAGCAGCATGCCGGCGGCGATCATCCCGGGCAGATAGTACGCGCCGACACTGATTCCGCCGGTTCCGTCGGGGGCCGTGCCGACGTTGCCGGCCGAGCCGAAGGCGGTGGTGAAGATCCCGAGCATGACGACCGGAAAGAAGAACGTGAAGAAGAGGGTGTCCGGCGAGCGAAAGTAGACCTTCGTCTCGTAGCCGACCCGGGCGGCGCCGAGGGTGAGGGTGTTCATGCGCGGGGCTCCTTCGAGCTGGCAGCGGTCGGTGATGGCGAGTCGTCGGGCGGTGTGTTGGGTGGTGTGTCGGCAGTCGCCGGTGCTGGCGCCGCTTCCGTTGATGCCGTCGAAACGTTTGAGCGTGCTGTCGGCGTCGGCGTCGGCGTCGTTGGCGTTGTCGCTGTCGGCGTCGTTGCCGCATCCGCCGTATCGGCCGTGCGCACCAGATCGAGATACACGTCTTCGAGGCTTGGCCGCACGACTTCGAGCTCGGCCGGCTCCCCGCCGAGCGCGGCGACGAGCTCGGCGACGACGTGGCCGGGATTCTCGGTGCGCCGTTCCTGCCGCGCGCCCGTCGCATCCCGCCACCGCACCGACGGAATGCGAGCGGCGGCGCCGCCGATCTCGTCGATTCTGCCGATATCGATGAGGCGTCCGCCGGCGATGACGCCGGCCCGATCGCCGAGTTGAGCCGCTTCGTCGAGGTAGTGCGTGGTGAGCAGAATCGTCGTTCCCTCCGCCTTCAGCGAGCGGATGAGCCCCCAAAACCGGTGCCGCGCCTCAGGGTCGAAGCCGGTGGTCGGTTCGTCGAGAAAGAGAAGTTCGGGACGTCCGATGATGCCGAGCGCGACATCCACTCGTCGACGCTGCCCGCCCGACAGCTTGCTGATGCGAGTCTTCGCCTTCTCGCCGAGGCCGACCGCGTCGATGACTTCGGCGACACTGCGCGGATGCGGGTAGAAGCCCGCGAAGTGAGCCAACTGCTCGGTCACCGTGACGTTTCCGCTCTCGCCGGTGGACTGCAATACGATTCCGAGGCGCGATTTCCAGCCGCGGCCGCCGTGGCGCGGATCGATGCCGAGCACCGACACCTCGCCGCCGGAGCGATCCCGGTACCCCTCGAGAATCTCGATCGTTGTGCTTTTGCCGGCGCCGTTCGGGCCGAGCAGGGCGAAGGTCTCGCCGAGGTGAATGTCGAAGCTGATCCCGCGCACCGCCTCCACGTCGCCGTAGCGTTTCTGAAGATCGCGCACGTGAACAACCGGTTCGTTCTGAGTCATGCACTCAGAATCCCAGTCGCCGCCGCATTCCGATAGCCGTCGCCCGCCGAATCCCCTGCCGGTCGACCCACACATCGGACGGTGTCGGTGCCCGTGAGGGGTCGCAAATCGACCTTCCTCGGTGCCACGAAGGTCGATATGCGACCCCTCAGGAGGGCCGACGGGAAGGGTGGATTCTGATCTAGAGAGTGTGGAGTGCGGGGAATAGCTTGAGGCTGTCCCTGATCAGTTGCAGCAGCATCCGACGGTCGGTGAGTTCATCGGCGGCGATCTCGATCACGTGCCATCCGGCGGCCGCGAGCCGAGCGAGCCGGGTGCGGTCCTTCCTCCAGCGCAGAATCTCAGTGCGGTGGTAGTCGCCTTGATACTCAAAGATCACCCGGTGGGCAGGAAAACAGAGGTCGGCTCGAGCAAAGATGATGCCTCGTGCATCGGCGATGGGGTAGTTGGGCACGAGGCCCCGGATGCCGGCCTTGATGACGGTGACACGCACAATCGACTCGGGTGGCGAATCGGCATTGTCGACAAGTAAATCGAGCGCTTCGATGAGGCGCGCCCGACCTCTGCGGCCGGGGTGGCGGGCGGCAGCCTCTCGGAGGTCTGTGATGCTGCAGAGTGGATGCCGATGATGCACGATGTGGTCGCCGGCCGCGACAAGATCCTCCAGGTCGAGAACAGTCGCTAGATCGCACCACGTGCGGGCGGCGGTCGTGACACGAAGCCCGCTGCAGTCACACAGATCATCGACGCCGATTTGGAGCTTGTGGCCGGCTGTGCCCGAGCTGCGCGGCGCACGCTGAGGGGAGGGCATCCCAACGTGAAGCTCGGAACGCGCGTCGAGACGGATTGGCACGGGAATCCGCAGAATTTGCGCGGCAGTGATGCTGCAGAAGAATCCGGCGTCGGGCATCCGTCGTTGATAGGCGCGCGCGCGATCGGAGACTGAACGGGCAGGTGCCGACACACGAATTCCGTGAAACGGTCGTCCCAGATCGCCGCCACGCAGGCGCCCCTCGCGGATGCCGCGCAGCGCGGCCTCGTGCGTGGTGAACACTCTGCCGAGTGAAGGAGGGAGCGGAATCCGGGAGGTCACGCGACTTAGCGTGCCGGAATGCGCCCCGTCCCGCGCGACTTATCCACACCGCGAAGGTTCGCCGGGCGGGACGGGGCGCATTCCGGCACGCTAAGTCGCGTGACCTCCCGGATTCCGCTCCCTCCTTCACTCGGCAGAGTGTTCACCACGCACGAGGCCGCGC